>JAAYNI010000004.1 GCA_012520995.1 Candidatus Rifleibacteriota bacterium
CCAACGAAGCTATTGAAGAATACAATGCTTGCATTGAGCTTTATCCCTCCTCAGACTATTATAACAATCTGGGCAAGGCTTTGCTGAATGTGGGCAATTACACGGATGCGCTTACAGCATTTAATAAAGTCATTGAAAAAAACGACTGGCCGGACGCGTTCTATAATAAAGCTATAGCTTTGCGCGGGCTTGAACAAATAGAAGATGCTTTTACAGCCTTGGAACGAGCTCTTGAACTTAACCCAAAATACAGGGAAGCCCTTAATGAAAAAGCCGCTTTGCTAGAGCTACAAGGCAAAAAAGACGAGGCTATCACCGAGTACAAAAAAGTTATAGCTCTATTTTTTGCCGAATATCAATCCCAGTCTTCCAGAGAATACAACTATGAGACCTCTGTTCTTTTAGACAGCCAAGAACTCGCCGATGAATTGATTAGACAGCTGAAAGCTCATATCCGCAAATTTCCAGCTTATGCTGACACCTATTATAAGCTCGGACAAGCCTATGAAGCTAAAGGAATGCGTTCCGAGGCGGCCTTGTCTTACAGAAAAGCTCTCGAAATCAACCCCAAATACGAAACAGCACGCAAAAGTTTCTGGAAAAGATGAGAGCCTCTGATGCCTGAACAACAGAAAAACTCTAGCTCCCAAAACCCTAAAAACAGAAAAAGACTTGGCGATATTCTTGTAGAAGCCGGAGTTATAACCCTAGAACAGCTTCAGGAAGCCCTTGCAAAACAAAAAATCATGGGCAAGCGCTTGGGACAAGTTCTTATTGAATCAGAGATAACCACAGAGGATGATATAGCCACCACCCTAGCGGCTCAAATGGAGATTCCTTATATCAACCTCAATGAAATATTGATACCTCCCGAGATTTTAACAGCAATACCTGAGCCTATTGTCCGCAGCCACAACCTCCTTCCAATCTCCTTGGATATGAACCGGCTTCGCATAACTATGGCGGATCCTCTAGACCTTTTCATAATCGATGAAATCTCTTTTCAGACAGGTTATGATCTTGAGATAGGCATAAGCCCGGAGTCACAAATTGAGGCGGCAATAAAATATTATTACGGCGCAACCGGCGACTCTTTAAAAACAGCTGTAGACACAATGACAGCTGAGCATCGCACGGAACTTGGCATATCCGAAGAATATTTTACAGCTTTCGATATAAATGACGAAAGCCGCGACATACCAGTCGTAAATCTGGTAAACAACATAATTCATCAATCCATTAAAGATAAGGCAAGCGATATACACATAGAGTCAGATGAAGCTTCAGTAGTAGTCAAATGCCGAATAGACGGGATGCTCAACGAGCTTATGAGAGCTCCCAAATCCATTCAGAACGAGCTTGTTTCAAGACTTAAAATCATGGCTCAGATGGACATCTCCGAGAAGAGGCTTCCGCAAGACGGCCGTATAAAAGTCAAATTGGCAACTCATACCGTTGACCTGCGTGTCTCAACATTGCCTACCGTATTCGGAGAAAAGATTGCCATAAGAATTCTTGATAAAAGCCGAATGCAACTGACGCTTGATCAAGTCGGTTTTGACAAACAGTTGCTCGAACAATTCAAAAAGCTCTCTTCCTCCCCTAACGGAATACTGCTTATGACAGGACCGACCGGTTCAGGAAAGACCTCCACACTTTATGCGGCTGTAAACTTTATCAAAAACGCGCATATAAACATAACCACTGTCGAAAACCCGGTTGAATACCTTATACCTGGAATCAACCAAGTGCAAGTTCGTCCTGAAATAGGTCTCAGCTTTGCAAGAACACTACGTTCCATATTGCGACAAGACCCCAACGTTATTCTTATAGGCGAAATCAGAGACGCTGAGACAGCTCAAATAGCTATTGAATCAGCCTTAACGGGTCATTTGGTTTTCTCAACCCTTCACACCAATGATGCCGCCTCGGCGGTCACAAGACTCATAGAAATGGGCATAGAACCATATCTTGTAGCCTCGGCAGTTATAGGTGTCGGCGGACAGAGACTAGTGAGACTTCTTTGCAGATCCTGCAAATCAATGAAAACCATTACCGAAGAAAATCTGGCGGTTTTAAAAGAAAGCGGCATGACAGCTGAAAAACTTTATGCTCCTGAAGGCTGCTTGGTCTGCCGCAAAACAGGTTATCTCGGAAGAACCGCCATCCACGAAATTATGACAATTAACGACGAGATCCATGAACTCATTCTGGAAGAAGCCTCAGCCAGAGTCATAAACGAAGCCGCTCTCAGATCTGGCATGAGGAGCATGAGAACCGACGGACTCAACAAAGTTTTAGCCGGCATAACCACAGTTGAAGAAGTTACCAGAATTACCAGAAGCGACTCTCATTATAAAAAGCGCAATTCTTAAGCAAGGATTTTCTCTTGAGCAAAACTTATAGATACGAAGCTTTCGATCAAGACGGAAACAAAGTAGCGGGGCAAATATTCGCCTCTGCTCCTTCTGATGCGGAAACGTGGCTCAGAGAAAGAAGTTGGACTCCTGTTTCCATTGAACAAATCTATCACGCCAAAAACAGATGGAGCCAACAACGAAGTAGAATTCCTGAAGACACCATGAACTTCTTCCTAATGCAGTTTGGAAGCCTTTTAAGCTCGGGTTGCCCCTTAATAATGTCTCTCAATGCCTTGGCTTCTCAATCCTCAAATCCGGCATTAAGAAGATTTTTGACAGAAGCCAAAAACAAAATCGAAGCAGGCAAATCTTTTTCGGAAGTATTAAGACAGGCTCCCGGAGTTTTCCCGCATCTATTTGTCACCATGTTGGAAGTAGGCGAAGTTTGCGGCATGATGGGCGAAAGTATTCAGAGATACTCTGAAATCTACTCAAGACAAGCCAAAACCAGAAAAAAACTTTTCAATGCCTCTCTGTATCCTGCTATGCTTTTGATAGCAACAGCACTTGTTGTAGGAGCTTTGCTTATATGGGTTTTTCCAGTTTTTATAGAAAACGCTACTAGAAGCGGACAACAGCTGCCAGGAATAACACAGTTTGTCATAGCAGTCTCAGACCTTCTAAGAAATTACTGGCTCTGGCTCTTGGCATTTTTTGTCATAACCCTGTTTACCTATTCCGCTCTTTGCAAGAACAAAAATTTCCGAACATTAAGAGATCGATTCATTCTTTCTTTGCCTTGGCTCGGGCAAATATCAGTTTCCAAAAACTCAGCTATTATCGCCGATCTGCTTTCAACTTTGATTTTAGGCAATGTACCCGTTCTGACAGCTTTAACTGCTGTTGCGCAAGCCTTGGACAACCAAGTTTACAAAGACGCAATTCTACACGCCAAGAAAGCAGTCGGCAGCGGTTCATCTATAACTCAGGCTCTTCAAGCCAATCGCGACCTTTTTCCCGAAAGTCTTATTCTCATGGCAGACGTGGGAGAGAAAACAGGAAAAACAGGAGAAATGCTTCAAAAAACCGGAGCAATTTTTGACGAGGAACTTAACATGAGGGTTGAACGTGCTCTAAATCTTATACAGCCTGCTTTGGTAATACTTATGAGCATAGTAATTTTTATAATTGCCCTTGCAATGTACTTGCCTATATTTGACATGGTTAAAACAGTGAGGTAGATTTATTAGGCTCTGCATAAATTTTCTGGAGGAGATATGCGCAAAAAAGCTTTTTCGATAGTAGAAATACTTATAGTGGTACTTATCATAGGGATTCTCACATCTCTTGCAATTCCAAAATACCAGTCTCTGGCAGGTGTCGCCAGAGCCAAATCCTGTCTTTCCAATCAAAAGTCAATTGAGAGTTTGATAGCTCTCTGGGAAGCAAAAAACTTTGAACTGGAATCAGGCAAAAACCGCTGGGCTTGGATTGACAGAAGCGGCAACATGAAGTGGAAGTTTTCCAACGCTTCATTGCAGCTGAATGCCATAGCAAAAGACACAAAACTGTTTATTTGCCCGGAAGCATCAAACAGATTCGGACTGACTTGGCCAGGCTCCAGCTACAAGTTCTACAACACAGACAACACTACACTCTGGATTCTGGACACAACCGGCAAACTTGGAGCGAGAGGTGTAGCCTGTTCTCTCAGACTTGGCACAAAGTGGATCGGGATGAACGGTCAAATGGGCGCGGACGGCTCTAAAGAAACGGCCCACCACTACTGGTGAACCTCTTAAACGGCATACTCTCTTTTCCCTGCATAAAAAGAAAAAGAGACGGTTTTACTATAATAGAAGTAATCACTGCCGTTTTAATCATCGGTATAGCCGCTGCTGCAGGAATGCCGTTATATTCAGGTGTCCTTGAGGATGCTGAGGAAATGAGCAAGAGAAACGAACTGGAAACATTCTTTTCAACCTGCAAAATGAGAGCAACTTTTCGAGGAATTCCTGCTCAAATAGAATATGACGAGCAAAGCAGCAAACTTTTTTACAGACTTTCACCTTCCAAAGCCATATTTTCTCCTGAACTTGCAAAGAAGCCATTCAAAAAAAGCCTAATAATAACAACAAAAGGCAAATTGCTAGTAGACGGCAAAAACATAAACTTGCTTATAGCTGAAGTAAAAATATTGAAAAAGAAAAGAGTCCGGATAGAAATACAACTGTGAAAAACAACAGACAACAACTGAAACACATAAACCTCTCTAAGAGAGCCTTCACTCTTATAGAGATAATCATTTCAATGTTGGTCTTTGCCATAACAGTCACTTCAATCTTCTCCGGCTTTGATGTCATACAAAAACTTGAACGACATGCGGACTTTGAGTCCGAATCAGCCTTTCTTGCAGAACGCGAATTGGAACTAGCCAAGGCCAAAATACTTACAGGCTCTCTAAAAGCAGAACAAAACACATTAAAAAGCGCATTTCCTTTAAAACCTCACTGGGAACTGACATTGCATATCTCCAAGCCAGACAAAAACGGTCTTATTGAGCTCTCAGCCTTAGTAGAATCTCAAGATCGGCAAACTGAGGTAAAAACATTTTTAGCTCTTGAAAGTCGAAAAGCAAATCAAGATTCACTGGGGGCTTCTTCATGAAAAAAGCCTTTACATTAATCGAAGTTACCATGGCAATATTAATATCTGCCCTTGCTGTCACAGGTATCACATCCCTGTTTGGCAAAACCATGCAAACTTTCAATTATCAGACCGATAACCGAAATGCCAGAATATCTTTTGCTGAAACCAGGCGTTTTTTGAGAAAGCTTTCATCCTCTCCCGCTTTAAAGAAAGTAGATGATAAAATGCTGACCGCCAATGTCAAAACGCCTGCGGGGTATATTTTCAAAAATTGCTCAGCCAAATCTTATAAAGAAGGAACTTTCATAGAAGTATGCCTTGAGCCGGATCCTCCGACACAGAATCCTATGGATATTTACAAAAGAGTTTTTTTTTACAGGAACTTGGCTCATGAAAAATAATAGACAAGCCTTCACAATCTATCTTTCTTTTCTCTCTATGGCTTTAGCTTTTATGCTGCTTATGAGTTCCGCCTCAAGCTCAATACCGGCCATGGATATGGCTCGTTCTGATCTGCTTGAAACAATAGGTTTTCATGCTGCTTCAGGCGGTCTTGAGAAAGCCAAATCTCTCTTAAATTCATCTGAACAAGACATCCAGAAAATAGATTATGAATTCTCCTTAAAACCCTTCAGAAAAGTCAGAGTACAAGTCACCTCAAACCTTAATAACGGCGTGACAACACTGACATCAATTGCTCATGTATATGAAGGTAATCAGCAAGTTTCACAAAAAACACTCAAAGCCGACTTGATAACCACCTTAAGCGGCTTTCAATGCTCAAATATTGAGGAATCTCCATGAAAAACAAACCAGGTTTACGTATTTCTTTCGATATAGGCACTAAGGCTCTAAAAGCTGTAGCAGTAGAAACTGATTCATGCGGAGCCAGAACACTTGTCTACAGTGAAAGCCTCGCTTTACAGCCTGAATCCTCTTTTGCTGACTCAGACGATTTCGCTTGCTATCTTGCAGAACAGCTTTCAAGCCTTAAAGAAAGACTTCCCAATATTAAATCTGCCGATGTTTCTTTTTCTTTTTCTCACAGAGAACTCCAAGTTAAAATCCTGACTCCTGACGAGCAACTCTCAAAAGAAGGCTATGAAAACCTCATAAAGAGTGAAGGCAACAAACTGCTTTCTCCTATGTATAAAGGCACGCCTTTTAACTATGCCAGCAAAATTATCTCAAAAACGCCTTTTTCATTTGCTTTGGCAGTAGTTCCTGCCAAAGTCCTTGAGCCATATCAAGAAGCTTTCTTAAAATCAGGCATAACAGTAAGAGATATATATCCGCATGTTTTTCTGAACGATAAACTCCAAGAGATTTCCGACATAAACGCCTCGCCTGCTTTTTCAATACTAAATTTTGGATATACAGGAAGCCATTTGCAGATTTACACAGGAGGCCTTCTCAAATTTTACAGATTTATTCCTGCCGGCTCATCTGATATGCAAACTCCTCCTACTGAAAAAGAACTGGACAATTACGCACAAAAAATCCGCTTTAGCTTTGATTATTTCAGAGCTGTCACCAAACAAACTTCCACAGAAGAAATGATGGTTATAGGCGGTTCCGCCGCAGAACCTTCAGTTCTCTCTTTCTTTGTGCGCTATTTCAACCCCACAAAGATTACAACTCCCAAAATTACAAACCATCTTGCTCTAAGTCCATCAAAAGAAGGCGACCTGCTATCTTCAACCTCAGAAGCAACAATTGGAGAGTTTATACCCGCAATTATGGGAGCTTTTCTTTCCGAAAAAAGCGGGAACCGCCCAGAAAGCTTCTTAGAAAGCTTAAGACAAAAAGCAGCACATAACAGAGAGACCTTTCTTTCTGTTGCAATTCCTATAGCCGTTTTATTGTTCACCGCCTTTGCCGTATTTTCTATAAAACTTGCCACTGACTATAGCCTTATCACCGCTGATGTTCAGAGTATCACTCCAAAACCGGCAAAGCCAAAAGAAAACACCACATCAGATCTTCTTCTTTCATGCGGCATATCACAGAATTCTTTGTCACATCTTGAAAAACTGATGGATGATTCTTCAAGCTTGTTTGAACTTTATAAGAAAATTTTCCAGGCAAAGCCTAGCAGCAATATAATAATAGAAGAAATTCTTTTACGAACTGCAGAGGAAAGTGAAACCCTTGAACTCCCGGAACCTGAAGAAGACACAACAAGCGGAGCTTCTAATGGGTTCCCGCAGGCAGAATCGCTTATGAGTAAACCTCTATACACCACCTCGCTTGAAATATCTGAAGACAATATTTTATCCGCAGATCTTTCAGGCAAAATAATAGTCATAAAAGGCAGAGCTGCAGATATGCCTGAACTGGGCAATTATTTAGGAAAACTGGTTGAACCGGTTTATAATAAAAAAGAGCGCACAGCCACCGTGCTAATAAAGAAAATAACCAAATTTACTACAAGAGCTTCCAAGCACAATAGCCTCGACTTCTTAATTCAAGCGGAGATGCTGTAATGAACCGAAAAATTCTTTTAATCACCATTGCCTCTCTCATGCTTTCCGCTTTTGTTATAGACTTGGCTTTATCAAGAAGAAACAGGGCTATAAATAATTACATTTCCGCTTTGCCTAAAGCTGACAATGGCGTTCAAACACAAACAACATGTGAAGAGCAAATAACACAGAATTCTTCCATCAATAAAACTCAAATTCTCACCCTTCACGAAAGAGCCAACCTGCTGAATATCTTTACAAAGCTGAGAATTCCAGGATTTATCATAAGCGAATTTGAAATAGGCAAAACTTTCACATATCAAAAAGAAGAAGATGATGATAACAGCAGCATGACAGGTTATCCTATGCAAGGCGTTGCCGAAGGGCTCACTCCGGCAGATGAAGAGGCCTTTAACCTTCAGCTTTTACAGATGCAGCAAGCCAGCGGAGTTCAATCTATAATGATCACTCCTGTAAAATTGCGTTTTGATACAAACGCTGGCAATATGGCCGCTTTTCTAAAAAGGATTTCTACCGAAATGCCTTATTTGCATAGTATCCGCAAAGCCGATATCATCTTCGGAGAAAAGGACAGACAAAGAATAAAAGGCACTATGACTCTTTTCTTCCCCTGTATAGATGCTATGCCTGCTAAACCTGTCGCATCGACTTTACAGGACGAAAAAAAACAAGATTCTGATACCGAAACCGTTGAGACGAAAAAGCTCATAGATGAAAAGGAAGTTTCTGATGAAAAATAAGTCGCCTGAAACATGGAAATGGGTTGCAGTTTTCATTCTATTTGCAATTTTCTTGGGCGTAACCTCAAATACCTGCAAATATCTGAACAGCGTGGAGGATTTTGAACCGCCCGATGACTACCTCCATGGCGATTCTTATGACCTACAGTACGGAACTGGAACCTACAATCCGCCGACCATCCCCCACCCTGCCACAGAGAAAATTCCTTCTGACGGCACACAAGAACAGCAGCCGACAACAATCCTGCAAGACAATATAGATTGGGAAAATGTTGAAGAAGATCCGGAAATCGACTGGGATAATATCTAGTACGACGCAACATCACAAAATTGCATATTTAAAGACAACAATATCTTCCTGCTTATCTTATGCAGCAAACGACAGGGAGCAGTGAAATTGTTTAGAACTCAATATTTATGCGATAATTGCTTTCGTCATTTCTGCTCACTGCCACCCTTAACTACTCACTATTTCTTATAGTTTGTGGATAAAAAAATGAAAACAAACATCTATTTGTCTGGTAGTTTCACAAAAAAGGTCAAAACTTCTTTTTTAGCCAAAATATCCGTTTTACTGCTATTTTTCCTTATAGTTGCCTGCAACCAAGTTTCAAGCAAAGAGTTACCTCTTGGCTTGAGAAAAGCCTCAATCTTGTATCAAAACCAAGAATATGCCGAAGCAGCTAATGCCGCTATTGATTATCTGAGATACCACAATGAAGATCTAGATGCTCTCACTATAGCCGGGATAGCCTCATTTCATACCAGTAAATATGAAGACTCTTATAAATATCTTTCCGAAGCTGTCCGCAAAGATCCGAATAATCCTGTGCTTCGCGAGTATATAAAACTGCTCTCCGAACATTTTTATCTTGCTCAAAGCGGCCAAGCTAAATTTTCTCTGAAAGACTTTATTTCGGAAGAAGACGAAACCTACCGTTATCTGGCATATGATTCTCTCTCGGATGAAGAAAAAAACTTTTTACTAAGAAAAGAGCTATTTGCTCCTATTCTTCCAGATCTTCCCCCGCAACAAACAACCCAAGACATCTCTGAAGCTATATTGCCACACTTTTCAGAAAAACTCTTAAAAGAATCTGACAACACAGAAAAAGACAAAATTCAGAAAACAAGCCAAGGAACTCCAGACCTTACACAAAGCGAAAAACACCTCTCAGACGAAGGGGCTGTTTTCAGCTTGGCCTTGAGAGCTTACGAAACAGGCAAATACGAACAAGCAAACCTGCTCTTTTCGCAGCTGAACAAAGCTTCACCTAAGAACGATGCCTATTTTTTATATTTGGCTCGTTCTGAGTTTCACATGAAACATTACAAACGCCTTGTTTTGCTTCTAATGCCTATAATCAATGACGATTCAAAACTTGAGAAATTCTCACTTGAGGAGAGAGACGAGCTTAAACACATGATGAAAGCTGCTACGCAGGAATTTTAAGGGAGTAGGGCGTAGGGGGCGGAGGTAGCGAGGACAAACAGCCATAACAACCAGTGATGAGTGGCGGGTTGAATTGTTCAGACTCAATCGCTGAAACAAATAAAACTGCTTTGAGATATTGATAAATAACCAATATTCTCTATGCTTGAAGAAGGCAATGCTATGCAAAAACGATTTCAGTTTTTGCATAGTCTCTCTTTAAAAGAGATATTCAGCAAGTATGATGCTTAATGTGGAGTTAAAGGTCTTCACAAACCAAATGTATTGAGCAAAAATATTTATATTTTTGCGAAGGGCTATGAGTAAAAGTAAGATATTTAAAAAAGTTATTTTTTAATATCGAAGTTTTAGTCAAAGCTCTGGAAAACATTGCATTCGACAGAAGCAATGTTTTGGCAGTTTGGTTTGTTTTTCGTGGTTTAGATACGTTTTGGGTTTTTCATCTTCGGCCATCTGCGTAATCTGCGGATAATATGTCTTTGGAGTTTTTCCGTGTATTCCGTGTGTTCTGTGGTTCAATAAAGCTTTCTGAGGTTTTTCGTATTTTTCGTGATTTGGAGTTTCAAGGTTTTGTCCTTTCTACTCACTACCCACCATCCGCTGCTCACTGCGTTAATTACCAAGTAGCTCCCCTGCTGCCTATCTTTTTCCTATTCAAAATTACTATTTCAACACGCCTGTTTTTCTCTCTGGATTCCTTATCAACATTAGGAACCTCAGGACGAAATTCTCCAAAACCTTGAGCGGAAAATCTTTCAGGATCTAAATGCATTTTTTCAGTAAAAAAGCGAACTACCGCGCTGGCTCTGACAGCTGAAAGTTCCCAATTACTCTGATACACGCTTACTCTTGGAGGTTCATTATCAGTGTGGCCGTCTATTCTTATGTAGTTATCCAGTTGTCCCAAGACAGGCACCAGTCCAGTCAAAAACTCCTCAGCCCCCTGTTTCATTGTGGCTTGTCCGCTGTCGAAAAGCACATTTGCGGGTATCTGGATTTTTATAATCTGATCATCAGAGATGACTTTCATGCGATTGCTCATAGGCACTTTCAGAAGCTTATCTCTGACTTCTTTGACTATTCTCGGAGCTTCTTCGGGTTTGGCAGAAGGTTTCAAAAGCAAAGCTCCTTGACCTTTCAAAAGATGCCGATGAGTGCCGTCCACATCAAAAACAGCAAAAGCGTTCATGAGATGCTCTCCAAGAGTTCCCAAACGCTCCTTCGGATTTGGAGGCGTATCAAAAGTGGAATAAGCAAACATCATAACGAAAAAGCAAAGCATATTCGTGACAAGATCGCCATAAGAAACATACCATAACTCTGCCGATGGCTTGCTTACTTCTCTTTTTTTAGCCATTTATGAAAAATTCTCCGTCAAATGCTTTTCAGCAAAATCTGCTCTCTGAGAAGCTGGCAAATAAGCAAGAAGACGTTCTTGCAAAATGCGCGGATGGACACCTGCAGCTATAAAAAGACAACCTTTTGCAACAATTTCGCTGTAAAGCTGTTCAGCTTGAGAACGTTCTGTAAGTTTGTTTCCCGCAGGTATAAAGAAAAGGTTTGCAGAAACAGTGCCAAAAAAAGTGGTAACAAGAGCTACCGCCATATTTGGACCTATAGTAGAAGGGTCATCCAGATTGCTCAGCAAGCCTACAAGACCAATAATTGTTCCAATCATACCGAAAGCCGGCAGAACAGAAGCATAAAAATCTAAAGCCGACTTAACTGAAGCATGCCTGTTGGATCGCTCCTCAATCTCGGTTTCAGCCACTTCCTCAATTATTTTCATATCTACGCTGTCAACGACCATTTGCAGACATCTGGCTAAAAAAGGGTTTTCAATTTCTGATATTTTCGCATCTAGAGCTAATATGCCTTCTTTTCTGGCTATTTCAGAAATATTGAGCATATCGCTGACAAGCTTCACGGAATCAAATTTTTCAGGAGCTTTAAAAATGCGCCAAACCGCTATCATTGCTGCCTTAATTGTCTGCATATCATAGCTGACCATCATGGCTGTCATAGCACCGCCGAAAACAATCAATATAGAAGGGAGATCTATGAAAACGCCGAGATTTCCTCCCATTTTGATGGAAGTCCCAATCAGGACGATTCCTAAAATGCTTCCTACTAAGGTATTTCTATCCAAGGTTTACAACTCCTGAAACTTTAAGAGTTTTAAAATACTGACATTTAAAAGAAAAAGAACGACAAGAGAAAAGGCTAGTTGTCTCTGGCTCCCCCCTCAATCCAATTAATAAGCAAAGCCTGATCTGCAGTTGACAGAGCAGCTCTGTTATGAGGCATTCTAGGAGTAACCGTTCCCTTTATCCGTTGAATGAGAGGGCTTCTAGAGGCATTATAAGGATAAACTACTCCTCCCTGTCTTCCGCCCTTCATGATATTTTCATAAGAATTCAGCCTCAAGCCTGAAGCATTTGAAGCATCATTGTGACAGCCTATTATTGAACAGTTGACGCTTAAAATAGGCAAAACGTTTCTTGAAAAACTTCCGCCTGTGGAAACAAGCACAACGTTAGTGTTGGCAGTCATACCGCCGTCAACGCTTACAGTATATGAGTTTGAGTTAAAATCGTTTGCATAAGCAAGGACGGTGTAAACACCAGGTTCAACATCATAAATAGTAAATCTGCCGTTAATATCAGCTGTAACCGTCTGAGTCGCAGGTGTCGTTGTAACAGTCGCTCCTGCAATACCTATACCTGTCTGAGAGTCCACAACAGTGCCTTGCAAAGTTCCTCTCAGAACCTTTTTAGTGCCGCAACCTAATGTCATTAGCAAAGCTGCGGATAAAAACATAAATAAAAAATAACTTCTTTTCACTTTGCCGCTCCTTCCTTGAGCTATTGTCAGTCATCGTTACCCATCGGCACTTACATGTATTTTTATTAGAGTTATTTATTTTGTTCTTAAAGAATCCGCAATTGCATGCTATAATCTGCCTGTGATTCAAGATAATAATGTCCACATTCAAAAACAAACTGTTTTAGCCTTGTCAGAAATTCTGACCTCACTGGTTATATTGTCTTTTTCGCTTTTTCCTATAGCCTATATAGTATCTGTTCTCCGCTATGACCCGAAAAGCACACCTCAAGAACAGTCAGCTTTCCTGTTCGCTAATTCTGTCTTTCAGCAAATTATTGCAAAACGTGCCAACAATCCTGAATTCTTGCCTCCCCACCTGCCAAGAACACCTATCATAGATGAAAACGGGAACCCCGACAGTTTTTTCTTCTCTTTTCTGGGCGGAGCACGTACCGATGAAAACGCCCAGCTGGCAGCTGCATCTAAGAACTTTAATTATCAGCTGACTACCTATTTTGTAAAAAAGAATGTATTCAAAGTCTCCATAGAACTCACTTATAATGACGGAGAAAAAATCACTCCTTATATTTACGAAAAACTTTTTAGCCAGCAATGAAACAAAAAAGCAAATCTTACTACACCCTTTTTGCCCTGACATTATTTATAATAACTTTTACCGCTTGGGCACTTTTGTCTTTTATCAGAAAAGAACGCAATATTGCAGCTAATTTTGCTGAAAGCACAGAAGCAAAATATGCCGCCGTCTACGACGCTTTACAAAGCGCAACCAGGCGTTCCGACAGAGCGCTGATACGCACCTCTGCTTTGGAACTCAGATTAGCGGAAAAAACAATAGCCGTATTTAAATTGCGAGACTCTGCCTTGATTCTTTCAGACACTCCTATTATAAAGGGAGTCAAAAGTTTTGAAGCTATCTTGGACAAAGAAACCAAAAACCTGATTCATATAAAGCTTTCTCTTAGCGATCCAGACCCAGGCCATCCCCCATTTGCCACATCATTCGCATTGAGAGGTCTGCCTTTATGACTAACGAACTTCCAAAAAAGAAGACTTCTCTTATTCTTCTATCTTGCATAGCCTTGCTCTTAACCGTATTAGGAGCACTGTATATGAGCTTTGCTTTTCCGCGCCTATGCAATTCAGCATCAACAAGCCAAATCACGCTAGACTTGCCTCTTGAATCAGCAATCATAGAAAGCATTCACAACAGTATCACCAGCAAAGAGTCCTCTCCTATTCGCACTATTAACTTGGGGCGAAGGCTAAAATTTGTTATTGAAGCAACCAACGAGGAAGAAGGCTTTACACACTTCACAGCCTCAGCTGTCATAGACAACAAAGCTTTGCGGGTTTTAAAAGCAAAATGGGCTGCGAACACCCCTCCGGATTGCTTAATATTCCTTAACTAGTGCTGTGTTGCAGCTAAAAGTTTCTTCTCTTTTTTATCCACAGATTACACAGATGGGTGCTTCGCACAATGGCTTGTAGGTAGTGGATAGCGGGCAGAAAGGTAATTTTGTAATGTTTTCTCTGATTGATATGTCATCTAAGTATTATTAGTTTTTTCACATCAGAGCTTCAGCTATTTATCAGCTGCTTAGAGCAATTATCAGTTTCAGCGATTGAGCTAAACAATTTCACTACCCACCAACCACTATCCACTCTAGTGCGGCGGCAAATCTGTCATGCAACATTTAGTTTATTAACTTGGAGAATATAATAAGCAACTTTTAAATGTTACACAGCACTAGATTTTTTGCAGTGTGAGAAACTTTCTGTCAGTTACTATAGAAAAGTCCCTGTGCGTTATCTTTCTTCCTCTGATTTCGCTCATCCAGAGTTCATCTGCTCTTTCAATCAGCTTTCTGTTTATACGTACATCCGGCAAAAATTCTGTAAACCAACTGCGCAAAATCTCTCGTCTTAAAGAAGTCTCTGTTTTTCTGTTTATTTTGAGTCTTCCTGATTCTTTATCACAGTTAGCTGAAAGATATTTTTCCGCTTTGACGGCAAGCTCATCTTGAATCAAAGCCGCATCCTCGCCTAAAGCCATAATCATTCTTGAAGCGCCGGGACTTATTTCTTCCATCAATGGCAATAACTCGTGTCTAATACGGTTTCTAAGGTAAACATCTGAAATATTGGTTTCATCTTCAACATGCGGAATGGCTTCGCTTTTAAGCAAGTCTTCAAGCTCCGGTCTTGAAATTTTAAGTAAAGGGCGCCAGACTCTTACACTGCCATAGGCAGTTTTCAAAAGCGCTTCTTCCGGAATTCCTCTTAAACCCTGCCATGAAGTTCCAGCCAGCATTCTCATTAAAAGAGTTTCAGCTTGATCGTTTGCATTGTGGCCTGTTGCCAAAAGATCCGCATTTGAAAGCGAGAGCATTTTTGCAAAGCTTTCATATCTGAACTTTCTAGCCCAAGCTTCTGTCCCCAGAGTTTTAAGTTCTGCTTTGTCACTTTCTTTGGCAGTTTCCGAATAAAATTCCACAGAGTGTTTCTCACAAAGTTCTTGAACAAAGTTTTTATCGCTGGGACTGCTTAACCTCAATGAATGATCCACATGAAAAACGCACATCTCTTTTCCCTCAATGCGTGTCTTGTTAAGCATCAACAAAAACATGGCTACAGAATCAGTTCCGCCGGAAACGCCTAAAGCAAGTTTGTTATATTCAGGCGAATTTGTCAGCTCTGACAAAAGCTTTTGCAGCTGAGGATTTTTCTTCATTTTTTCCACAGTTCTTTCAAATTTTGGGCATTATACCGGAAAAGCTTTTGGTTGCCATATATTTATGGTTTCTAAAGAGATTCAACTATCTCTAAAAAAAGAGCTGAAAGCTGCCAAACAACATGCTTCTTGTTTATTTTTTAAGTTGCTGAAAAAACGAAACTCCGGTAACCTTCTTGGACGTGATTTTTTTACTTTATTTCATGAGAATTCTGAGAGGAAGTTAACTATGAGGAAAAAGTTATTCTTTTTAATTATGTTGCTTTTGATAGCAGCTACTGTTCAGGCAGCTGATATTTACGTCTCTTTAGACAACGGCAAAAACAAGAACGCCGGCACCAAGCAAGCCCCTCTAAAGAACCTTTGGAAAGCGCTGGAAATCGCTAATGTCGGCGACAAAATTCATCTTGCGGAAGGCGTTTATCCTGGCAAAATGAAATGCAACTGGTTTCTTATGGAAAGACCCGTCTCCATTATCGGCGGTTATTCAAATGACTTTAGCGAAAGAAATCCGCTTAAATACAAAACACTATTCCAAGGACGAAATGAAAACAACGACAAAAAAGGCAGTGGTCTTGGCATATTGCACTTGGAATTCGACAAAACACAAAATGCCCCCAAAGGCTTTTCAATTGTTATAGACGGCATAATTTTCGATGATGGTTTCGCTTCAAGCTATCACGCCACCAAAGGCAAACCCGAAGGTTTCGACACAGGCATGTGGCTCCAAGGACCTGCCAAAAACACTGCTGACAAATTCGCTTCAGCAAACAGATATTCTATCTATAGCGCTACAGCTTCCCGCGGAGAAGGCGATATAACAATCAGAAACTGCACCTTTGTAAACGGGTCAAACATAGCTTTGGAACTCAGCTGGCACAAAGGCAAAGTAACCTGCGTCAACAATGTTTTCTGCAACAATAGAATGATATCCGCAAACGTAACCTGCTCAAACCGCGATCCTTCCGTTGAATGGGAATTCGCCAACAACACAGTTCTCTTCACTTGGAGCCGTCTCAGCGACTTAGGCGACATGGGCTTTGGAATTCGCAACAACACAGGCGTTACAGCAAACATCCATGACAATATAATCGGTCTGAACGTTCTGACAGGCTTTGACAATACCAAGGGAGACAGCAAAAAGAAGGTTACATACCTTGACAACAACATCTTCTTCTTGAACCGCGAAAGCGACGTTCAAATGACCATTTCTCCTTCAATCGCAAAAGTCAGAGTAGAAGACTTTGAAGACCTTGAAGGCACTGACGGCATAGAGTCTATTGAAGACAATATCAACCTGGAAGATCCCAACATATTTGCAGGCCGCATAAACACTCAATATCTCAACGCATTTATGTCTATGAAATACTCTGAAGCTACAAAACTGGATGAAGGACAAGCCAACAGCCTCCGCAGCGCTTTGGGCATGCCTCTTCAGGGAACCATCACCACCAAGGTAGACATGTATGCCAACCGCTACCCCATGGAAGACGCTCTCAAACTCTTCGGCGCTATGCCTGGCAAAGGAGCTCAGAACATAAACGGAGTAGCCAATCCGCTCGTTTCTTCAGCTGGTCTTGATACTGGCAAACTAAGAGAAGGCATACTCGACTCTACTGATAAATTCACTGAGGATGTCCTTGACTTCAGCAACAAACTGACTGAAGAAATCCTTGATTCAACCGGCGCATTGGTTAATGACATACTTAATGACGTATTGAAGTAAGGATAAGAAAAAGACATCCCTAATGAATTCAAGCGTGGCACTTAGCTAACAAACAGCGGGCAGGAATAAGTGGACAGTGAGCAGAAAAAGCTGAAGCAACAATGATATAAATATTGCTTCTAACAATTCACTGTCCACTCCACACCGCCTACAGTCCACTCGTCACTGATTTTAGCTCTTGCGGTTTTTATACCCACAAGCTATAATTATCTTGAAGTGCAATCATCTCCTGGGGGCGAACCGGTTTCGACGGGGAGCGTGAGCTGCCACTCGCCATCCGAGGTTGATCGAAGGGCCTCGTAAAAAATCGGTCAAAACTTAACTGCCAACGAAAATCTGGCATACGCAGCCTAACGCAGGCTACGCGGTTCTCTGAAAGATTCTGCCGGTAAGCTTTTAGAAGAACCGTCGACACAAACCGGCCTTCCCGAGCATTGGTGCCGATGCTGATGTTTGGAGGAGTATAATCATCGGATCGGGTTTGCTAAGGGCGTAGCCTCTGCGCGACCTTAACCCTAAATAAATGTACATAGGCTATGATGGTAGACAGTGTCTGTGAGCCTTTTCGGACGCGGGTTCGATTCCCGCCGCCTCCATTTTTTAAGAGTTTCCTGAAATTTCCTGAAATCAGAAATTTCGGCACAGATGCAGGACCTGAGAAAGGATACATCCAACCCGACAAAAGCAGAAATGAACTCCCTGCTTCAATCTGCAATAAAGATCACTTTCGAAGTGTTCGAGGAGGAAGCATGAGAAAGATCGTTTGTGCTCCGGAAAACCTAATACCTCAGCAGCTTGAGGAAGGTACAAAATATTTCTCGATATACTCGAATCCTCGAAGGGAGAATGTCGGATATTTCGGTTCTACCTTGGTAAGAGACATACAAAGAGCCGGGCTACGTCCTTCAGAAAAGATCTGGGATTTCAATACAATCGCTTTGTCGGTCGCGGCCGCCGATAATTCGCTCACAAGAAAAGACAGCGCTGATGGATGGACTAGGCAAATTGATTTGACCGTTCACCTTTGCAATCCAAGTGTTTGGGAGCCTGCAAGGCAGGAGTTTGAAAAAACGCTGAGATTTCTTACAGGGGATTTTTGGTCTCTTACTTTCAACGGCAATGGCGTCACTCCACCAAGAGCAAAAAGGCTGAAACGATTCGATTCTGACTGTGTTTCTCTGTTGTCCGGCGGCGTTGATAGTTTAGCCGGGGCAATCGACATAGTGGCTGACAAACACAAGCCAATATTCATATCACAAGTTGTGAGAGGAGATGCAAAAACACAAAGAGACTATGCAAAAAAGATCAGACCCGAGAGCGCACATTTCCAATGGAGCCACAAGATTCATCCACCTAAAGGCGAATCCGAAGGATCGACAAGAGGCCGGTCGATCATTTTCTTTGCCTTCGCGGCCTTGGCTGCATCTGCTATTCAAACACAGTCCGACTCCCCAGCTGACATATACGTTCCTGAAAATGGGTTTATCAGTCTAAATATTCCGCTCAATTCAGGTCGAATGGGCAGTTTCAGTACCAAGACCACTCATCCTGTTTACTTAAAAGGAATTCAAGATCTCTGGAATGAAGTCGGAATCAGCCTGAATCTCATAATGCCCTATCAGTTCAAGACAAAAGGAGAAGTACTGGCAGAATGTAAAAATCAACAGCTATTGAAGGAGTTGGTTTTTCAATCTGTGAGTTGCGGAAAATATCGAGTGTACAAGATGCAACATTGCGGCAGATGTGTTCCTTGTTTGGTTCGGAGGGCTGCATTTCAACACTGGGGAGAAGCTGACCAGACATCAGGTGGCTATTATTCAGAACAATTGGATCGGATCAATCATGGGAATCCTGATGATGTAGGTGCCGCTGCCAGTGCATGTTTGGTTGCCGAGCAATCTGGAATCCACCGGTTGATTTCAGGACACCTGTCTTTTGCGGACCACCAGAATCGAGGTGACTTTGAAGGTGTCTTTTCACGAGGCCTTGGTGAGGTTAAAGAACTTTTACTGGATAAAGGGGTGATATGATAGATCTGCATACACACCTTGATTTATACCCAAACGCGCTCGATATCCTTGCCCGGGTCAATAAAGAAAACCATTTCACAATGGCTGTTACAACCAGTCCAAGGGCATGGCTGGCGACCTCGCAAGTTTTCAAGGGACATGAGAACATCAAGGTCGCTCTCGGTTTGCATCCTGAAGTCGCTGATCAAAAGTTCGGTGAGCTGGACAAAGCGCTTACCATGTACAGCGCATTTGAAGGGTTCGATGAATCCGATCTGGTCGGCACTTTGACATCCATTAACAGTGAAATCGAAAAACTGCCCACCCGGTATTCCGATCTTTGGGATCTGTTCAAAACGGTGAAGCATTCCTACGATGAAGAAGCCTATGAAGTGTTGCTTGCCGATGATGAGCTGAGAGAAGAGTTTTACGGCCGTCTTTCGGAGTTCGGAAAAACCCTTGGTATCGCACTCTCCTCCGAGAAGTTTCTGACCGAAACCGATGAGAAGACTTTGTCCAGATACAAAGCAGATCTTCGGAAATTCCAGTCACTCAAGGCTTCTGTCAAGCTCCGGTATGCAGAGGCAATTGACTACCGGGATTATGAGCCCAAAATCAAAAAACTGCTGGATACACACATTCAAGCCAACGAAGTTGTCCAGCTGAATGAGCCGGTTAACATCTTTGACGACAAAATGTTCAATCAGGTCAAAGAGGAACAAGGCGTTTACCAAACCAAAAAAACCACGGCTTCAAAGGCTGATACGATTGCACACGCCACGAAGAAAGTCATCACCGAAAAGATGGATGAAGACCCTGCGTTTTATGAGAAGTTCTCAAAACTGATCCAAC
>JAAYNI010000027.1 GCA_012520995.1 Candidatus Rifleibacteriota bacterium
CCTATTTTGATATTATTCTAGTTAATAATGTCTTCATGGTTATCTGATACTGCTATCGCACAGTGACGAGTGATGAGTGGCGAGTTGAATTGTTTAGCTCCCCCTAGCATCGAACATCAGCATCTGTGTGAATCTGTGTCCATCTGTGGATATAAATAAATGTACCCGATAACGAACTTTTAGCTGCAACAGTCTACTAGCGTATTCTTCTGCCGTTTACGTAGACTTTTGAGATATTGCTTTTATCACCTGTAAATAGAAATCTTTCCAGTCTTTCTTTGGATGTTCTCGAATTTATATCCTGAATGCTTTTGTCATTTATAACTAAAAAGTCTGCTGAATAACCTTCTTCAAAAGAACCGACGTTTCCGAAAAATTTTCCGCCGCCTTTAGTAGCCATATAAAACAGTTCTGATATAGTAAGCGGCTTTTGAGTTTCATCTATATGCACATAATGCATCTTGGACAACATCTGAGCCAAGCTGATAATTCTGCCCATAAACATTTCGCTTCCGCCGGACACATCCGAACCTAGAGAAACGTTTATTCCCTTTGAAATTAATTCCCTCACTGGAGCTATGCCGCTTGTAAGATTGGCATTGGAATAAGGGCAGTGTGAGACTAGAATCTCTTTGTCTTTCATCACTTCTTTTTCTTCATCTGTCAACCATACGCAATGTGCCATTACGGTATTTAAGTTGTTTCTTGCAAGTGAATATTTCACATATACGTCCAAATAATTTTTGCATTCTGGATGCAAGTCTTTCACCCAGTCTATTTCCGATCTGCTTTCAGACAAGTGTGATTGTATTTTGAGGTCATATTTTTCAGCTAAATCGCCTAATTTGTTCATTAATACTTCTGTGCATGACGGCACAAATCTAGGAGTAATTATGGGTTTTATGTTTTCAAAGGAAGCCAATGCTTTTATAAACTCTTCTGTATCTTCTACGCTCTCTTCTGTCTCTTCTATGTAAAAGTCTGGAGAATTTCTGTTCATGTTGACTTTGCCTATATAGGCTTTCAAACCTTTTTCTTCCATCATCTCAGCCAATAAAAGAGTGGTGTCTTTGTGTATTGTTCCGAAAATTACGCTGCTTGTAGTGCCATTTTCAAGCAAACGGTTAACAAAATTGGAATATGATTTTTTAGCAAAATCCTTATTTTTATATTTTGCTTCTTCAGGAAAAGTATATTTTTCCAGCCAAGACAAAAGTTCTTCGTCATACCCGAGCCCTATATTGTTTATCTGCGGAGCATGCAGATGTGTATCTGTAAATCCTGGTATTATCAAATTCCCTTCGTATGAAACGACTTCTTTAAACAAATTTTCCTTCGATATAGATATTATCTTGCCGTTTTCAATGTTCAGATATGAATCATCATGTATCTCAAACTTGTCCATATCTTTTGTGAAAATTATGTTTCCTTTTACTGAAAATTTTTGCATCTTTTCCCTCGTTTTTATTCTTATTTGTTTTTGTTATTATACACATAATCAATCTTCGTTTTTTCATATTTTCTTACACAAGAGAGATATTCTAGCATAAATAAAAAAGGTTTTTTATAGGAATTTCAGCTGTTGTTTTTCTGATAATTTTTTCCCTATTTATACGCGTTTTTTATATCGCTTGGAAAGTAAGGAAAGACGGCGGAGTTGAGCTTTTTGGCTCCTCCTCGGATGAAAGTGGACCTCTTCCTGGTGTACCGGAAGAATTCAGAAGTTTTGCTCTTCACAAAGAAATAAAAGGATTTGAACACGATTCAATGGGACGGGCTTTTAAGGAACATTTTAAAAAAACAAAAGATTCCGAAAAGACTGCCGCTTCAACAGAAAACAATCTCTCTATAGGCGATAAAATAAAAGGGTTTAAAAAAGCTCTTCCAGAGGGTCTTTTGGAACGTGTTGAACAAACAATGCCAGACCTTGCTCGGCAAATGACCATGAATTTGCCGCCGCTTCCAGAGGTCTCACAGGACACTAGTATGTATAGCAAGGTGCCTAAATAAAGCGAGTTAAGAGATTTTTCGCGAAATTGCACAAGTATTGCGGAAGTTTTCGCATTTGAAAAAAAATATGAGGCGGCTCTCTCTTGCTTGGCGGCTGAATAGCGGTGCTAGTTAATGAGACTGGCTTTGTTTTTTCATCCCGAACAATTATATCGTCACCGAAAGGCGATTGCGCATATGCGTTTAAAGTAGATGCTAAGATAAGTAATATTGCTAAAGTGGTATGTTTTTTTAATGACATTAATAGACTTCTGCTAATTTCATGTGGGATTTTGTTATATATACCAAACATTACTCTGTAAAGTTTTTTTATAAAATATAAAAGCTCAAAAGCTTTTCTTATTCTAAAACATAGCAAAGATATAAATTAAAAAATGAATTAAAAAAAATATGTTTCATCTGAATTATTATGCTTGTTAAAAATTTTTTACATTAAAAAAATATGAGCGGAATTTTTATATTTTTTCGATTTTATGCTATAATTAACGCTGATATATTTGAATATATTTTATGTCACACTAGACTACACAAAGTTGTATTGTTGTAAGGAGCTTAAATGAAACAGATAATAGGCAGAGTAATAAAAATAGAAGGTCGTTTCATCGCAGAACAACCTGATGGCAAGATTCGCCAATTAAAGCTTGGTGACCCTGTATATGAGGGAGACGCACTATATCATTCGCCTTTAGAAGAGCTTGCTTATGACAGTTTCATATCTGTACAGCTGAACAGTGGTGATATTAAACATCTGACAGAGTCTGACTACCTGATGCTTGATCCTTCGCTTCTTGGACAAGACATGCTGGTTTTAGACGCAAAAAAAACTATTTCCAAAGATAAGCTTACCAATATAAATGAAGACGGTGAAGGCACGGGAGGAAATGATGATAGCCGAAGACCCTCTTACGGCGATTTAAATGAAGATCCTAACGACAATGGCTATCAGAAATATTTAAAGCCACCCACAATAGATACTGGTTATGAACGCAACGACGACAGACCAGGCGGCACTCCAGGCACTGGTTCTGGCATAGATAATTACAGACCCCAGCCTCCTGCCAATCAGCCTGAACCTCCCCCTTTTATCAACGACCTTCCAATAGCTCGCCCTGACAGCATTGTTGTACAAGAAAATTCTCAGAATAATACAGGCAACGTAATTTTAAATGACTTCTTTGG
Source organism: Candidatus Rifleibacteriota bacterium (assembly GCA_012520995.1). Classification (GTDB taxonomy): domain Bacteria; phylum Muiribacteriota; class Ozemobacteria; order Ozemobacterales; family Ozemobacteraceae; genus JAAYNI01. The sequence continues at coordinate 3,190 of JAAYNI010000027.1, forward strand.
TGCCGACAGACCTGAACACGCCAATCTTGTGGTCGGTGTGGAAAGCGGCGAAGAACCTGCAGGCTTGCCTATAGCCGACAATGTAGGCAAAGAAATAGAAGGTCTCTACGGCAAACTTATTCTTAATGCTGATGGAACTTATACCTATACTCCTGACCAAAATAATAAGCTTGTAAAAGGCTTGGGTCTGAATGAAGAGCTGGTTGATAAGTTTGTTTATACTATAGCCGATAAAGACAATGAACAAGCAAACGGAATTCTTACCGTAACAATTGCAGGCGAAGACGATGGTACACCGATTATAACTGTAACGCCTAATGTTGTTGATGAAAAAGGTCTTCCTTTGGGGAGCTCTCCTGAGTCAAATGCTCACATTGCCTCAGGCACTTTTTCTTTTACTTCTCCGGACGGCTTTATTGAAGGCTCCACTCTTACTGTCGGGGGCACCGAACTGACTTATGAAGAGGTAATCGCTCTCTCAGACGAAAATATTCCCATTGAAACAGAGCATGGAGTTATAGTTTTAACAGGCTTTGATCCCTCCACTGGAACAGTAAGCTATACCTATACTCTCACCGATAATGCCGACAACTCCGGCACAGACCCTGTCACAGACAACATATCTATAGTTGTCAAAGACGGCAGCGGAACAGGGCAATCTAACAGTGTTCCTGTTGATATAGTTATCACTATAAACGACGATGCTCCAACGGCAGTAAACGACACCGTTACAGCTGAAGAAAACTCAGCAGGCTCAGGCAATGTGTTGAATAACGACACTCTCGGTGCTGACAGAGTTGAAGGCGGCGAATATGTGACAGGAGTAGTCGCAGGCTCCTTGCCTTCAGATACTCATGCTTCCGACAACGTTACGGCAGGCGATCTCACAGGCACAACAGTTACAACTGCTTACGGCAAGCTTGTGATTAAGGCCGATGGAAGCTATACCTATACTCCCGATAACAGCAATAAAGCCGTCAATGCTCTCGGTGACGGCGAACAGCTTACAGATGTATTCACCTATACCATCACTGA
>JAAYNI010000028.1 GCA_012520995.1 Candidatus Rifleibacteriota bacterium
GAAAAAAAAGGTTTTTCTCTCTTGAAAACTCTTCTTGTTACAATTTTGGCAGGAGTTATCTATGTGCTGATAAAGAAGCTTGGGGAAAAAGAAACTACTTCTAAAGCGGCGGCTGCTTCTGATGTTGTCGTGACAGCTTCGGTTGCTGAATCGGAAGAAAATGTTAAGCAGGGAGACTCGGAAAAATTTGATTTTATGAGCTCTTATGCTAAGCTTTCAGATGCTCATTCTGAGCGAACCTCAGATTTTTACAAAAAATACTTTGAACTTTTTAAAGCCGCTTTGGCTTCAAAAAACAAGCTTCTTTCTGAAGATTTGACCTTTGATGAAGTTTTCAGCCAAGTTGTTCTTTTTGAAAAAGGTTCGCATCTTTCGCGACAGGCCGAATCGCTGAAAAAAGATGCAGAACTTGTTCTTTATGCGGGCTCCAAGCCTGCAAGAGCTTTTAACGCTATCCATTCAGATGTCTTGGATATCTTAAATGCAATATCACCCCGGGAGTCATAAAAATGATTAGTAATAACGATTTGACAAAAGATATAACCGCAGCCCGCGAAAAAATAGCCTCGATCAAAAAAGAAGTTAAAAAGGTTTTGACGGGGCAAGATGATCTCCTCGACAGCTTGTTATTGGCTTTAGTTTCCAACGGACACATTTTGCTTGAGGGTGTTCCCGGGCTAGCAAAAACCTTGGCAATTAAAGCTCTGGCAAGAACTGTTGAAACAGGCTTCTCCAGAATTCAGTTTACTCCCGACCTGCTTCCGGCAGATTTGATAGGCACAAGAATTTTTAACCCAAAAACAGCTGAGTTTTACACTCACAAAGGCCCTATTTTCTCCAACTTTGTGTTGGCAGACGAAATAAACAGGGCTCCAGCTAAGGTGCAAAGTGCTTTGCTTGAATCTATGGAAGAGCGCCAGGTTACTATAGAGCATGAAACCTATACTTTGGAAGAGCCTTTTTTAGTTCTGGCTACTCAAAATCCGATTGATACTGAAGGGACCTATTCACTCTCGGAAGCTCAGGTCGACAGATTCTTGTTTAAAGTGGTGGTTGATTATCCCAGCTTTGAAGAAGAAAAAGAAATAGTAAAAACTATTGCCTTGGACGAATCTTCACACACTCTGGGGCAGATTCAACCTGTTATCACAGGAGCAGATGTTGTGGAGCTTCGCCGATTGACGGATAAAATCTATGTAGATGACAAGATAGTGGAGTATATTCTCAGAATAGTTGAAGCTACCAGAAATCCAGAAAAATATGGCTTGGATCTCGCTAATTATATAAGGTTCGGAGCATCTCCGCGTGCTTCTATTTATCTGGCTAGAGCTTCCAGAAGTGTTGCTATGCTTGAGGGCAGAAGCTTCGTGAAGCCGGATGATGTTAAGGCTGTGGCTCTGAGGATTTTACGTCACAGAATTATTCCCAGTTATGAAGCTGAAGCTGATGAAATAACTTCGGACGAACTGGTTAAGCGTATTCTTGGCGGCGTGCCCGTTGCATAAATGACACTTTGAAAAAATGAACAAACTGGCAAAAGACGTAAAAAGAATAGAAATAAAGACAAGGGCTATAGTGGAGAGCCTCTATTCTGGTGCCTATAAGTCTGTATTTAAAGGGCGAGGAATAGAGTTTGCTGGCATTAGACCCTACTACAGAGGCGATGAGTTTCGCTCTATTGACTGGAAAGTTTCTGCCAGAACTGGTGACCTTCATGTGAAAGAGCACATGGAGGAACGTGAGCTTCAAGTTGTGCTGGCTGTAGACCTCTCTGCTTCCATGCTTTTCGGCACTGGGCCGAAAAGCAAAAGAGAGACCGCTGTAGAGCTTGCCGCTCTTATAGCATTGGCTGCTAATAATACCAACGATAAAACCGGAGCTTGTATTTTCACGGACAGAGTCGAGAAGTTTATTCCGCCTAAGAAGGGCAAAAGCCATGTGTTAAGAATGATCAGGGATTTGCTTTCTTATACTCCGAAAGGGAAGGGGACAGACCCAAAAAAGGTTTTGGACTTTTTGAACATGACCTTGAACAACCGTTCTATAGTCTTTTTAATTACCGATGCCATAAACTTGGGCGACTTGACTAGAGAATTCAGAATGGCTTCCTCAAGACATGACTTTGTTGTGGCGGCTATCAGAGATCCAAAGGAAGAAAACATTCCAGATGTAGGTCTTCTGGAAGTAATAGACCCTGAGACAGGCGAGGAAACTATTTTGGATACATCTTCAAAAGCTCAGGTAGAACATATGACCGCTTTGCGTGAAAGTCTGGATTCTTCATTCCGAAGAATCTGTATGCAAACAGGTATAGATACCATGTATCTTACAGCTGGCGAATCTATTGCCAAGCCCTTGATCAGATTTTTTGCGCAAAGACAGGCGAAAAGGTTTAAGTGATGAGTAATCAGAATTTGGCAACCGAATCTTTGCCGATTGCAGGCAACATAGCTATAGCAAGCGAAAGCTTGGCGACTTCCACAGTTTTGCCGCCTCTGCCTGAGGGCGAGGAAATCTACGGTTTGCGGGGCTTGGAAGTTCCAGACATGCCCTTTTGGTCGCTTTTGTTGTCTATATTAGTAATCCTGGCTGTTCTTTTGTTGATTTTGAGACGAATTTTTACAAAATACACTGTATCTGAGGCAGTGCCAAAGCTCAGTAATTATGAGCAGGCTATGAAGGCGATCGATGAGCTGAAAAGCTCTGGGGATTGGGCTAAAAATAATGCCAAAAATATATGCGAAGCTATGACAAACATACTGAAAAACTATTTAGCAGAAGAGTTTTTTCTCGGAAGAGGCGATTCAGACACATCAGATGAGTTTTTGGCGGCTTTGGCGGCTGCAAAGATTAAAGACTCTTTGATTATTCCTTCAATAAAGCTTTTCGAGGTTTGCGATTTTGTCAGATATACTGGCAAGACTCAGACTAACTTCTCCAAAGAAAGGCTTTTGAAAGACTTGCTTTTCCTGCTTGAGAATCGAGATTGGAGAGATAAATGAGATTCCTTAATCCAGGGTTCGCATGGCTCTTGCTAGTTGTTGTTGCAGCCGTGCTTGCCAAGTATTATATAGCAGTGAAAAATAAAAAAGGTGGTGTCAAATATCCTCTGACAAGTGTTGTGGCAATGACAGCCAAGCCTTCTTGGAGAATAAGGCTTATGCCTCTTCCTGATATTTTAAGATTCTTGGTGCTTGTTTTGCTGGTAGCTGGTCTAATGCGACCTCAGAAGGGCATAGAATATGAAACTTCAGAAAAAATAGGTTTGGATATTATGATTGCTCTGGACGTTTCAGGCAGCATGAGGGCAGAGGATTTTAAACCTAATCGTATTGAAGCTGCAAAAGAAATAACTGAAACCTTTATAAGAAACCTGCAGGAACATCGTATAGGTCTGGTGCTTTTTTCTGGTATCGCTTTAACACAATGTCCTTTGACGATGGATTATGGAGTTGTAACTGAACTTTTGCGGCGAAGCAGAGTAGGGTCTATCAGGGCAGATGGCACAGCTATTGGTGAGGCCATAGTGAACGCTGTTTACAAGCTTGGAGAAGTTAAAGATTCACGTGACAGAGTGATCGTGCTTCTTAGCGACGGCGTTAACAATTCCGGCGTAGATCCTTTGACTGCTGCAAGAGTGGCAAAGGAACGAAATGTAAAGATTTATACTATCGGAGTGGGAAGCGAAGAGGGCGCAGCTGTTCCTTATTACCAGGACGGACAAAAATATTATGCCAGAGACTTCTGGGGCAATGTTGGCAAGACTCTTTTGGACGAGCAGGCTCTTCAGGACGTTGCTTATATTACGGGCGGTCAATATTTTAGAGCGACTGACAACCAAGCTTTGGAAGATATTTATACTGAAATAGCTCAGCTGGAAACAGGTAAGCTCGAGGTTCGCAAAACTATAAATTATGCTGAACGCTTCAACATATTTTTGATTCCGGCTCTTATTCTTCTTTTTATAGAGTTTATACTGCGAAACTTCGTATTCCAGAGGATATTCTGATATGTCGTTTAAAAATGCTTATTACTTGCTTCCCGGAGGATTTATTTTTATCCTCGCGGTTCTCTTGTATATTCAATCTCAGCGTAAAATGCGTAAAAGGCGTGAACTGTTTGCTGAAGCTTCCATGTTTCAGAAAGTTGTCTCTCATGATCCTACTAAACGACCATTGTATAAGAATATATTAATAATATTCTCGATACTTTGTTTGATTTTTACGCTTGCGCGTCCTCAAGGCAGCTCTTATGAAGATACTGTAAGAGGGGAAGGATTTGACCTGATAGTTGCCCTGGATGTTTCGAAATCCATGTATGCTAAAGATGTGGCTGGCATGAACAGGCTCGAAGTTGCAAAAATAATTATTAAGAGCATGATAGCGGGCTTAAAAGAAGATCGTGTCGGATTAGTTGTGTTTGCTGGCGAAACTATGATTCAGTCTCCTCTGACTTATGACAAAAATTCTTTTTTGACTTTTCTTGACAGAGCAAGCCCTGCATTGCTGACTCTTCAAGGTTCGGATCTTTCAGGAGCATTGACAGCTTCCATAGACAGATTCGAAAAGGATGATGAACGTTCAAAGGTGATTGTCTTGCTTTCTGACGGTGAAGATTCCAATAGCAAGGCATTGGATGCGGCCATTAAAGAAGCGACTGAAAAAGATATACATATTATAACAGTTGGCATAGGGAGTGAAGAAGGTGCTTATATTCCTGAAAGCACCGACTGGTTTGGCTATGTAAAATATCTTAAGCATAAGGGCAAAAACGTCGTTACCAAGCTTGACGAGACCTCTTTGAAAAAAATTGCAGAGGCAGGCGGCGGTGATTATTACAGAGCCAAAGACGAAGATACGGCTATTGCGGTTATAAAAGCCTTAAATCAAGTGGAAAGATCTCTTGTTGAGAATGTTAAGGTGCTTCGCAGACGCGAGCTTTACTGTTGGCCTCTCTTATTGGCTTTCGTTATATTGGCGGTCGAGTGGCTTATTTCGGACAGACCTTTTTTGTCAGCTCAATCAGATAGAGATGAGGATAGAATATGAGTAAAAAAATATTGAAAGCCATTGTGGCAGTTTTAGCTGCTCTTTTGCTTATTTGGCTTGTTTTCTCTCTCTTGACGAAAGACGTGAGAGCTTTGAGAAAAGCTTCTGAGGCTTTGGAATCTTCTGATGTTGAAACAGCTGAAAATCACCTGGCAAACGTTTACGGTGATGCAGCGGAGAATTCTGAAAAAGTCTATAAGCCTGAAGAGGAATATAATAAAGCTGTTTTGAATTATAACAAATCTGATTTTGAGTCTGCTGCTAAGACCTTTGCCGATACGGCTTCAAACACTCACCTCTTGCCCGAATTGCGTTACAAATCATTACACAACGCAGGTAATTCCTATTTCAAGATAAATGATTTTGAAAAGGCCGTGGAGATGTATGACGCGGCTCTTAAGCTTGAAAATTCTCCAGAAACAGCTTTTAATCGAGAAGTCGCTTTGAAAAAGCTGGAAGAACAGCAAAAGCAGCAAGAACAAGAACAGCAAAACTCTGAGAACCAAGAAGGAGAGCAAGACAACCAGAAAAATCAGCAAGGCCAAGATAAAGATAATAAAGCCCAAAAGGGCAAAAACTCTCAAAAAGAATCAGGAGAAAAAGGCCAAAAACAACAAAACGGAGAGAAAAACGAAGAGGAAGAAAAATCTCAAGATGCTGGTCAGCAAGATTCTTCTAAAGAAGAGCAGGCAGCTAACGAGGAAGAAAAACCTTCTGATCAAGGAAAAGCTCAAGATGGTGAAAAACAAGATTCTGAGCAAAGTCAGAACGAGAATTCCAGCTCTGAAAAAGAACAGAAAGGTGAGCCTCAAGACTCTGAGCCTAATCAAGCAGATGAGATAAGCAGGCCCGAAAGCAGCCGACAAGAAGTTGAGTATAAAAAAGAAACTCCTTCTTACCGCATGAACTTGACTCCTTCAAATAGAGCCATACAAATGAAAGATGCGAAAGTAGACAAGGCTGAAATGGAATACTACTTAGCGGAAAAAGAGCGACAAGAGCTAGAAAAGCAAAATTATTATAATGCTCAAAGCCTTGCGTCTGAAAACCCCAGATATCTGAGTCCTGAAGATTTGCAGAAGTGGATGTCCTTGCGAAATAAAATAACCGAGAATGAAAACTCATTCGATTGGTGAGGTGCCACTTTGCTGTCAAAAATCTGTTTCTGGTTTGATTGTTGAGTCTTGGCTTCTAATCACATTGAGTATGTGATGGTTGCTAACGATAGCGCCGTAAAGTAGAACGCATTTGTGCAATTAGTTTTTCGTTTAATTGCTCTATGGTTTCTTTATCTTTTATTATATCTACTATTTGAAATGGAGATACAAGTCCGTAGTCGGCGGGTGTGGCATTATGTATAATTACTTGTCCAAATGTCCAAAACCCAATAATTACAATTCCTGAGGCTATTATAAAGAAGGTAGTCGAATCGACTTTTTCTGGGAATAAGTCAGAGATTCCTCCTAGCGCAAAGAAAGCTAGAAGCATGGCAATTATTGGCCAGAAAATGGAGAAGGTGAATTTCATTTTCGGTGTACTGGTATATTCTATTTCGACAAAATCATTATTGGCGAGCTCTTCAAAAACTTCAGGTATGGGTACTTCTATTATGGCGAAGCCAGCTGCAAACGGTTGTAAGTGACTTCTGCATTTATTGCATGAGCCGCAGTTTTTTCTTTCAATTATAGTAACCGTGGCTGTTGTTTCTGTTTTTTTTCCGACCCATCCGATTAAACTCATATAGAAATTTTATAAGGAAAACATAAAAATATCTAGAAAAATTAACAAGCATTTTTTATGTTTTCGTAGATTTTCAGGGAGTGTCTATCTTAGAAGACAATGAGAAAATATGTGACCTTTGAAGGTGTTTCCGGGAAAAGCCTCAGAAAATTAGTTCTGAAAATATGCAAAACCAAATGAAAACTCATTCAAATGATGAATTTTCTTTGTCCTTCAGAGGGTCAATTGCAATTATGTAAAAGACTTTGTGAAAGCTGGGAAGTACACTGCTGGTTCTGCATAGGATAAAGAAACCGGCAATGATGACAAATACTTCCATTCCGTCAGGATTTAATAAAGGCAGTGTTCCTGTTAATTCGCTGAATGCTGTAGCCGGAAGGAGAACTGCCGTCATGATGGTGAGCGGTACAAGGTTGGCTATTAAACTGTCTTGTATTATTTTGGATCTGTGAGGAATTTCTATTTCAACAATGTCATTTTCGCGAAGATCTCTAAATTCCCTCGGTATGTATGCCTGCACTTCAATAAACATGGGAGAGCTGCAAGTTTCCAGATCCGATTGGCATAGACCGCAAATGCAGATGCCTTTCTGGCGTGTAAGCACAATGGCTTTTTTGTTTTTCTTTTCTATTTTTATTACTTTTCCGAATATTCTCATATACTTTATTCAAATGAAAAGTCCGGATTTGTGATGTTTGCCATAACCAAGTATGTAAAAATGGTATGTATGTCTATGTTAACTGCCGCTGGAGTCAGCCTTTTCATAGGAAACTATGTAAAAGGAGTCTGATAAGTTGCAGATTTTTTTTGAGACTATGTTAGTAATAGCAAAACCGACAATCATGCCTAAAAATGCTGATATTATTTGTATTGCATCGCTGTAGTTTTGCCAAGACATTATTTCACTGATTTTTGGAGCAAGCAACAGACCTATAAAAAAGCCTACGAGCGGAGAGCCGAAAACAAGGGTGGATAACTGAATTTTATCTTTGGGGTTTAGCTCTACTTCTACTGTATCGTTTTCAGAAAGTCCCTTAAATTCAAGCGGTATATCGGCTTCTATTTCGATTGGCTCAGAAGTATCTCGCTTGAACAAGCCTTTGCAGGCGTTACAACCCTCGCAGGACTTGCCTTGGACTGCAAGAATTTTGGCTTTATTGTTCTCTATTTTTATTATTGTGCCGAATAAACTCATATAATGCATTATATGAAGAAGTATAAAAAAAATCCGGGAAAAAAAAATATAGCAGTTTTTTTTGCAATTTTCTCTTTTCTCATGATTGCTCCTGTTTTTTCGCAGGTTGCTACAACTGATCCTCAGAACGAATCAGGGGGAGGTTCGGGGAGTCAAACGCCAAGGAGCATGGCTGGTTTTTCTCCTGCTATGGATAATAAGCTCAAAGCTCCTTCCAGCAATGAATCTATAGGTCTTTTTGGGCTGAATGTTATTAAGGTCGAACGAATGCTGAGAGACGAAGGTGCTGTTATGTATTCTTACGCTTTTGGTAAATACAGCAAGCTACGTTTGGCAGGTTATAATATTACTCTCTTTTTTGACAAAGAGCGAAATCTTGGAAAAATAAGCATTTTCACGGAGGATAATTCCGATATGCCTGCTTATGTCAGGAAAGTTTTTACCGATTACTTTTTGCAGGGAGCTTCTCTACAGAAATTTGCACTTTCAATGCTGCAGAATGGTTTGGAAATCTCCTATCTGGGAGACTAGTAGACTGTTGCAGCTAAAAGTTCGTTATCGGGTACATTTATTTATATCCACAGATGGACACAGATTCATACAGATGAGGGCAAAATTGGGCAAAAATTGCATTCTGCTACCGCATAATCACAATTTTTGCCCTAGCCTCTGATTAAGGACAGATGCTGATGTTCGATGCTAGGGGGAGCTAAACAATTCAACTCGC
>JAAYNI010000029.1 GCA_012520995.1 Candidatus Rifleibacteriota bacterium
AAAGTAAAAATGAATAAGGCTCTAAAAAGAAACTCTTGTTTTCCTTGTATCCCGTGGTTTAAAACTTCCTGTTTTGTTGTTTTCTCTCTGCTTTTCTTCTTATATCAAGCTTTTGCTGAGTACCCTGTCGGCATAATTGAGCCGCAAGTAGCCCTGTATGTGAATTTTACTCATACGGGTTTGTATTTTGAGGAACCTTCTGAATCCAAGAAGGCTTTTGAGAAGATAGCAGAAAAAACTGCCAGGCTTTGCACTTACAGAGGTTCGGAAGTTCCAGCGGAACAGCTTAAAGAAAAGGCTTCTGAGTTTTTGAAAGCCCATTTGACAGGCGAGAAAAAGTTTTTTGAGCTTTTCTTTTATTATAAAGATGCCGACTACTTTGCCTTTATCTTTAACGGTGAGTTCAATCTTAAAGCTATCAAGAAAACTTTGGGCGAAGGCAATTTTGAAGAGAGTGATGGCTATATCACCTTCCTTATGACATCTCCATTCTCAAAAGATGACTCCTTGTTTTGCCGACTTTATTCCAGCCAAGCAATTTTTTCTCCCTACAATGTTTCGGGAAATGTTTTGATGAATATGGCATATGGCGAACCTATTTCAGAAAAATTTTCTTGGTTTGATACTAAAATATTTGAGAATCCTTCGATAGCTTTTCAGACTGATTTTTCATCGGGCTTCTCTTATAATTATGACGGTCTGCGAGCAATTATAAAGGAATCTTTTCTGGATAGCCTTGTGCAGGCGACTATTGTTGCTGTTGGCGACAAAGCTGAATTTAACCTGAAGTTTGCTGACTTTGTTAAAGGCAAAAAGGCTCAAGAAGAATTAAATACATTTGAAATTTTTTCCGAGAACAATGCTTTTACAGAAAAAAGGGAGCTTGAAGGCGGCTATCTTCTTTTGGAAGCTTCAGTTTCAGACAAAGTTTTTTCTGAGATAAGCTCAGAAGCTGCTGCTTTTTTTATTCATTTCTTCATATTTTAGAAAAAAATCTGTCCGATAATAAACATTTAGATGTTACAGTCTACTAGTAAATAAAGTAAAAAATTAAGCTTCTTAATCCTCTTTAATATGTTAATATTTTTTTATATAGTTGTTCACAGGAGAGGGTTCTTTGAAGATAGTTTTTTTGAACATGCTGGAGAGCCTTGAGACTCTTCGCAAGTTTGACAGCGTCAAAGCAGATGTAATAGCTCTTTTAGGAAGCATGCCCGATTATTTGGGTGTGGCTTTCCGTTTTTATATCGGCTATCAAGATATGTGGGACACCCAGCATTTCGGGCTTGCGGAAGGCTTGGATTTTGAAGAAATCTGCGATTTTTCTGAGTCTTTTGCTGATGAGAATTCAGATGAAGAACTTTTTTGCCGTAAACGCTTAAGAAACCGGAACTGTCGTGTTGTTATTACGTCTTACTACAAGAACCGTTCCCATTTGGCTGACGCAGCTCTTCTTCTCTCGGATAATTTGCAAGAACCTCTGCATGAATGGGGAGTTTTTGCTGATTATATGATAAGACTCATAGCTGTAAAGTATAAGTTTCCTGATTTTGTAAATGATTACAACTATGAGAATTCCCAGAAACTGCTTTCTTTTGTGCATGAGACTCAGTCTATTTTAGATACTAACCGTTTTCTTGGTTCCGCTTTATATTATGAACTGGCAAGAAACAAAACTTCATCTGATTTCAGTGAAGATTCGGGGGTTCTGGAAGAATTTTTGAGATGCCTTCACCGCGATTTTAATCTGTATGCCTGCTTTATATTGCAATATGTTTCGCCGACAAAAATGCATGAGATATTGCTTGTGTCTGAAGACAATGAAGAGAATGTTGAAGCCTCTGTTTTTGAAATAATGAATATAACCAGGTCTTATAGTCATATAGACAGAAGAACCGAGATTCATCAGCATACAATTCTTGCAGGAAAAAGCCCTTATGCTTTTGTTAAACCATTGCCTATGATCTTTGCATGTCAGGCAGGGGGAGAAACTTATGGCCATATAGGCATATGTGTTTGCCGCAATCAGATTCACAAGCATTTAGGGCATGACGCTAAACTTATGCCTATGTTGGCAAATCAACTCGGGCTTTATTTCAGCCACTTCTATCGGATACGCAGAGAAGCTCGCAGAGCCGGCATGTTAAAGCGTATTAATCAAACTTGCAATGCTATAAACTCAGCAATAGATTCTACGGCTATTCTCTTCAAGCTTGTTGAGTCTCTCAATTATCTTTTCGGACAATATTCAGGCGCGGTTGTGATGTTCTCGCACACGGCAGAGGCAAAGCTTGAGGTTTCCAACTATTTAGGAGGCGCTATTCCTGCAGGTTTTGACATGGAAGCTTTGCTCAATGGGGATAATCCGATAACAGAAGCTATTCGCGAGGGCTATGCCTTTGACAACAGCTCGGGCGATTATCCATTGCCTGTAAGATATGCTTTTCCCTTGGCAACGACTCCTCAGAATCTGTTGTTTGCTACAGATTTTTTGACGGCTGGCGCTTTGGGCGGAGTAATTTTATTCGATTCTGACCTCAATAAAAAGCTGAGCGATGATGAACTGAAAAATATGCTTCCGATCTTGTTGAACGGAGTAAGTTCTTCATTACAGGTAGCGGCCAACTATGCAGAAAAGCTGGATACCATTAAGTCGCTTGAAGGCTTGATAGCTATGATGTCTGATGTTGACTCCTTCTTTGACGAGATGTTGAATGTTATAAAACGTCTTCTTAAAGTTAATCGCATTTCCTATCTTGAAATGGATGAAAGCGGCCAGTATCTGATTCTCAAAAAGAGTTATGGTTTGCCGGCGGAAGTCAAAGAGGGCACTAAAATACCTTTGGGCGAGGAAATTTCTGGATATGTTGCTTCGAAAGGCCAATCTTACAGAATAGATAACATCGAAGCCGAGGGAATTTTCCAAAAACGTTCTGAGGAAACCTATCTGAACAGATCACTGCTTTCTGTGCCATTGCTCTCCGGCAAGGGAGATGCCAAGCGAGTTAGGGGCGTTATAAATGTAAACAATAAGCTAAACGGTCTTACTTTTACTTCACAGGATCAACAGTTGTTAGAAGCTGTTGCTCATCTTGTGGTAACGGCTCTTGAAAACCTTGAACACATGAAACGCCAGCATGACAATATTCTCTTGGAAAGACAGTTGCAAGACGCCAGAGACATACAAATGTCGCTGCTTCCTAAAAACTTTAACAGTTTGCCAAAGCCTTTGGAAGTTTATGGCAAAAGTGAACCTGCCAAACAGATAGGCGGCGACTTTTTTGATATTTTAACTCTAAAAGATGGCCGTATTATGTTTATTATGGGTGACGTTTCCGGAAAAGGAATGCCAGCCGCAATTCTTATGTCGTTAGTGCGTATGATTTTGAGACCTTTGGCTTTGAATTATACATCACTGGACAAGCTTCTTTTCGAAGCAAATAAACTGCTTGCCGAAGAGCTGGATTCTTATCACTTTGTAACCCTTCAGATGGTAGCAGTTAATTGGAAAACTGGTGAATGCGAGATGGTATCTGCAGGACATGGCCCCCTTATGGTTCATCTTTCAGGAAAACAGACTCTAATAGAAGCTGAGAGTGGCATACCTTTGGGTCTGTTTGGAGAAGAAAGCAAATATTCCGCTTCCTTTTTTACTATGAATCCTGGCGATTCCTTTATAATGTATACTGACGGTTTATCGGAAGAAAAGTCATATAAAGGAGAAATGTTCGGCACAGAACGCATCTCCAAGCTTTATCAAAGACACAGCCATGAAGCGGCGCAATCATTGGTGAAAACCCTGATTTCGGCTACGGTGAATTGGCGAATGGGCGAAGAAGCGCATGATGACTTGACAGTTATGGCAATAAAGTATAAAGGAATTGTGAATTCAGATGGACACAGCATCAGTTAAAATACAAAACACAGAATCGCGCGAAGCCTTGGAAGAAAAAGTCGCAAAGCTCACGGCTGAAGTAAAGCAAATGCGCAACGACAGAGAGCTTTTGCTTCGTAATGCCGCGAAAAATAGAATATTTCTGGATATCAGCAAGGAGTTGGCTTCTTCGCTGGATCCCAACGTAATTTTGCGTAAAGCTTTTCAGCAATTCGGCAGTCTTATAGAATTTGCCACTATTTCAGTGCTGCTGTATGATGAACTGGAAGAGACCTATAGATTGATAGTTCAGCCTGACGCTCCTATTACGGAACAATTTCAGCTGGTTCTTAAAAACGAAATTTGCGATCTATTCGAAGATTATCCTGCAGACCCGCCTTTTGAAGGTTTGGATATTGCTGAAATATTCTCTCTTATGCCATATAGGCCTGAGGCTGCAAAAGTTTCAGAATATCGCCATGTGCTGCATCTTCCGATAATTTTAGCCAAAAACGTCAGAGGTCTTATACATCTTACCCGTTTGGGCAACTTGCCTTTTACGCCGCAAGATTTGGATATAACTTCTGAATTTACCGGAATATTTGTTATAAGCATTAAAAACGCTCTGATACATAAAAAAACTGAAAAATTGGCTTTCACTGACGCTCTGACAGAACTTTTTAATCATAGATACTTCCAAGATGCTCTCAAACACGAGTTTTTAAGAACTAAGCGCTATACAAAATCACTTTCATTGATGATTCTTGATATAGACTTTTTCAAAAAATTCAATGACACCTATGGACACCAAACAGGCGACAAGGTGTTGCAGCACGTTTCGAAAATATTCAAAAAATCTGTAAGAGATCATATAGACACGGTTGCAAGATATGGCGGCGAAGAATTTGCGGTAATTTTGCCTGAGACAACTTTAGAAGGAGCCGCAGCTTTTGCTGAAAGAATAAGAAAGTCTGTAGAAAGCTGCCAGCCAGATTTTGTAGAAACAGAGAATAAGATAACTGTTTCGATCGGTTTGGCTTCAACTTCCATGACTGATTGCGAAACTTACTCTGAATTAATAGAAGCGGCCGACAGAGCTTTGTACAGAGCAAAGAGAGCTGGGCGCAACAGAGTCGAGGAATATAGAGAAACGGCAGTTTCTAAGGCAGATTCATGACATTTGAGGAATGGCAAAGCCTTTTTTCTGAAAGCTACAAAGCTTTCAATGAAACTTCGCCTGCTTTCAAAGAGCTGATTTCTGAAGTTGTTTCATTTGCTGAAGCCAGAGCGACTTCTCTGTATCTGGTCGGAGGTTCTGTAAGAGACTTTTTGACAGGACATGAAGTCAAAGACGTGGACATAGCTGTTGAAGGCGATGCCTTTGTTTTTGCCGAAGACTTCGCTGCTTACTTTGGAGCTGATTTCAAGCTCTATGAAAAGTTTCGTACAGCATCAGTCATGAATAGAGCAGTTTCTATAGATTTCGCATCTGCCAGAGCAGAAGTCTACCCTGAACCTGGAGCTTTGCCCCAGGTAGCTTTTTCAGATATCAAAACCGACCTTAAGCGAAGAGATTTTACGGTAAATGCTATTGCCGCCCGTTTATCTTCTTCCGGAGCAGAGCTATTTGATCCTAATGACGGCCTTTCTGATATTAGAGCTAAAAAAATTAGAATTTTACACAAAGACAGTTTTAAAGATGATCCTACAAGGCTTTTCAGAGCATTGCGCTTTGCAGAAAGACTTGGCTATACCCTCTCAGAAAAGACAAAAATACTTTTTAATGAAGCAGTTGAGAATAATTTTTGTTCAACTCTCTCTAATTCAAGAATTTGTGCAGAGCTGGAAAAGATTTTTCAAGAAGACTCTTTACCGACTTTATTGCCGAAAGTGTGCAAAAGTGCTCTTTTAAGAGTTCTCTCCTTTTCCTTTGAGGCTTTTCCTCCTTCTTCTTTTGCCCTTGAAGAAGCTCAGCAAATCTGCTTGAAGTCTTCAAAAGAACAATCAGAAGAGCTTTTATTATACTTTTCTTGGGGAATTTTATTAGGAAATTTGCCGGATTCGGAAATTTCACAGCTTCTTGAAATGCTTCCCCTTAAAAGAACTGTCAGAAAAAAGCTTGAGGCATATTTTGCTGTTAGAAAAGACTTGGAGACAGCTTTAGAGGAATTGTCAGAAGATCATAGAGCAAAGCTATACGGACTCTTACATAAACATTCCGAGGAGACGCTTTTGTTGCTTGTATTGAATAGCAAACGGCCTATAGTTCGCAAAAACACATTGTTTTTTTTGAAATATTTGGGTACAATGACGCCAAAAATCAAACCGGACGAGCTTATTCAAATAGGAATTCCTGAAGGCGTGCATATAAGACTTGCTTTAGAGTTTATCGCCTATAAAAAAGCGGATAATCCCAAAATGAGCAAAGACGAAGAAATTATTCTCGCCAAAAACTATCTTGAATCTTTGAAATAAGTCGTTATGAGGTGCTTATGGCTTATTATTATGTACAGAACAATGGAAGCGTGAACCAAGGCGGAGGCTTTGATTTTCAGCTTTTTCTAAAAATTATTGCCGTTTTATTTGTAGCTTCAAAAATTATTAAAGATCCGCTTTTGCTCGTGGAATTGCCCCTTATTCTCTTTTCCCTTTCTTTTCACGAATATGCTCACGCAAGAATGGCGGTTTTTTTGGGTGATCCTACTCCCAAATTGCAGGGCAGGCTTTCTTTGAACCCAATGGCTCATCTTGACCCGTTAGGCACCTTGAGCATGATGCTTTTTCGTGTTGGCTGGGCTAAACCGGTTGTGGTAGAAGCCAGAAATTTCAGAAATCCTGGCAGAGCAATGGCCAGTGTGGCTATGGCTGGCCCTTTATCTAATCTTTTTTTGGCTTCGGCTGCTGCAATGCTTATGACTGTTGCCTCAAAGTTTTTTCAGACAAAAGGGCTTGGAATGCTGCTTGGAATAATTCTTTTCCGTTTTGTAATGATAAATTTGGCTCTTTTCGTATTTAATATGTTGCCGATAAGACCCCTTGACGGCTCCCGGCTTTTAGATTATTGGCTGCCGCTCAAGTTTAAGATGAAATATGGCCGATATTTGGATACGCTGACACCTATTTTTATGATTATGCTGCTATTTGGAGCTTTCACCCCTGTTATTATAGGCGGAATCAAGTTTTCGCTAGGGCTTTTAAATCTTGTTTTTCCAGGCATAGG
>JAAYNI010000030.1 GCA_012520995.1 Candidatus Rifleibacteriota bacterium
TGCAGGTTAGAACGGTGTCTGATAGGCTCATTGCAGATTTTCGTAAAACTCCTGTTGTTGCTTCAAAGCAGATTGTCGTCCCTCAACAAAAAAATACTATCAACGATCTTTATACAAGAACAACTTCTGCTCAACCCATATCTATTCTTGATTCAAAACTGAGTTTGTCTTTTGTTGATACAGAGCTGATGGAAATTTTACAGGCCATAGCAAAAAAATTGGATTTAAGAATCTTTGCTGATTCGGGAGTTAAGGGCAAGTTTACTGTACATGCTTATGATGTGACCCTCAAAGAAGCTCTGAAGAGCATTTTGCTTCAAAAAGGTTTCCAGTATACCCTTAAAGGCCGAAATTTAACGGTTGTTTCGCTTGCCTCAGATGATTCATCTTCTTCAAAAAAGGCCAAAGAACTCGTTTTTAAAGATTTGAGCCTTAAAGACGCTCTGCAGACACTTGCCAGAATGATGAACATAAACTTGGTTGTTCATCAGGATGTTAAAGACAGAAGTGTTAATTTTTATGTCGAAAACTTGAGCCTTGATGATCTTTTGGAGCTTTTGATACAGAGCAATGGCTTGGTGAAAACAGCTTTTAATGAAAATACTTTCATAATCAGCGAAAAAGATACAAAGTATGACTATGCTCCGAAAGAGTTTAGAACCTTCAAGCTGGTTAATGCGAGTCCTAACGAGATAATTAACACCATATCTTCGAACAAGGCTCTTTCAGAACGTCTAAATGTAGACAGCTTTTCTGTGAATGAGCGCATAAACACTCTTTCTGTTTATGATACGGCGGAAAATATAAAACTTCTGGAAAAAATAGTAAAAAGCAGTGATGAAAAGCTGAAACAAGCAATAATTGAAGTAAAGCTTATTGAAATCAACAGAACTGCTCTTAAGCAGCTGGGGATCAGATTGGATGATTATCTGATTAAGGTTGCGGATATAGGCCGTATTCCCAGCAGTTACGCTTTACCTGCGACTTTGGATTTTCTTGAAAAAGAATCTCAAGCAAAAATTTTGGCAAGCCCCAAAATTAGAGCTGTGCATGGCAAAAAGGCTAATATTAATATAGGCGAAGTTATACCTGTTCCATATTACAAATATGAAATAGCTAGCGGCAGTCCTCCATATTGGGGAGGATACGGATATGTGCCTCAGCTTTATAAAGAGTATAAAGACGTTCAGGTCGGCATAAGCTTAGAAGTCACTCCTGAAATAAGCAGAGATAATGAAATCAGCATGGAGTTGAATACTACTATCAACTCAGTATTGGACATAAACACCGATGGGCAGATTCACAAAGCGGAAAGAACAACCAGTACCTATGTGCGTGTAAAAAACGGCGAAACAGTTGTTATGGGCGGTCTGATAAACAACAAGGGCTCTGAAACAAAAGAATCTCCGGCTCTTGTTAATAAGCTGCCTGTTGTAAGAAGTATTTTCGGAAATAAACGTAAAGAAACAAATAGAACAGAAATGATTATGCTGGTGACTCCTACTCTTGTTAATACTGATTTTGAAGATGAGATGCACATAGGAGGAAAATAACCTTTTGAGTAAATAAAGCTTTAATTAAAAACTCGGCTATTGTAGAATATTCTAGTTAAAGAAAGTGCAATTATAGATACTGCGAAGGAGATATGAATGTTAAGAAGAGGATTTTCTCTGATTGAATTGATGGTTGTTGTGGCTATTATAGCTGTATTAGTGGCTGGCACCGTTCCTTATGTGCAAGGCTATGTCGAAGAAGCCAAAATCACTAAGACCAAAGAGACTATGACTTCCATACGCTCTGCTATACAGTGCTTTGAGATGGAGCACAACTATATGTATAAGCCTACAAAAGAAGATGGATCTGACCTGAAACTTGATTTGGAAAATTGGCAAACGGGTCTTATGGGTTATATTTCAGGCAACATGAACGATGCTTGGGGCAGACCATTTTATTATTCCTATGCAGGTTCTTTTATAGTTTCCAGCGCACAGGACGGCAGACTCGATACTAATGTTATAGTAATGGACACAAAGCCTCCTTTTGCTCCTGCTCAGGCATGGTTTGTGGATAATAATAAAAACGGTCTCCCTGATTCAGGCGATCTCATAAAAGTTACTTTTACAAGACCTATAGGTGCTTTGACGTTAGGCGCGGGCGTCTTTCAAAGAAGAGAAAAATCGACTGAGCTGTTTGCAGATGTTACAAATGTTGTGCTTAAGACAGACAGTTTTGAAGGTGATCAAGTTGCAATTTTCTCGATCACAGGTGATACTAATCTGAAAGTCGGGGATGAGCTCAGGTTCGGCGCTACTGTAACTGATGCTTCTGCAGCCTGCGGTTCTGCTCCGTCAGGAATCTATACTCCAGACAATGTGTTAGCGGAAGGCTTACATACCAGAGCAGAAGTTCTGGAAGCTGATCTTGCTCCTCTAAACACTCCTCAAGCTTCTCTCCCGACTCCGGTAGTCTTAAAAGCAGCTCAATAATATATAAAGATAACTTAATAAATCTTAAGAAAAGAGCTCTGAAGTTTAACTTCAGAGCTCTTTTCTTAAGATTTTTTTATGGCCAGATTTTATCCATCATTCTTGCGAAGGGGATTGTTTCTCTTACGTGTGTAAGGCCGCAAATCCAGGTGATAGCTCGTTCAACGCCCAAGCCGAAACCAGAGTGAGGCACTGAGCCGTATTTTCGCAAGTCCAGATACCAGCTGAAGGCATCAAGGCTTAAATTGTGTGCTTTGATTTTTCCTACAAGCACGTCGTAGTCTGCTTCTCTTTCGCTTGCTCCTATGACTTCGCCATAGCCTTCAGGAGCTATCATGTCGAAGCAGAGAACTTTACCTGGGTTTTCAGGGTCGTCTTTCATGTAGAAAGCTTTGACGTGTGCAGGATATCTGTGAATGAAAACCGGCTTGTCATAAGTCATGCCTATAACTGTTTCGTCAGCTGCGCCTAAGTCGTCGCCTCTGCCGTTTTTAAGAACATCTTCTGCCAAGCGGCGCATTTCTTCGTCTTCTGAATTCAAATTTTCATTTTTAAATTTCTCAAGAAGATCCAAGGCTTCTTCGTAAGAGACTCTTGGGAATGGAGCTTTAATATTTTCCAGCTTGGAAATATCTCTGCCCAAAAACTCAAGCTCTTCACGGCATTCTTTTAAAACTGTCTGGAAGATATATTCCACGAACTGTTCGGCAAGCTCCATGCAGCTGTCAAGCTCCATAAAGGCTATTTCAGGTTCTACCATCCAGAATTCTGTCAGGTGCCTGCGGGTCTTGCTCTTTTCGGCTCTGAAAGTGGGTCCAAAGCAATAAACTTTGCCGTGAGCCATAGCAGCCGCTTCCATGTAGAGCTGTCCGCTTTGGGAGAGATAAGCTTTCTGGTCAAAATAATCTGTTTCGAAAAGAGTGCTTGTGCCTTCAGCGGCGTTGCCGGTAAGTATCGGAGCATCTACGTTGATAAAGCCGTTTTGGTTGAAAAAGTTTCTAATGGCTGCAACCAAGTGATGTCTGATTCGCAGAATAGCATGCTGTCTTCTGGATCTCAGCCAGAGATGGCGGTGTTCCATCAAAAAGGCTGTGCCGTGCTCTTTAGGCGAAATAGGATAGTCGGGAGTATTTGATAAAACCTTTATATCGGTCATTTCAAGCTCATATCCGCCGATTTGCCTGTCATCTTTTTTTACTTTGCCTTTTACAATCAAAGAAGCTTCTTGGTTGAGAGTGTCGCAAAGTTGCTGTTGTTCTTCGTTGAGAGAGGGTATAAAGGCGACAACCTGACAAATACCGCTTCCGTCGCGCACATTTATAAAGTGAAGTTTTCTGGAGGAGCGCTTATTGTAGCACCATCCTGCCAAGGTGACTTCTTCGCCTATGTGGTTTTTAAGGTCGCTTATGCGCACATATTCTTTCATTTTCTGAAACCTCAGGTTTTTAAAAATTCCCATTCGCGTATACGCGAAAGTGATTGTTTGACGAAATCTAATGTTTTGTTTTCAAAAGTTACTACAGGCAATTCAGATATTTCTTTGCTCACAAGATAGTTCTGCAATGAAGTGAAATCTATGTTGCCTTCGCCTATCGGCAAATGCTGGTCTCCAGTGGAATCATTGTCATGTACATGAAATTCGTAAATATGACCGTCAAGAGCTTCAAGCCAGTCCTGCATATCCAATGGCGCGAAGATATTGTAATGCCCTGTGTCAAAGCAGAATCCGATATTTGAGGTGCCGATTGCTTCTTTTATAAGCAAAAGGCTAAATGGGTCTCTGTCAAATATGTTTTCAAAGGCAAGTTTTATACCTTTATCTTCTGAATACTTGGCAATAAAATCCAAGTTAGGCAAAGCATTGTCAAGCCAGCCAGTGTGCTCGATTGTTTTTTTTTCAGGCAAAGCAGTATAGCCTGGATGGACAACTATGATATCAGCTCGTAAAAAAGCTGCTGTGTCTATAGCCCATTGGAGCTCTTTTCTGGTCGTTTCTGCTATCTCTTTGGATTCAGAACCCAAATTTAAGTGCATAAAAGGGGCATGTAAAGTAGGTCTGAAGGAATATTTTTCAACTTCGGATTTCATTGAGTTTGCAAATGCCGAGTTCTTAGGCAAGTTTACCGATGAGGCAAAGTAAAACTCAGGACTTGTGCCGAAGTCGTCAACTTCTGCGAGACCGAATTTTTTGACTATCTGATGTGACAAATTTATATTGATTCTTGGCATAAAGACCTGCTTTCAGTTGCTTCTGTTGTCAGAGGCAACAGCATGGGCAAGTATATTATGATTCAATCAAAATAGCAAGTAAACCCATAAGTCATGACTACTAGTGCTGTGTTTTGTCTAAAACTTTCCTATTTTGATATTATTCTAGTTAATAATGTCTTCATGGTTATCTGATACTGCTATCGCACAGTTACGAGTGATGAGTGGCGAGTGGCGAGTTGAATTGTTTAGCTCCGCCTAGCATCGAACATCAGCATCTGTCCTTAATCAGAGGCTAGGACAAAAATTGTGATTATGCGGTAGCAGAATGCAATTTTTGCCCAATTTTGCCCTCATCTGTGTCCATCTGTGGATATAAATAAATGTACCCGATAACGAACAATTAGGTGCAACAGTCTACTAGTGTGACATCTAAAACTTTCCTTTTCTAGCCACTGTAAACTGGCAACAACCCACTGTTTTAAAAGTCTGTGTAATCTGTAGATGCCTTCTCCATTCCATTTTACTTCAATTTTTCGTATGATAATTGGAGAGGGGGGGAGGATTTATGCAAATTAGAAGACTTGTCATTTTATCAGCGACCTTTGTTTTTATATTAATAATGCTGGCAGTTGTCGGAGTTGTTGCGCATTATTCAGAAGGAGAGTTCTTTAGGGAGCCTGTTTACAAAGAACTTAAAGAAGTCGCTTTCTTTTCTCCTGAATTGGCTCCTTTTGCAGATTTAAAGAATATAGATCCAGATGTTAAGGAAAAGATAAAAGAGCTGGCTTATAAAAAACACTTTGAATCAGATGCCTATGCTGTTTTTGCGACTTCACCGGATGACATTTTTACAAACGAAGACTGAAGATTTATAGAGACTGTTCTTCCACATGAGAAAATAAAACTTTTTCAGAGTGAACTTCCGCAGCTAGTTTTTTCTTTGGCTAAAAAAGTTCCACCTCAGCTGAAAGTGCCGAAAAACCTTGATAATTCAAAAGAACCTGTGGCAAGAAAACTGGAACTCGAAATCAGAAGAGAAGTCTCCTGTTATCTGTCTACAATGTCGAAATACTTTGCTTCTAAAAAAGAATATGAGGCGGCATTGGCTAGTTTGGCTTCCATTCAACTTTTAGATTTGCAAATAGAAAGAGCTTCGGGAAATAGGTCTTTTGATATCCTGGCTTATGTAATAGCCATAAGTTCAAAGAGCTATTTCAATGATGCTTTGACAAGTATTTTGCCCGTTATAGATTTGCCTGCGGCAACTTTGAAAGAATGGACTGAATTATTCAGTGAATTGTATCATGAAATTACCCCTCTTAAAGTTGCTGTGGAATGTGACAGAGTTGAGTTTTTGTCTATTTATGAAGAACAGAATCAGACACTTTTGAGCAAATTGATCCCTGTCATGAAAGCGGGCAGAGATCCGGAAATGATTAAAAAGTATGTGGATCCTAACTATGAACCTATTTTAAAGATTCTGGACAAACCTTTCACTCAAGAGGCTTACTCTTCTCTTGTTAAACATCTTGAGAAAATTGAAACTGAAATAGCTGCCTTGGAAAAGAAACTCTCTGATACAAGACAATCTCTTTCTCTTTCAAAGCAAATAGAGCAACTTTTCCTTACACAGGTAGCTATTTATTGGACTTTTAACGCTCCCTCTCTTAAGAAGCATGCTAAATTCGCGATCGAGAAAAAACGACAAATGAGCGGATTGATAAATGCTATGGGGTTAAAAGCCTATGAAAAAGAGTTCGGTTGTTTGCCTGAATCTTTAGGCAAAGTTGAGGAATGGCTTGGTTTCCGACTGCCCAAGGATCCCGTTGGCGAAAAAAACTTTATCTATAATCCGGAAAACAAAGAAAAAACTCTTTACGGCGAGAAAATCGACTCTTCAAATTCTGAAATATTCGTAGATTGGGATTATGCCCGTAAAGATACAGTTTTTATCCCTCTGAATTAACACATGTTTTTTTAAAAAAAGATCCAAGTTCGTATGTTTCGCGGTTAGAAAAGTCCTGACTGTGTTATTTGCGGATTTTAAAGTTTTTGGCTTCTTATCTGTGTAATCTGTGGATAAAAATTTTTCTATTTGTTATAATTCCCATTCAATCCTATTATGATAAGCGGCTTAAGATGATAGAATACACAATTAAACGCATTTTTGCGGCTATTCCAGTACTTTTTGGTATTCTGTTGCTGACTTTTCTGCTTTTAAACGTTATTCCAGGCGACCCTGCAAGAGCCGTCGCAGGTCCCAGAGCTGATGAGCAGACTTTGGCTCGTATCAGAAGCGAGATGGAGTTAGATAAGCCTCTGATGACCCGATTTTTCTCCTATTCAGGCAAAATTCTGAAGGGCGATTTTGGTAATTCAATAGTTACTGGCAGGCCTATAATGACCTCTTTCAAAGAGAAGTTTCCTGTCACATTGAAATTGGCTGTGATGGCTGCATTGATTTCTGCAGTTCTTGGGGTTGCAATGGGTATAATAAGCGCAGTGAACAAGGGCGGTTTCATAGACAAACTTTCAACTGTAATGACTGTTACAGGTATAAGTGTTCCGATTTTTTTAGCTGCCATAGTAATTTCTTATGTTTTTACAGTGAAGATCCCCATATTTGCTTCAGCAGATACCACTGATTTTTCAGGTCTTTTGCCTTTTATTCTGCCAGCCGCCACATTGGGTATGCGTTCAGCGGCTTTTTTAGCCAGAATTGTCAGAAGCGGCATGATAGAAGTGCTCAATAATGACTACATAAGAACTGCCAAGGCAAAGGGCTTGCGCAAGAGCAGAATTTTATTTTCTCATGCTCTTACGAATGCCTTGATTCCAATAATAACAGTTATAGCTTTGGATTTTTCCAGCTATCTGAATGGCTCTGTCATAGTTGAGACAATTTTTACATTGCCTGGCATTGGCTCTTTTGCCATGAATGCTATTTCACAGCGAGATTACCCTGTTATACAGGCTACGATTCTTTGCGGTGCCTTTATTTTTATATTTATAAATCTTCTCACAGATTTAATATATGCTTGGTTAAATCCGCAAATCAGAGACGAAATGTCAGGTAAAGTTTCAAAATGACAAAGTTTGCGGAATTTTTAAGAAATATGACTATGGCTGGCAAGTTTGCTTTTCTGGGCATAGTAATAGTTATTTTGTTGGGTATTTTGGCTCCTGCAATAGCTCCACATTCCCCTCATGACCAGGATATTACCAGAAAGTTCAAAAAAGTCGACGGTTACCCTCTTGGCTGCGATGAATTGGGCAGATGTGTCTTGTCCCGTCTTCTCTACGGAGCGCGCCTTTCTTTGACTATTGCGCTTTTTGCCCGTTTGCTGGCTATACTTGTCGGAGTCGCTGTCGGCTTGACTGCAGGTTATTTCGGAGGGGCAATTGACTGGACTCTTATGAGGCTTGCCGACATATTTTTGGCTTTTCCCAGTCTATTATTGGCTATAGCTATCTCAATGGTAATGGACAGCAGCGTTCAAACTGTGATATTTGCTATAGCTGCTTCAGGGTGGGCAGAAATAGCAAAAATAACGAGAGCTTCTGCTATGGAATTGAAAACAAAAGAATACGTGACTGTCGCCAAAACTTTCGGAGCGGGAGATTTTCGCATAATAATGACTCATATTTTGCCTAATGCAATGCCTGTTATAACAGTTGTATTTACAATGGGCATAGCTTCCGCTGTTTTAACAGAGGCAAGTCTAAGCTATTTGGGAATGGGCGTTCCTCCGGAGTTGCCAACTTGGGGAGGAATGGTGAATGCCGGTAAAGATTATCTGATAGCCTATCCTGCAGCTGTTTTTTATCCAGGATTGGCTATAGCTTTTTTGGTGATTGTTTTTAATCTTTTCGGTGATGAACTGCGTGATGCTATGGATCCTGCCAGGAGAGTGAATCTATGATTTCAGGAAAACCTGTAATAGGGGTTGTCTTTGCCGATACAGCTAAGAGGGATTCTGAAATGCGTATCAGAACATACGTTTCCAGAAAGTATTCAAACGCTTTGCGTCTTTCAGGCGCTATCCCAATTTATATTCCATGTACTGTGCCTGAAACTCAAGATGAAGCTTTAGCCTTGGCGGAAGAATACGCAGCTATTTATCTGCCCATGACAGACGGAATTTTGCTTGCAGGCGGTGAAGATGTTCATCCAAGATTTCAGGGAGAAGAGCCCCAAAAAGGCTTAGGTGAAACAAACCCCTTCAGAGACGTTTTTGAGCTGACTATAGCAAGGATGGCTTATGCTCAAAAGAAGCCAATCTTAGGTATATGCCGCGGAATACAGCTCATTGCCATAGCTTTGGGAGGCAAAGTTTTTCAGGATATAGCTTCGCATACTGAGATGCAGCATTCTCAAAACACAGCCAGATGGGGCTTTCAGCATAAAATTAAAATAACGCCTGGAAGCAGGCTTGAAAAAATAGCCCCTAAAGACGATGTTTTCGTAAATTCTTTTCACCACCAGGCTGTCAGGGAATGTCCTGCGAACTTTTTTGTGTCAGCTGTTACTGCAGACGGTTTGATTGAAGCTATGGAATCTGCAGACAGCGACATTTATTGTTGCGGCGTTCAATGGCACCCTGAAGAAACTTTTCATTCCGACGCTTTTAGCAGAGCTGTTTTCAAAGACTTTGTAGATGCCGCAGGTAACACTGTGCTAGAGAAGAGGCAAGAGATTTAAACTCCGGTAAAAATCATGAAGAATGAATCATCAGCAAAGGTTCTTTTGCTAAATCTGCTCCCCTTTTTGGAAAACGGCAAAGCGAAACAAAAATATACGCCGCCTCCGCTAGGCTTAATGTGCCTTCAAGAGGCCTTTCAAGGGGAAGTCCTGTTCGCGGATTCTCCTACGGGCTCTTTGGAGGATTTAAAGACAGAATATTCAAAAATGCCTGTCACGGCTATTTTGTGCATGTTGCCTCCTTCTGTAAAGACTTCTTCTTTGGAGGATATTTCTTCAGACTTTGAAAGACTTTGTAGCGAATATCCTTGCTATGATTTATTATCAGAGCTCAGAAAGATTTTTCCTGATGCCTTAATAGGTTGCAACAGTTTGTCACAAGAATACGACCCTTGCTTCGATTTCGCTGTTCTTGGCACAGGCAGAAGCTGTATTAACAGAATATTGGCTGGCGATTTGCCTAAGGGTTTTTATGATGATGTTCTTGAAGATGAGAGTTTTCCATTGCCAATTGCAACGACTCCTCTTGTTAAAGGGCTTTATTCAGTGATGCCTGAGATAAGTCTCTCATCGCTTTATACTATTGAAATAGCTTCACCTTGGGCTGGTATCAATGATTGTGCGAACCCTGATTTTGCTTTGCCGAGCAAAGAGTTTATTGGCAAACTTATAGATTGCCTTTGCAGCTCTGATTATAAGTCTGTACATTTTTCAAATGCTTACCTCTCGCCGGAAATATTTCAAGACTGCAAGTTGAATGATAATGCTATCCTTGTTTCTATGACAGCCGGAAATAAGCTTTATGACAATTATAAAAGCAGCGGGATTCATAGACTCTGGTTTCAAAATGCCTCAGAAGCTGTTTTGTTATTAAATTCATTTGATAAAAAGCTTTTGCCTGAGCTGGGTTTGCAAGAAACTTTTGCCAAAACTGCCATGGAGGACATCAAAAGTCTTTTGCCAATTCTATGCAGGCTGGCGGTTATTAAGGCTCCTGATACAAACAGGAGGCTTTTACAAAGAAGTATTGTAAGGTTTCTTTTTATTGAGAACGGATTTTGGAAAGGACTCTTTGCTATCAGAAATATGTCTGATTTGATTATATTTATGAGACGCATAAATTGGTTTTTGGAGGCAGGAGTTTTATGACGAAAAAAAATAAAATAGTGCATATAGTAAATGGACCAAATATGAATTTGCTGGGCGAACGGGAGCCTGAGATTTATGGCTGCGAGACACTTGAACGTTTAAACGTGAGACTTTCTGAATACGCAGCGAAGCATGGCGCTACCCTAACTTTTTTTCAGAGCAACCATGAAGGTGAGCTTGTCGACTATATTCAATCTTTAGAGGCTTCTTCAAGGATTATAATAAACCCTGCGGCCTATGCCCATACAAGTCTGGCTTTGCCTGACGCTTTGCGAGGAAAACGCCTGAAAGCGGTTGAAGTTCATATTTCAAATATCCATGCTCGGGAGAGCTATAGACAGCATTCTTATCTTTCCTCTGCAGTTGTTGGTGTAATAGCAGGTTTGGGAAGTTACGGTTATTTTTTGGCTCTTGAGTATTTGCTGAAGAACTATGACTAAGAAGAAACCGGAGCTTTTGGCTCCCGCGGGTGACAAAAACGCTCTGAAAGCAGCCTGCTTGGCTGGAGCTGATGCGGTTTATCTTGCCGGCAAGCGTTTCGGAGCAAGAGCTTTCGCTTCCAATTTCGATGAGCAAGGATTAATTTGGGCAAGGCGTGTTACTCGCTCATTGAACAAAAAACTTTATATTACTGTTAATACCTTGGTTTTCGAAAACGAACTTAAGCTTCTTCGTCACGCCTTGGAATTTTACATGCAGTTGGCTCCAGATGCCCTTATTATACAAGACTTAGCAGTGGCTCTGGAACTTTCGAAACTGGGGGGACAAATTCCTTTACATCTTAGCACTCAAGGAGCTTTTTTTCCTGCCACATCTACAGAAGTATTAGAAGACCTGGGGATAAGCAGAGTTATATTGCCTCGTGAAGCCACTTTGGAGGAAATCAAAGCTTTCAGAAATAAAACTTCTCTTGAACTTGAATCATTTATTCATGGCGCCATGTGCTACAGCATATCAGGGAGATGTTTTTGGAGCAGAGCTTTAGGAACTAGATCTGGCAACAGAGGGACTTGTGCCCAGCCATGCAGAAAGGAATATTGGAATAACAAGATAGACAGAGAGAAACTTTTCAGCCCTAAAGATCTCATACTTGCCTCAGATGCTTTAAAACTGGCTGAAGTCGGTGTTAATTCCTTGAAAATAGAAGGCCGTATGAAATCGGATGATTATGTTTATGAGACAGTTTTCTCATACAGACAGATAATTGATGGCGAAAAATTAGAGCCTGAGAAATTTAAAAGCGTTTTTGCCCGTGAATCCGGCAAAGGATTTATAGGCAAATTTCCCAAAATTCCTGGGATTTGGCGAACAACGTTAGACTCAGGAAACTTAGGACAAGAAGTTGCGGTTGTTTCAGGGAATCCATCCGACGGTATGCTGAGAGTTTCTTTGAAAGCCCCTCTTTCAAAAGGTGATGGAATGCTTTGGTTTGACAACAAAGGAAAGAACGGAGCAAAGATCACTTGGATTCAGAGCGACAAAAAAAGTTCAGATGTTTTCTTGAGAGGTTTGCCGCCTAACCTGCCTAAAGGTACGGTTCTTTACAGAACCTTTACGGAAAATATCCCTGATTGGAAGTCACGTTGGGATCCAATTTGGGAGAGACAACCAGTAGTTCTCTATTGGTCAGGGCGTGACAATACGCCCTTGGCGGTCGAAACTTTTATAAACGGAGAAAAATTTCGAATAGAGACAGAAGAACTCTTGCAGATTGCAGATAAAAAAGGCTTGGAAGAAGGAATCTTGCAGGAAAGATTTGACGTTCTTGGGGATACTTTCAGAGCTGAAAAACACGTAATGACTATGCTGGGCAAGCATCTCTTCATAAGACCTGGGGCATTGAAAGAGCTTAAAAGAGATTTCGTTAAAAAACTGTATGCAACAGAGAGCCAAGGAGGCTCGCTCATGAAGGGGCAAGGGGAATTGACTCCTGTGTTATCCAAGTCTTTGCAAAAAAAGTTTGAGGCTTTGGATAAAGAACTATCTCCTGTCTGTGAAGAGGCGAGTGAGGGGAAAGAACAGCCTTCAATTGGCATTAGAGTTTGGAACAATGTCTTTCCTTTTATAAAGGATCTTATGCCCGATTATTGGATTTTACCTTGGCATGGTCAGAATGAGACGGCTCTCAGGATTTTAAAACAGCCTGTCAGATATTGGCTCCCACCTGTAATTAATTTGGAAGAGTTTGATAGCCTTGCCAAAGAACTCGCAAAGACAAAACCTGGCAATTTTCTATGCTTTGGATGGGAAGCTTTTGAGTTGCAAAAGCTTTTTCCGCAACATAAATTTACTTTGGACTGGACGTTCAATATTGGTAACAGCTTAGCTGCAGGTTTTGTGAATTCTCGGGGGATTAATTGTGTTCTTAGCAGAGAAATTCCAATTGAGAGCCAGATTTCTTCAGGAAAGTTGGCCAAAACAGATTTAGTCTGGAATCCTGCGGTATCTTTTTCAAGGTTCGGAGAAGCTTTGCCCCCTAAAGAGAAAGTTCGAAATGCTCACAAAGACTTCTTTTTTGCTTTTCCTGTTAGTTCTAATGTAACAGCTATGTTTTTATCTGAAAAGAATATTAATGTGCCCTTTGTGCCAGGAGCTTCAGTACAAATAGACCTAGCCGTGGCTCCTGATGAAAATATAGTTCAGTTGGCAAAGCAGCTGTCAAAGGTTATAAGAAAATTCCGACTTTCAAGCTTATGAGGTGCTTAGGAAAATAAAAACAGGGTTCAAAAGAACCCTGTTTTTATTTAGGATAATGAAGTTTAATACGCAACTTTTAGATGTTATACAACACTAGTGCGATTGTTGCATCAAATAACCATGAATAGTCCATGTTGACTGCTTGTCATTGAATAGAGAAGTTTTAGACAAAACAAAGCACTAGATCGTTCTGGGCTGTTGCAAGAGGGTTTTTCCTCTGACATCGACTGTAAGAACTGAACATGGTGCTTTTCTTACCAGTTCATAGGTGATTCCGCCGAGCCAAGAATCTATAAAGCCAGTTTTTCCGTGGCTTCCTACCACAATTAGCGAGATGTCTTCTTTCTTAGCATATTCTAAGATTTGTTTAGATACATCGCCGCTTCTGACTCGTTTAAGTATGGGCAGATCTTTGTAAGCTGCAGGCACAAACTCATCAAGCATTTTGGCTGCTTTGACTTCCCAAGATTTTGCCACGTTAAGGGGATCGCCTCCAATTGAAAGGCTTATAGTATCTTCCTCAACGACATGCAAAAGGTGAATTTCAGAGCCATATTCACTTGCAAAAGATGCGGCATAGTCAAACGCCTGAGCTGAAGCGTCGGAAAAATCAATTGGAACTAAAATTTTTGCAATTTTCAACATTTCTTTTCCTCTCTCAGTTTTTTATCCAAGTAGGATGTTTTCCTTTTCCTATAACCTTTCTGGAATAGTCATCCATGGAAACCACATGAATGAAACCTCTGTTTTCATATGCAATGAACTTGCCGTCAGGAGAGGCGGATGGATTTGTTCCTAAAAAGTTAAGATTTTCTCTAACATCTTTTTTTACAGAATGAAGAATGAGGGAGTTGACAATAGTATCTTTTTCAGAGAGTTCATTAGAGAAAAAGAGTATATTGTCTTCATCCATAAAGCTCGGGTAGGCATCGTTCAAGTTGTCGTCTTTGCTGATTTTGAATATGCCTTGGGCTAATGTGGAATATC
The DNA here is from genome assembly GCA_012520995.1 of Candidatus Rifleibacteriota bacterium. Taxonomy (GTDB): domain Bacteria; phylum Muiribacteriota; class Ozemobacteria; order Ozemobacterales; family Ozemobacteraceae; genus JAAYNI01. The sequence continues at coordinate 14,233 of JAAYNI010000030.1, forward strand.
TGTAGACAGAAACCTTTTGTTTGGAATTGATAACTGCTGCTGCGATCCAAGGACCGAAGTTGGAATAAGAAGCCGAGACTACTTTATGATTTTGAGATATTCTGCGGGTATTTTTACTCAATATGTTGTAAACATAGAGTTCAGAAGCTGCATCTGCACTTGTTAAAAGCATTTGTTTTCCGTCTGGTGAGAAGTCTTGGAAAATCATATCTTGGATAAGTCTTTTAACTTTTGTTCGTTGCGAATTGAGAATATATACTTCAGATTTCATTTCTTGGGTTCGGTTGGTAAAGGCGACCCATCCGGACATTTCGTTATATTTGGGGAATACTATGTTATTAAAGGCAGGTGTCAGTCTTTTTCTGTTATTGCCGTTAACATCTGAGGTTAATAGATAATTTTTGCCTTTGGCGGCTTCTTCGACAAACATTATTTTGTATTTTGCATTCTCAAATGGATCTTTTACTTCTCCAGCTACTAAGAGAGTGCATAATGTTGTGAACAATAGAAGCATTACAGCTGTTTTTGAATTCATTTTCTAATTCCTTTCAAAAAAATACCGCTCACTAAGTCTTTAGACTCATAAGCGGTATTATAAACTAAATTGTATAAAGGCGCAAAAAAAACAACTCGGAAGAAGAGATAATTTTAATATTCGCTCTGTTCTCTTTGTAGTTAATGGGGGAGGGCATCTCTTTTAAAGATACCCTCCTTTGTTTAACCTTATTATTGCAGATAGAGAGCCTTCAGATCATCGCTTTGTTTTGTAAAGCTTTCGCGATATTTTTTAACGAGACCTATTTCATCTTGGAGTTGTCTCAACTCTCTGATTTCTGCTGACGCGTTTTCATATTTTGCTTCTTTGGCACGTATTCTGGATTCAAGAGAAGACATTCTTTTGTTCATTCTTGTTTCTCTGCTAGCCAATTCAGCAGCTGTTTTCTGAGCGTAAGACTGTCTTTGCTTGATGGCATTTGAAAGGTTGTTCATGTTAGTTTTCATAGCATTCAAGCGTTTTTCAGTCTCATCAATGCTTCCTTTGCCCCAGATGCGATCCCAGAGTGTCGGATCAGCTCTTCTGGCTTCAACGGCTGCTCTGTAAGACTTGAGAGCGTGATAATATTCGCGGTGGAGGTCTGCGGGGTTAATGAGTCCATATGGAGCTTTGCCGAAGTCAGGAACGCTTATGCCAAGCTTATTCAGATCATTTTTTCTGAATATATTGGGATGAGTTATGGAGCGCATAATACTATAGCCTTTATCCATGGCAAAGATATTCATGCGGCGCAGGTCTTTCATGCCCATGGAGGCAACGTCAGACTTGAACTGCTCGTTGACATCTGACAGAACTTTAGTTTCCTGCTGTTTTCTTTCTTCTTCAGCTTTTTTGCGTTCTTCTTCTTGCTTTTTCTGTTCGCGTTTGCGTTCTTCGCGTTTTTCGTCAACTTTATCTTTGAACTCGCCAATCTTGTCTTTGATTTTTTCGACTAAGTCTTTGAACCAAGATTTCTTTTCAGGTTTATCTTCAGCATCACGTTCATCGTTTCGCTTTTCGACTTCTTTGTCGATTTTTTCAAGCTCTTCTGCAGTGATGGGTTCGCCGTCTTTATTTACAAAAGTGACAGTTTTACCATCATTGGAAAGCAAATAGGTATAACCTTCGGGCGGGTTCATAGCCATCCAGTCTTCTTCTGAGAGGAAACCTTGCTGAATCATCCAGCGGATTGTGTTCTCATCCAAGGCAACCAAGCGTTTGCGCTGCTGCTGGAGAACTTGGTTTGCTTTGTCTACTGCCGATTGCATTGCTGCAAGTTTTTCAGTGGCGGTCCACTCAATGTCTCTGGTGAGAGTGTCAGTAGCTATGCCTTCATTTTCTTCAACTTTGGGTTCTTCAGGTTTTTCAGGTTCCGCGGGTTTTTCCGGTTCAACTGTGACAGTTTCTTCCTGAATGATCTTGAAAGTCCAACCAGAATATATAAGGTTGGGGTTTGATTCAAGCTGTGGATACTGGTCTTTGTTCCACTCTACTATTTCGGGCCATCTATTGGCATCGCCTAACAGTCTGGCTGCGATCTTGGAGAGGTTGTCGCCAGGTACAACTGTATAAGTGGATTCTTTTTTTACCACTTTAGTTTCGGGTTCAAGTTCTATTTTCTGACCGCCCATCGGATCCCGGCCATCAGGGGTCGGTCCCATGATTATGCCAGCCGGCTCGGCTATTTCTACAGATTCTACCTTCTCACCTTCGTCGATAACGACACCTGTAAAGGCATCGTTGGCTGTAGCGACTATAGGCAAGCAGAGTAACGAAACGACTACGAAAATGCTTAACAAGAGTCTTTTCATTTTTAGCGCCTCACTTATCAATTTATGGAATTATCCTGCTAACAATTATAATAATATATACGATGTACCGCAAGAAAAGTTTTAAAATTTATTTTTTGTTGCTTGCTTTTATACAGCTATGTTATTTATGTACTGAATCACTGAATAAAAATATCTTGCGAACGAATTTTCTAACTAATGAGAATAGATGTCGCCAGAAACAGTCCGATTGGAGGCTTGTATGTGGCCTAGATGGCTAAGAATGGGGTCGGGGCTATGGGTAGCTCTGGACAGTGCAAAGAACAGAAATTTTAATTTTTTTTGGGTTTTGACCATTCTTTTTTTAGGGCCTTTGCTTCTTCCTCTTTATATTGCTTTTAGACCCCCTCTTAAAGGCGAGAGAAAATCCCGTTGTTTTCTTTGGAATCTCCTCACAGCTTCAGAAAAAGTTTTTTCAGGCTTTTTCGTAATGGCTGCTATTTCAGCTTCTATGAAAAACTTTTTGCTGAAAAATAAGGGCGAGCATCCGAATGTGACATCTAAGAGAAAAGCAGCTACTTTATTTGGGCTTTTAACCATCTCTTTTTTTCTTCTTGTTGAGAAAATTTTCTTTTTCTCTGTAAGGAAGCATGTTGAAAAGAATATTTTAAAATTTTGATCAAAATTTCTCCTTTTAAATCTTTGTTGTTTTATTTCTCTCCTTTTTATAAGGGATTGCCTCTTTTTATAATTCTCTCTTTTCTTTTGTCCTGTGTTTCTTTGACTCCAGTTTTGGCACGTTCTTTCCCTGAGCCTAAGCTGGAAAAGATATCCGATTTTTATGCTAAGCGTTTGCTTTATCCGAAAATTTCTGGCTGGAGACAGCAATCTTTGCATGGCTCTTATAAGGTTTTCGAACCGGAGCTCCCGGATTCAGTAAAAAATAACTCGGGCATTGTGCTGATCCTTCATGACGCGCTTTCTCCCGCTCCTGAACATTACGCTGGCTTTATCCGTTATTTGACGGCAACAGGCTGGATTGTGGTTTTTCCTTTTTATTCCGCTCCTGCCTCAACCAAAGGTGAACATCTTTATTCAGCGGTTTGGGCACTTAAGGACTTTTTACAACAGTATGCCGATCTAAAAAAAGCTCCTCCTCCAGTTGACAAGTTCGCTGTTTGGGGACATGGCACAGGTGCTCTTCTTGCCGCAAATCTTTCGGCTTCTTATGATTATTTTGGTTTGCCTCATCCTAAGGCTTTGCTTTTGATGACTCCTAAAAAGTCTTTCGGAAAGTTGCTGGATTTGACTGGGATAAGCCGGGAAACTTTTATGGTTGTAGTAGTAGGCGACAAAATGAAGAGGGCGGATATTCACTTCGCCGCCGAGATGTTTCATGGAACAGATCGGGTACCGCGAGCTAACAAACTTTTTGTGACCGTGCGTTCTGATATGCATGGCAGACCGCCTTTGATAGCTGATTATTCTGCCCCTCTTTCCTCGGTGACACGTCCTTCTTCGCCTTTATTCAGAACTTCAGAGGCGGAATGGATTCTCGCTTTTAATAGAGATTTCAGAAGCGGGTATGTGCATGCGTCACCCCTAACCCTTTATGATTTTTTGGTGACATTCCGCATTTTCGATAACTTGACTTCTGCCGCTTTGGAAGAGAGACAAGGTTTAAAAGAGCTTCTTTATTCCAAAGAGTTTTCTTCTATGGGTTACTGGACTGACGGCAAGAGAATTAATCCTATGAAGGTGACTGCTAATCCTTAATAAAGCTTTAGAACCATAACTTGCGATTGACTAATGGAAAAATAGTTGTTTATAATAGCCATTTAGCAAAAGAATTAAAATTTCTGGAGGTCTTTTAATATGAATGTTGTGCTTAGACATAACATGAGGATACCGGCGATAGCGCTTATCTTAGCTTTTATTGCCAGTATAAGTCCACTCATGGTTATAGCTCCCAAGCCAGTTTTAGGAGCTGAACCGATGCTAGAACAATTTGGAATAGGTGAACCGCCTCCTCCTCCTGAGGGCGTTCATAAAACAGTATCCAAAACAGCAAGGCGTGCTGCTTCCTCAGTTTTGCCGATTTCGTTTGATCGGATTTTTGAAGAGATGCTTCCTGACTCCTTCATAGAAGTTTCGGCACAAAAAATTGCTCCTGCTGATGTTGATGCGCTTTATATCTCTTTTGAACAAACTCCGGAGATTCTTTCAGAAAATATTGAGATGGGCAAAAAAAGCATGCCAATGCTGCCGGAACCAGTAGAAGGAATTCCTCAGCCCAAAAACTTGCCTCCCTCTTATACGACTTCTATAGTTAAACATTCTCCCGGTATTAAGCCTCCTCCTGTGGTTGACTTGGGGGAAGGATATGTGCCTGTTCCTACTCCTCCGACAATTGAACTGGAGGAAGAGGCAGACGCTTGGGTAAGCGGGGCAGTTCATCATGCAGATGGAATTTATGGGGGAAGTTTCTCCCACTCTTGTTGCTCCAGAGCTTCCTATGTGCCTCCTCCGGTAGAACTCTCCAATAATGAATTGCGTGAAAAAGCTGTAGTTAATAATTTGAGACATCGCCCTGAAACTTCAGCAACTTATAGAAGGTATTCAGGTATGGTTCCCGAACTTCCGCCTGCAGTAGATTTGAGACAGCCTGAAGAAGATGTTTGGGCTGTTTATGACAATGACTCTGTTTCTGGAGAGCTTGAAATGACAGCTGCTGTAAAAGCAGCGGAAATGGCCGTGTGTAACGACCAGGGTATTGCTAATGAAAATTTGCCTGAGTTTCCGCAGAGTCTTTCCGGAACTGTTTCGGAAACAGCGGCAAACACAGTTAACGAGCCAGCTTCTTCTCATGTGAAAACAGCGGTAGGCACAGCTATGGATCATACTGTTGCCGCTTCTGTGCCGGCAGTTGCAACTGTCGCTGCGACTTCGCCTCAACCAAAACCTGCTGTCAATACAGGCGGCACTTCATTTATAGTGCCTGAGCGTGTTCCTGTTTTGATCATTCTCATAGTTTTCTGTGCATGTATTTGGCATGCAGTCTCCAAAGCAAGGCGAGGAGAGGCTCTGTTTATCAGAAAAATCAGCGGTCTCTCAGCTCTGGAAGATGCTGTCGGAAGAGCTACCGAAATGGGCCGAGGCGTGCTTTATATCCCCGGTATTGCGGATATGGACGATATTCAGACTATAGCTGGCGTTACCATAATGGGACATGTGGCTAAAACTGCTGCTGAATACGAAACTCCTTTCTACAACCCCATGGCGCGCTCGTTTGTTATGTCGGTTGCTCAGGAAGTTGTAAAGCAGGCTTATCTTGAAAAAGGCAAGATGGATGCTTATCGTCCTGACAGAATTACTTACCTTACAGATGACCAGTTCGGCTTTGTTTCTGGTGTTGCAGGCTTAATGACTCGTGAAAAACCGGCTGCATGTTTCTATTTTGGCACTTTTTATGCTGAATCCTTGATACTCGCTGAAACAGGAAACTCAGTAGGAGCGATTCAGGTTTCAGGAACAGCCGAGGCCTCGCAGATACCTTTCTTCGTTGCAGCATGTGACTATACTCTGATTGGCGAAGAGCTTTATGCGGCTTCAGCTTATTTTTCAAAAAATCCTCGCGAAATAGGTACTCTTAAAGGGCAAGATTTGATGAAAGTTTTGATAATTTTCTCCATAATCTTTGCCACAATAGTAGTAACGCTCAAAGAGGGGCAATTTATTGCCAGCCCCGGCTTTGTTAATTTCGCAGAACGTTTCATGCATTATCTTAAGTAAGGAGCCGAAAAACAAATGCTATTTATAAAACGAACTCTTCCGTTATTTGTAACTTTTGTTGTCGGAACCTTGATGATTATAGCCTTCTTCAGCGGAGCATCTCCTGATTCCCCGATCAAAAGGATTGAGAGCACTTTGCCTCGTTGGACCCAAATTGTCATGGCTTTTACCATGGTTCTTGGTTCTTTGAACCTGGTGCTGATAAATCTAAGGAAGGTTAACCGTAAGGTTCCTGGATATGGTTACAGCATAGTTTTGCTGGTTGGTTTTTTTGCTATGGCTATAGCCGGACTCTTTGCTGGTTCTTGGCGTATCGCTGAAAAGAATATTAAAGTGGGAGGCGTCTATAGGTGCTTAGACCAATCAGGCAGAAGTTTTTCCAAGGTGATGGTGATCGGAATAGATTATCTGGACTTGGAAGCTGAAAAAGCAGCTCTTTTAAAGGCCGGAGATCCTGCATCTCTTGAAACAGCGGCTGGGCTGGATATGAATGCCAAGGTCGTGGACAGGATAAGAGTTGCATACCTTGATAAAGACGACAAAGTTCTTAAGAGGACAGTAAAAGACGAAAAAGGCCGTGAAAAAGAAGTTGATTATATTGAAGCTGTCACTTCTGATCGCATAAAGGGCATTTGTGGCGTGCTTATGCATGACAGCCAGCGAATTCTCTATAAGGGTGTGTTTGCTAATGCTCAGGCTACCATGTTCTCACTGCTTGCTTTCTTTGTTGCGTCAGCTTCTTTCAGAGCTTTCAGAATAAAGTCAAAAGAATCAGCTCTCTTGATGTTATCAGCATTTATAGTTATGCTTGGCAATATTCCTCTGGCTAATACAGTTTCTATGTGGCTGATGAAGATTCCCGTCATAGGAAAATTTCTTGATATAGTCACAATAAAAGAATGGCTGCTGGCTTACCCCAGCTCTGCCGCGCAAACTGCAATTATCATTGGAGCTACATTAGGCTCTATGACAGCATCGCTCAAGATTTTGCTTGGTATTGAACGCTCGCATCTTGGCGGGGAAGGTTGAGGCTGACTATGGATTTTTTGATTAAGCTTAAAGATATAGATAGACGTTGGATTTTCTTGTTCCTTGCTTTTTCTCTCATTCTTCCGATGATTTTCAAACCTCATATGAAGATTGTTGCAAGTAAAGCGGTTCAAGAGCTTTATGACTATATAGAAAAACTCCCTGAGGGAACAAGGTGTTTTCTCTCATTTGACTTTGATCCTGGCGCAGAACCTGAACTTGGTCCTACTGCCTCAGCTGTCTTGACACATATGCTTAGACGCAATCTTAAACCCGTTATGGGTGGAAACTGGCCTCTGGCAGGCGAGTTGGCTGAAAGGGGAATTGCTACTGCAATCAGAAGATATCAAGAGACATACGAGGAAAGCAAATCTAAAGGTTTGTTGGCTCCTGGGGCTAAGTATGAAGTCAAAAACGGTGAAGATTATGTGATTCTGGGCTATAAAACAGGCGGCACGATACATGTCAAAAATATCTCCAAGGACTTTTTGACTTATTATCCCCAAGATAAAGACGGGGTTTCTACTGCCAATATGAAAATTTTCCAAAATTCTGACGGAAGAAAATTCAAAATGCAGGATTTCGGTCTTGTTTTCAGTATGACAGCCGGAACGAATGGAATTGAAGCCTATATTAGTATGGCCAGCGAACACAAATGCACTATGTCGGCTGCTTGCACTTCAGTAAATATACCCAAGTTTACCACTTACAGACAGACTAAACAGCTTGTAGGCTCTGTCGGAGGTCTTCCTGCTGCTGCAGAATATGAAAGCCTTGTCGGTTACTATGGTACTGCTTCTGAAGGTATTGGCCCTCAGACTATGGCGCATCTATTGATTATGTTCTTCATAGTTGTCGGTAATATGTCTTACTTCGCCGAACGCTGGGCGACAAAGAAATCAAAGTAAGGAGAGGACAATGACAGAAATACTAGTAGCAATAGCAGGGGTAGGTATTACCCTTTGCTGTTTCAGCTTTCTTTATAAAGACAATCCCTTTTATCACTTCGCCGAGTCTCTCTATGTCGGCATTTCCGCGGGCTACTATCTATCAGTGGTTTCTTTCCACCAAGTGATAAAGCCTCTGCTTTTGGCTAGGCTTTTCCCGCAGCAATTTGCATCAGGTTTGGCGGTTGCCGGTCCTTCAGATGCTGTTTTCTGGATTCCGGCTTTTCTGGGAATTTTAATGCTTTTTAAACTTGTTCCTTCGCTTTCATGGATAAGCCGCTATACAATAGCATTTGTCATGGGAGTCTCTACGGGTTTGGTTCTGGTTACAAGCATCGAACAGTATATAATTCCTCAGATACAGAAGTCCATTAAGCCTCTTATCCTGGTAGACAACGTAGGAACCAGTCTTTCTAATATAATACTGGTTTTGGCTACTATATGCTGCCTCTTCTACTTTTTCTTTTCGACAGAGCACAAGGGACCCCTCTATGGCAATATGGCTAAACTCGGAATCTGGTTTTTGATGATCTTTATTGGAGCCAGCTTCGGTTCTACAGTAATGGGGCGTTTGACTATTCTGATCGGAAGATTCCAGTATTTGGCGAATCCTTTGGGTTGAACAGGTAAAAACAAATGGGAATGTGGACAATAAATGCTGATGACCTCAGCAGCGGCGGTTTTACAGCTGAAGAGCTTGACGGCTTTGAAGAACAGCTTGCAGGCTATCTGGTTGAAAAGCGCATGACAGCTCCTGCTGTCGTGGCCCTTGAGATGTCCAAGCCGCTTTCTTTTGTCGGTTACAGCATTTTGTCCATGTTTGCTCCTGCAATACGGCTGATAGCGGATCCTCGCAAGCTTGATAAGTTTATTGCGATAGCTCATAACCGAACTCGCATCAACAGCTTGATCACAAAAATAGAGCTTAAGGAAAAGATATTCGCTGCAAAAGAGAAAGGTGATGAACAAAGTGCGAAATAAAAAAGAAATTACAAGCATTCTAGCGACAGACTGCGGTAGCACTACTACTAAAGCGATTTTGATAGAAAAAAAAGATGGCGTTTTCAGGCTGGTAGTCAGAGGAGAAGCTCCAACTACAGTTGAAGCGCCTGTCGAAGACGTTACCCAGGGCGTTTTAAACGCAGTTTCTGAAGTTCAGGAATTGGCCGGTCGCCAGATACTCACAGACGACGGCAAAGGCATTATAAAACCGAAAAAAGACGGAAAAGGCGTAGACCTTTATGTCTCTACCAGTTCGGCTGGCGGCGGTCTCCAAATGATGGTCAGCGGAGTCGTCAAGACTATGTCTGCTGAGTCTGCTACTAGAGCAGCATTGGGGGCTGGAGCTATAGTTATGGACGTTTTGGCGACCAATGACGGCAGATTGCCTCACCAACGCATCGAAAGAATACGCCATCTGCGCCCTGATATGATACTTATTTCCGGCGGTGAAGACGGAGGCAACTCTTCTCACGTTATAGCCATGGCCGAAACCATAGCGGCGGCAAGTCCCAAGGCAAGATTGGGAGTCGGTTATGAGCTTCCTGTTCTTTATGCGGGCAATAACGCCATAACCAAAAAGATTGAGGAAACACTTTCTGACAAAGTGGCATTGGATGTTACGGAAAACTTGAGACCTAGAATGGATACAGAAAACTTGATGCCGGCAAGACAAAAAATCCAGCATCTGTTTTTGGAACACGTTATGAGCCATGCGCCTGGTTATCCTCATTTGATGGAACTGACAGACGAGGATATAATGCCTACTCCTGGCGCTGTGGGCGATATAATGCAGCTCATAGCCAAAGAAAAAAACATTTCTGTAGTCGGAGCTGACATTGGCGGAGCTACCACAGACGTTTTCAGTGTTTTTAAAGGCATTTACAACAAATCTGTTTCAGCCAACTACGGCATGAGTTATTCTATCAGCAACGTCTTCGCCGAAGCTGGTCTGGAGAATGTCATGAGATGGGTTCCCTTTGAAATGGCTGAAAATGATCTAAGAAACAGAATTAAAAACAAAATGATCAGGCCTACGACTATACCCGCTCTCCTTGAAGAGCTTATGATTGAACAGGCTTGTGCCAGAGAAGCTTTGAGACTTTCTTTTGATCAGCATAAATCCTTGGCGGTCGGCCTGAAAGGTGTTCAGCAGGAAAGAAGCATAGGCGACGTTTTCTCTCAGACTACAACAGGCGAATCATTGGTAGATTTGATGGAGCTGGATATGCTTATAGGTTCAGGCGGAGTTCTTTCTCACGCTCCTAGAAGGCAGCAGACTGCAATGATGCTCATAGATGCCTTTTTGCCGGAGGGCGTAACTCAGCTGACGGTGGACTCCATTTTTATGATGCCTCAGTTGGGTGTTCTCTCCAAAGTTCATAGTGAAGCTGCTTTAAGCGTTTTTGACAGAGACTGCTTGATATATATAGGCACATGTATTGCTCCTAAAGGAGTTGCAAAGAAAAAATATCAGCCTGTCTTAGACTATGTTCTTCATAAAGACAATGGAGAAAGAAGCAGCGGAACTATCGAAAGCGGCTGTCTTACGGTTATTCCTCTTGGAGTAGGCGAAAAAGCCAATCTTATGGTTAAACCCAAATGGGGCTTTGATATGGGCAACGGTGACGGCAAGGAGTTTGAAAGCGAAGTTCATGGCGGAGTAGTCGGTTTGATATTTGATACTAGAGGAAGGCCCTTGGTTATTCCTGAAAATAACGCAGAACGCATTGACTTGATTAAGACTTGGTATAAGACTATGAATCTTTATCCTGGCCTCTAATCGTTGAAAGAAAGGAATAAAAAATGGCTAAAGCATATACTCCGGGACTGACGATCGTTGAAAAAACTATTATTCATAAAGAAAGAAAACTCCCTCTTAAAGGGAAAGTTTTAGTAAAAAAAGGTCAGACTGTAAAATCAGATGACTTGGTGGCCGCAACTCATTTGCCTGGCAATGTGTACATGCTGAATATAGCTAACTTGCTTGGTTGCAACCCTAACGAAATCAACGCCTACTTGGTCAAAAAAGAAGGCGACTCTCTTGAAATAGATGAAGTAATAGCCGAAACGCCTGGACTTTTCGGCAAATGGTTTAAAACCTATGTCAAATCTCCACTTAAAGGCACGATAGAGAATATATCTTCTGCTACGGGACAAGCTGTTTTGCGTGAACCTCCGATTCCTGTTGAGGTTAAGGCTTATGTTAACGGCGTTGTTGAAGAAGTTATTCCCGAAGAAGGGGTAGTGGTTAAAACAGTAGGAACTTTTATTCAAGGGATTTTTGGCATAGGCGGCGAAGTTACAGGGCTTATACATATGGCTTCAAAAACCCCTGATGATGTTCTTGAAGAGTCTCATATTAATTTCGATATGAAGGGCAAGATAATTGTCGGCGGTTCGCTTGTGACTGCAGCAGCTCTTAAGAAAGCTGTAGAGGTAGGCGTGGCAGGGGTTGTGGTTGGCGGCTATGACGCAAACGATCTCAAAGAGTTCTTGGGCTACGATATAGGTGTTGCTATTACAGGCACTGAAAAGCTGGGTATTACTCTTGTGGTGACAGAAGGCTTTGGCAAGATTCGCATGGCTGATAAAACTTTCGGTTTGCTGAAAAAAGTCGAAGGCAAGCAGGCTTCCATTAACGGCGCAACACAAATAAGAGCTGGCGTTATACGTCCTGAAGTTATAGTGCCCGCAAAAGTTGAAAATATACATGAAGAAAAAATAGATCACAGCGCTAAGGGCATGTTCGTCGGAACAGATGTCAGAATTATCAGAAACCCGCACTTTGGTGAAGTTGTGAAGGTTTCCGAATTACCTGAGCAGCCTGTCATAATTCCGACGGGCGCGAAAGTGCGCGTAGTCAAAGTAAAAACCGCGGATGGTGAAGAAATACTGCTTCCGCGAGCTAACGTAGAAATCATAGAGGAGTAACGTGAAAATGTCCTCAGGCGGCGATGAAGCATTGGTCAAAGATATTAAAAACAAGATTAAAGCTGATCTTTTACAAGATCGCATTTTGCAGGAAGTCATAGCTCAAGACGATGAAATAGATCTTGTTTGGCTGGGGAAGCGTTTGCTGTCTTATTGGAAACCGCTTCTTCTGGTGCCTTTCGTGGCAACTGTTCTTATGGCTGTTTACCTCCTTTTGCAGCCCAATGAATATACTTCCTCGGCCACTCTTTATATCCAAGAATTTTCTTCTTCCGCCCTTTCCGGTATAGCGATGCTTTCAGGATTAGGTTTGAATTTAGGCAAATCCGGAGGCGGCAGAGAGTATGTACAAGCTATTCTGGAAAGCCGTCAGATGCAGGATTACTTGATAGATAAGTTCTCCATCGCAACAAATACTAAGGTGATAGGCATAGACAAACCAAAGGACGATAAACCTATGCCTGCAGAGCTTATAAGGGAAGTTTTTAACAAGTCTTTTTCTGTAGATGCTTCCCCTAAGTCCTCTGCTGTGACTGTTTCCTTTAAAAGTTATGATGAAGCTTTTTCCAAAGAGCTTTTGGATACGGCTATTGATAAGCTTTCTCATTTGACCAAGACTCCTAAAAAGAATAAACGAGTTTTTATTGAAGAGCAGCTTGAAATAACCAAAAAGGAATTGTCTGATCTTGAAAATGAAATGAAAGCCTTTCAAGATGAGCATATGGTGTTTACTGCGGAGTCTTATTCTTCAAAAATTATTGATAAGTTTGCCGAATTGGAAAAGGCTTTCTTTCAGACTTCGCTAGAACTGGAAATGTCCAAGGTTTTGCAGGAATCTTCCGCCAGCATGGATGAACTTGCAAAATTGAGAGCTCAGATATTGGCGAATAAAGCTAAAAATGAAGCTCTTGAGAAGGAAATAGCAGTTTCCAAAGAACAAATTGATAATGTTCCTGCGATTCTGATGTATTTTTTAAGGCTTAAAAGACAGCTTTCGGTGCGGGAAAAGATGTTTGCAATTCTTACAGAACAATATGAGCTGGCCAAAATTTCCGAAGCGGAAGAATTGGGCATCTTTGAGTTGCTTGATCCTCCAAACCTGCCCGAAAGGAAGTCTGGGCCTGCTCGCGCTAAAACTTGTGTTTTGACAGGCATGGTTGTCTTTGTTCTGCTTTGTTCCATATTTGCAGGAAAAGAAATTTACGCCAGCTCTGTTGACGAGTCTGAAACTGAATAAAAAGCAACTTTCTTCTCTTATTGCTTTGTGGCACTTTTGAGATGAGAATGAAAAAAAAGTCTTCCATGACTCTCATTGAGTGGTTTTTTTTAAAAACCTCGAATACTCTCAGAGAGCATGGAACTTTTACTTTAGAAGATTTGAATTTTTCACTTCGCAAAGCAGGGTTGCCTGAAAGTTATCTTGACTTAGCTTCTAATTTGCCTGATACTTCTTTTCCTCTAAAACTCTCTATAGATGGCTATATACCTGATCTTGAAAGCCAAGAGAGAAGTAAAAAACGAAAATTGGGTCTTTATTACACTCCTGCTGTTTTAGCAGAAAACCTTTTGAAATTAGCTGAGTTTTCAGCAGAGACTAAAGTTTTGGATCCTGCTTGCGGTGACGGAGTCTTTTTACTGGAAGCAGCAAAAAGGCTTGCGCTCTATAGTGATAAGCCGTTAGATAATTTGATCGGTTTTGATGTGGATCCTGCTGCCTTGTTTGTTTCTATGACCAGGCTTTTGTCAGCTTTTCCAAGACAAGGTTTTCCTAGGCTTTACAATAAAAATTTTCTGAAAAGCGATATCGAAGAAAAGTATGAGCTTGTTGTTGGAAATCCCCCTTATAAAGTCAACTTAGAAGAAGATGAAAAGCTTTTTTTACTTGAGAACTTTGAGACTGTTGAGGGCGAAAAAGATCTTTATATGTTTTTCTTGGAGAAATCTGCGAAGCTTTTAAAATCGAATGGGCTGATGATGCTGATCACTCCAGATACTTGGCTTGTAAATCATCAAACCGGGAAGTTGCGCAACTATGTTTTTGAAAATTATATAGTTGAAAAACTTATTTTGCTTGAAAAAGGTTTTTTTAAAAAGGCTCCTGCTCTTTTACCAGCTGTAGCTGTTATACGCAACAGAAAGTCATCGCCTGATTTTAAAACAGAGCTTTTGGCTGGATGTGATGAAACGTTGAAGGCTGCAATCAAAACTGAGGCTTTGCAGAGACATTTTAGGGAAGAAACAGGTCTGAAAAATTCTTTGAGACCTCCTGAAGTCAGAAAACTTCTTGAGTCTATGGAAAGCTATTCTCTGAAGTTGAGCGATGTTGCCAAGTTAGGAGTGGGCATACAAGAATCTGTCCGCAGAAAGGGCAGTGTTTCTAAATTTGTTCATGATGCTAAAAAGGCGGACAATTTTAAGCCTGTTCTGAGGGGAAGGGAAATATCTCCTTTTTCAATAAACTGGGAAGGCAAATACATAGATTACGGTGAGCATCTTGTTTACAGAGGTAAGCCTGAGATGTTTGAGGATGAAAAGATTCTCTATCAAAATATCCGCAATCAGTCTTTGAAAACTCGTATAGTTACGGCTTTGGACAGAAATGGCTTTTATTACAAGAATTCTCTTTCTTACATTCAAAGCTTTAATTCTGATTACAGCAATCTTTTTTTGACAGGCCTATTGAACAGTTTGCTTGTGAATGTTTGGTATGCTTCCAGTTTCCACAGTTTTCATATTACAGTTACCAGGATGGGGCAAATACCTTTGCCGCCTTATAATAAAACTCTTTTTACAAAAATTGAGAGTTGTGCTGAAAGACTTTTAACAGGCTTTGATGACAAAATTATGAATGACTTGAATAAACTGGTTTGGCAGGCTTATTTCCCTGACTTGCCGGCGGATTTGCCTCTTTTGGAACGATTCTTGACAATCTCAGCTGAGTTATTCTGAAAAAACAGTGGGTTGTGGGTAGTGGATAGTGCGTAGAAAGACAACGAACAGCCGGTGATGAGTGGCGGGTGGCGAGCTTTAGTAGCGTGTAAAGTAGAGTGTGGAGTGTAAAGCAAATTAAAAATTAAAAAGTATAAGTTAGAAATAAATGTTTTAGTCTTTCTGCAGTTTCTGTCCTATTTTTTTTTTTTTGCTACCCCCTATCACCTGCTCCCTACTCTCTGATTTTAGGTATCTGTCTTTAATCAGCGGCTAGATCGACTGTTATGGATGTCAGTTCTTACTCGCCACCAGTCACTCGCAACGCGGCACTGATTTTTAAGCTAGCTTAAAAATCCCATCTGTGTTCATCTGTGGATAGAAAAAAATCTGTCCGTAAACATTTAGATGTTACAGACTACTAGAATAATAATGTTGCTAAGAGTCTGTTTCATTCGTTATAATGCTCTAGATAGATAACTTAGGAATGGAGACCAATGTCAAACGGATTAAAACTCGGTCTTAGCCAAAAGATGTCGCAGACCCTCAAGATGACACCCGAGATGCGTCTGGCGATCAAAATTTTACAGCTAAATAGCATAGAGCTTAAAGATCAGATGTTTGAGCTTCTGGAGACCAATCCTGTTGTTGAATTGGATGAAACAGCCGAAAAACCCCGTGAAATACCCTTGGAAAAGCTCACTGAGCCTCAGGGGACTGAAGCCATTCAGTCCAAAGAATTTCAGGAGGAAAGCCGGGATGACTTTGGCGTAGATTGGCAAAAGTATATTGCTGACAGTGAAGCGACTGAATATAAGGTTTCTTCTTCATATTCAGGCGGTGATGAAGAGACTTCATACGAGAATTTTGTTTCCAAAAAAGAGACTTTGCATGAATTTCTGATTGCTCAGCTTCCGGAAGTAAATCTCAGCCAGACGGAAGAGAAAATAGGCGAATATCTCATTGGTTTAATGGACAGAAATGGATATATACGCCATAAGCCCGAACAAATAGCGGCAGCTCTCAAGGTAGAGACTTCTTTGGTTGAAAAGGTTCTGGAAGCTATTCAGAGTATGGACCCCGTTGGCGTAGGCGCCTATGACCTTAAAGACTGTCTTTTGATACAGGCAAAAGAGGAAGGCTATGGCGGAGATGCTGTTGAGGCAGTTATTCAGAGCCACTTGGAAGATATAGCTAACAACAAGCTGGCTAATATCGTCAAGGCAACAGGCTATGATCTTGAAGAGATAACCTCGGCAATAGAGGTGATTAAAAGTCTTAATCCTAGGCCTGGGGCTGCTTTTCCTTCGCAGTCTTCTGATGTGTTTGTTGTTCCTGAGGTTTTTGTAAACAAAGTAGATGACGAGTATGTTGTAACTGTGAATGAAAAGGACTTGCCGCCATTAAGGATAAGTCCTCTGTATAAGAATGCGGTTAAAAACAAGGATAAAACCGAAAAAGAAACCTACGAGTTTATAAAAGATAAGCTTGAAGCAGCAAGGTCCTTTATAAAATATGTGGATAGACGGAAGGAAACTATACTTAATATAGCCAAATCGATTGTTTCCTTTCAAAGGGACTTTTTCGATAACGGCATATTGCATTTGAAACCTTTGACTTTGCAGGATGTCGCCTCAGAAACAGGTGTTCATGAGTCTACGGTAAGCAGGGCTACAAACGGAAAGTATGCTCAGACCCCTAGAGGATTGTTTGAGTTGAAGTTTTTCTTCTCAGGAGCAGCAAAAACTACCGGCAGCAGCGATGATATTTCAACACTGGCTGTAAAACGGCGTTTGGAAGAACTGATAAAATCAGAGGATCCGCGTAAACCTTATTCGGACAGCAAGTTAGTGTCAATGCTGAAAAAAGAAGGGATAGTTTTGGCTAGGCGTACAGTGGCTAAATATAGAATAGAAGCTAATATACCCTCTTCCTCAGCTCGTAAGAAACACATTTGAAGTTTAAATGAACTTTTTTTAAAAAAAGAGTTGACTTAACTTCCTATCTTTGTTATCATTCCTTCATCGCAAATGAGGGCTTGCTCACATTGAGCGACGGCAGGATTGTGATACGGGGCGTGGCGCAGTTGGTAGCGCACCTGGTTTGGGACCAGGGGGCCACCGGTTCAAGTCCGGTCGCCCCGATTTTGTAGTTATGTGCGAGAATAGCTCAGTTGGTAGAGCGCCACCTTGCCAAGGTGGATGTCGCGGGTTCGAGTCCCGTTTCTCGCTCTTAATCTTAACTGCGCCAGTAGCTCAGTTGGATAGAGCAACAGCCTTCTAAGCTGTGGGCCAGGGGTTCGAATCCTCTCTGGCGCGATGCGTTCGGCTGAGTACAACCTTATGCATGGACAAAGTAGCACAATTGGTAGTGCACAAGATTGTGGCTCTTGCGGTTGTGGGTTCGAGTCCCATCTTTGTCCCTTTAGAGGCGCTCGTGGCTTAACTGGATAGAGCAACGGACTTCGGATCCGTAGGTTGAGGGTTCGAATCCTTCCGGGCGCGTTTGAGATGTGAATGTTTTATGGGCCGCTAGCTCAGGGGTAGAGCATCTGACTTTTAATCAGGGGGTCGTTGGTTCAATTCCAACGCGGCTCATACTTTATTTTCCGGCCATTGACTGACTGGAAAAGGGGCATTAGCTCAGTTGGTAGAGCAACTGACTCTTAATCAGTGGGTCGCCGGTTCAAATCCGTCATGCCCCACAGAAATCACAAAAGTTTCTCTCACTTTACAGGGAGAAACTCTTTTTACTTTAGGGGCTTTCAATGAGAAGGGCTTTGCGCTATAAATTTAGTTAGATTTATCAATTTTCCGGAAGACATATTTTGCCTATTTCTCATCTTTACAGCCGAAATCCGCAAGAGAAAATAGCGGCTGTATACGAAATTTTATTCAATCGCCTTTATGAGGCTTGCCCTGAACTGAAAAAAGCGGCTTTTGCAGAGGAAGACGAAAAAATTGCTGTTCTTATGGTGCAAGTCTATATGACTTTGCAAACTTTTAAGAGAGATTCGGAAAAAGAACAGGCCATATATGCGTCTCTTGAGGCATTTGATCCTGAAGAAGAGAATTCTTTGAAATTGGATAAAAAACTTTGGGATTATTTGGAAAATAATGCCTCCAGCCGCTTGATTAAAGATGTGCTCAAAGCTTTGCCTTCGGTCTTGTTAGACAGACAGGAAAAAGCTTTTGTGCTTTTTGCTTTGAATCACCAAGATCCTTCAGTCAGGTTTGTGGCTCTTGAAAATGCGGCTCAAAATGATGCTCCGGAGATTTTTTCAGCGATTTTGTCTTCTACCCTTGATAGGGATTTGAGCGTCTCGAAAAGAGCTTATAACTTGCTTTCTCTAATGCCGCCAGCGTTTTTGTCTCGTTCCTTGGAAAACGCATTGAATTGCACGGATAGCAAAGTTCTTGATACGATTTCTTTGTTTTTGCCCAAGATCGCTACCCCTTCTCTTAAAGACACTCTAAGAAAAGCTTCTGTTCATCCTGAACGAAAAGTCAGAGAGAAGGGACTTGAGGCCTTGAAAATATTAAGTTCTTCCGCAGAAACTTCTTCTGATTCAATTTTGAGCTCTGTTTCACATAAGATACCAGATTCTTCGGCTGCCGAATTTGTTTCAAAGCCTTCTGCTTCTTTGAAGCAGCCAGCTGTTAGTTCCTCTGCTCAGGAGATATTTGTACAAAAAGCTTTTGAGAAGAAAACTTATGAACGGCCGGCAGTAATCAAAATGTCTGACAGACTTTTAAAGAAAAGTTCTGAAGAAAAAGAGAAAAGCAATGTTCAAGCTTTTAGCATTTCTGAACCTGTGCAATTAGAAAAGCCAGAGGAGAATGTTACGCAAAGCAAAGCTGAAGCAGAGGCCTTGGAAAAACATAAAGAACAGATCTCTCAGCTTGCTGAGACAGAAGCATTTTCTTCCTCTTCTGATGAATCAATATCTTTCTTAGAGGAAGACAAAGAAGCGCTTGTTGTGAATCATCAAGAACTTAACAATACACATAAGGAACTTTTTGAGGATTCTGAGCTCAATTCTGAAGCGGGAGATTTTCAAGAAACTTCTGACAGCTTGAGTTCACTTGGACTTCCGGAGGCATCAGATGTGTCCGGTATAGACGATATTCTCTCGCTCGGGGAGTTTATTGAAGCGGACGGAAGCCAAGATGATATTAATGTTCTTGATATTGCCCTTGGAGAATCGCTGAACTTAGTAGATGATAGCTCTGATTTGGAAAGTTCTATGAGTCTTGAGGAGCTGCCGAAGGTTTCTGTGGAATCAGCAAACTCAATATCTGATGAAGCCGAAGTTGCTTTTGTGCAATCTGACGAAAATGTTAATTTGAGCAAAGAGTCAAATCTTGAGGAAGAGTTCAAGGCGGAAAACGAGCTTGAGATTGGAGAGTCTCTTCAGCCATTTAAAGAGCCTGTTAAACTTCTCGGCAAATCTGATTTGAGAGAGAAGAAGATGGATTTAAAGATAAATCCTGCTGTTGCTTCAATTATTAAGTCATCTCCCTATTTTATCAGCAACACGTTGGAGTTGCTTTATAAAGAAAAAGAACCTGAGCTTTGTGCTGAATATTTGAGAAATTTTGCTGTTTCTTTTGTCGCTTTTTTGGAGTTTACCTACATGCAGAGCGCACTTTTTTACGGACAGCGTAGCCCTTTGCTGCTTGAAACTGCTAAGGGGATGTTGACCGGCAAGGCTGGAACTGCTTTGGCTTTTAGAAATATTCAAAATTATCTGGCGGCATTGCCTAGAAACACTGATGAGCCTTTTTTTACTTTCTCTATGGCTGCCAAGTTGTCTGAGAGAAGCGAAGATAATCCTCTTTTTCTTCTCAGAGAGCTCTTTGCGTTTTTAGAACAGCCATCAGAACAGACTCCTGAAAATTTGAAAGAGGCTGCGGAGGGAGTAATCAAAATATTATCTGAATTTACGGCTTTGAAGAAAAATCAGATTCTTATAAAAGGCCGCAAGAATGGCAAGATAGTTTTTTGGGATTTATCCTCAAGGGTTCCAAAACAAACTGGCGGCGGTATAATTGGCGATGATTTGCCTGAGATGGAACCTGTTTTGCTTTCCAAGGATGCCAGAGAAGCTTTGGGGCTTTTTCCTTACTTTAGCTTAGGGGAAAAAGGTCTTGTTTACAGTATTCCCAAGCAGTCTGAGCTTGAAGATCTTAAGTCCAGGTTTGAATGACTAGTGCTGTGTTGCAACTAAAACTTCCCTATTTTGGTATCTGATTCTAACATAACAGCAAAAAAAAAAGCTTGATAGCTGTCTTAGAATCCGGTAAAATTCACGAACATGCCCGGATGGTGAAATTGGCAAACACGCAAGATTCAGGTTCTTGTGTCCGCTAGGACTTGCGGGTTCAAGTCCCGCTTCGGGCATTTTTTGTTCCTGTTGTGCCTAATGCTACTTTAGCGGAGATTTTCTGCTGATTTCAGAGCTATTTGCTTAACATCGGGTTTCGCGGGCAAGAACGGAGCCCGGGAAGATTAAAATGATAGAACTTATAAAATATAATGAAAAACTTTCCGTTCTCTCTATACTTGAACAGGCTTCTTTTCCTGACACAATATCTTACAAAGACTATCGCAGCATAGAAGCAATTGCTGAGGGAATACGCTCTTTTGATATTTCAGGAGCCGAGCTTTTAGGCAGCGTTGCCGCTTATGGTATGCTAATGGCTTTGTATGCACATGATTCTGGCGATTTTCCTGTTGAGAATGTCATGCGCAAAGCAGCTGCTTTGATGATTGCCTCTAATCCTGCGGCTGGCAGCATTTACAATTCTGTTAACTCTATGCTCAATGCTGCAAAAGAATCAGGAGCCAAGACTTCCGAAGAAGCCAAGGCAATAGTTTTTGAAGAAGCCAAAAGGTTTCATGAAACTGAAAAACAAGCTTCCGTCAAGATTGGCGAAAATGGCTCTTTCATTTTGGAAGATGGTCAGACTTGGCTTGTTATAGGCAATTCCGGTTCTTTGTCTTCTGTTGGTTCTGGTTCGGTTTCTTCAATTTTTAAACGGGCTAAGTCAGAAAATAAAAACATTACTGTTTACGTTTGTGAAACAAGGCCTTCATACTCAGGTTCCAGGCTTACAGCTTGGGAGTTGCAAGAAGAAGGGATCAGCGCTGTTCTTATAACCGAGGCTACAGCGGGTATGCTCATGCGAGCGGGCAAAATTGACGGGGTTATGACTGGAGTCCAGCTTTTGTCTTCGAAAGGTTTTGCTTTAAATGATACTGGCACTTATATGCTTGCGGTTTTAGCGAAATACAACAGTGTGCCTTTTTATCTTGCTTTGCCCTCTTCATCGATAGTAATGACTCTTGCTTATGATGATGAACTTACTGTTC
Source organism: Candidatus Rifleibacteriota bacterium (assembly GCA_012520995.1). GTDB lineage: Bacteria > Muiribacteriota > Ozemobacteria > Ozemobacterales > Ozemobacteraceae > JAAYNI01. The sequence continues at coordinate 35,541 of JAAYNI010000030.1, forward strand.
CGGAAAGAAATGCCAAGGAGCTTGTTAAGTTTTTCTGCAAACAGGAAAAACCTGGCATTGTCAAGGTTTACAATCCTGCTGTGGATATAACTCCTCCTGAACTTATAGATGGCATAATTACAGAAAAAGGCTATATCGAGCCGCGATACAGTGAGACCATACCTGAACTTGTAGCTATTTGAAAGAGATTGTGCAGAAAATCATTTATTCTTCAAGTTAAGCTTTGAACATGATATCATAACTGCTGAAATTCATAATACCGAGGAAATATACATGCTTTTTGAAAAACCGGCTAATACAGTTACACCTGAATTGGAAGAAAAAATCCTAAAAACCTGGGAAGAAGAAAAAACATTTCAAAAGTCCGTAGAAAATCGTGAAGGCTCCAAAAAATTCATATTTTATGAAGGGCCTCCTACAGCGAACGGAACACCGCATCCTGGTCACGTGCTAACAAAAGCAATCAAGGACTTAATTCCAAGATATAAAACCATGAAAGGTTATCAAGTGCCCCGAAAGGCTGGCTGGGATACTCATGGCTTGCCTGTAGAGCTGGAAGTTGAAAAACAGCTTGGTTTGGAGAATAAACAAGATATTGAAAAATACGGAATAGAAAAGTTTATAAAAAAATGCCGCGAAAGCGTATTCAAATACGAGGGCGAATGGCGTGAGATGGTTACCAGAGGCGGATTCTGGATTGATATGGAATCGCCTTATATAACATGTGAAAACAACTATATTGAAACTGTATGGTGGATGCTTTCCGAGATCTGGAAAAAGGGAATGCTTTATGAAGGACATAAAGTTGTGCCTTATTGCCCCAGATGCGGCACTGCCCTTTCCAGCCATGAAGTAGCCCAAGGCTACAAAGAAGCGGAAGACCCTTCGGTATATATCAAATTTGCTCTTTCCGAAGAAGAAAACACATATTTCCTTGTTTGGACTACAACCCCTTGGACTCTTATTTCCAACGTTGCTTTGGCAGTCGGCAAAGACGTAGACTACGTGAAGGTCAAACTTGATAACGAATATCTTATTTTGGCCAAGGCTCTTTTGCGTGTTTTAGACGGCAAGGGCGAAGTAGTCGAAGAATTCAAGGGTGAAAGCCTTTTGGGCAAATCATATAAGCCTCTTTACGATTTTGTTAAGCCAAGCAAAAAAGCTCACTTTGTTATAGAAGCTGATTTTGTTTCGACAGAAGACGGTACTGGAATAGTTCATATAGCTCCTGCTTTCGGCGAGGATGACTACAGAGTAGGCAGAGAGAATAATTTGCCGGTTATTCAGCCTGTAGACAGCGAAGGCAAGTTTACTGAAGAAGTTGTTCCATTAAAGGGAACTTTTGTTAAGCATGCGGACCCCGCAATAATGGCAAACCTGAAAGAAAGAAATCAGCTGTTTGCTTCCGGGACTATAAAACATACTTATCCTTTCTGCTGGAGATGCTCGAGTCCCCTGCTTTATTACGCAAGACACAGCTGGTTTGTTCAGACGACAGCTATGAAGGATGAGATCCTGAAGAACAACGGTACTATCACTTGGTATCCTGGACATATTAAAGAAGGCAGATTCTTAAACTTCCTTGAAAATATGATTGACTGGGCTATTTCCCGTGACAGATACTGGGGAACTCCTCTTCCTATCTGGATATGCAATAAATGCGAGCATATGCATGTGGTGGACAGCATTGCGACTCTCAGAGAAATGGGTGACAATGTTCCTGAGGATTTGGAGCTTCACAGGCCTTATATTGACGCTGTTAAGCTTAAATGTCCTAATTGTGATGAATACAGCATGGAAAGAGTTCCCAGCGTGCTTGACTGCTGGTTTGACTCTGGAGCAATGCATACGGCTCAATGGCATTATCCTTTCGAGAATAAAGATGTTTTTGAATCCAACTTCCCGGCAGACTGGATTTGCGAAGCCGTTGACCAGACACGCGGCTGGTTTTACAGTTTGCTTGTCACCAGCACTTTCTTGCATGGTGTTTCACCCTATAAGAGCGTCACAGTTCTAGGACTCATATGCGACAAGAACGGCATAAAAATGAGCAAATCCAAAGGCAATGTTTTGGATACTATGAAGCTTTTCGATACATACGGAGCTGATGCAGTCAGATGGTCGCTTTACAGCGGAACAGCCCCTTGGAATACCAGACGTTTCTATGAAGAAGCTATATCAGATGCTCAGAAGCGTTACTTGGGCACTCTTCAGAATGTGTACAGTTTCTTCGTTCTCTATGCAAATATAGAGAACTTTAATCCTGTTGAATATAATCTGCCTTATGAAGAACGTCCTGAAATCGACAGATGGATTATATCTCGCTTGAATTCGGTGGCAGGTGATGTTTCAGAAGCTTTGGATAAATACGAAATAGTCAGAGCTACTGAAAAAATGGAAAAATTTGTAGATGATCTTTCCAACTGGTATGTCAGACGCTGCCGCAGAAGATTCTGGGGGAAAATTTCTGACAAAGATACACTTTATGCATTTACGACGCTCTATGAAGTATTGGTAGAGTTTGCCAAGATTACGGCTCCATTTACTCCATTTATAGCCGAAGATATTTACAGAAATTTGGTTATGAGAGTTAATAAAGATGCTTGCGAAAGTGTGCATTTGTGCGATTTCCCGGAACCTAACGAGAAGCTGATTGATGAGACCTTGCAAGAACGCATGGAGCTTGTTATGAAAGCTGTCAGATTGGGCAGAGCCGCAAGAAACGTTTCCGAGTTGAAAGTCAGACAGCCTCTCGATGAAATGAGAGTTACGGTTGCAAATGACTTTGAAAAAGAAACTCTGGAGATTATGGGCGGTCTTATTGATGAAGAGCTCAATGTTAAAAAAGTTGTACCTGTCAAAGACCTTTCAGATTTAATAGGATATCGCGCCAAACCTAACTTCAGCAATATAGGCAAGGGCGAATTCCGCTCATTTATGCCTAAGATCAAGGCTCATCTTGAAACAGCCAATGCAGCTATTATCAAAAATACTTTGGAACATGAAGGAAAATATTCTTTTGAAGCCGACGGCAATACCGTTGTTTTGCAAGCTGCTGATATAGAAATTATTCCTGAGCCTTCAACTGATTATGAAATTCAGACTGAAGGAACCATGCAGATTGCCCTTTCAAAGGTTTTGACTGACAACTTGATTCTTGAAGGTTATTCCAGAGAGATAGTTAACAAGATCCAAAATCTTCGCAAGGAACAAGATTTCGAAGTTATGGATAGAATAAAAGTCGCTTACAGAGTAACGGAACCTTCTAACGAAGCTAAAATAGCCGAAACTTTTGAAAAGTTTGGCGATTATATAGCTAATGAAACTTTGGCTATTGATATAATCAAGCTGGATGCTTCTTCCAAGGATGCACTGGTGAGAGATATTAACGGCATAGATATTGAATTCGTTATCAGCAAGGAGGCAAACTGATGAAATTTACAGCAAATTTGGCCGCTCTGGCCAATACGGTCAGCAAAGTCAGCAGAGCGGTGGCTGTCAGAACACCGCGTTCTCAGTTGGCAAATTTGTTTGTGAATGCTAAAGACGGCATGCTGAAAATTGCAGGAACAGACCTTGAAATCATGATGTTGGCTTCTTTGGAAGCCAATGTGGAAGTTCCAGGCTATTTCACTGTTTCAGCCAAGCTTTTGCAGGAATTGCTTTCATCAGTTTCCCACACAGACGAGCCCGAAATAAATTTTGAAATAATTCAGGAAAACTCCGAGTATTCTGATGGCTACGTTGCATCGGCTCTATGTGTCAAATGCGGGCGCAGCAAATTTAATTTGCTTTTACAGGATGCTTCTGATTATCCTCCTATTCCGGTTTTGGATGACGGGAATATGTCCTTTGTAGAATTTCCGACCGGAGCTTTTTTGCAGTCTCTAATCGAAGCTTCTATAGCTATGAATACTACAGATATGAGCGCTGTTCAAAAGAGCATTTGCTTGGATCTCGGAGATTTGGCAGCTCCTAAGATGGCTGCTACAGACAGTAAGAGGCTTTCGATTACAAATATTACCGGTTTTCAGCTTCCCGAAGAGTTTAAACGGCGATTTTTGCTTCCAGCGCGTGTTGTGCCAGAATTAAAAGACCTTCTTTCGGACAATGAAACTCTCAAAATAGCAATGTACAACAAACAATTGGTTTTCACATCTGAAAACTTTACCTTGATTACAAGCCTTATAGAGGGGATTTTTCCCGACTATGTAAATGTGGTTCCCAAAAATCCTACCAGAACAGTTGTTTTTGAGAGAGCGGCTTTGGCAAGAGGTCTCAAATTGATAGTTCCTATAGCCAGAAATGTTAATGACATGGTTCATTTGGAGGTAGAGGCTGAGGAAACAAAAATATGGACTCTCGATAGGGAAACAGGCAGAGCAGAGTCTTATGTTCAGAGCAATTTGACAGGCGATCCTATACATATTGCCTTTAATGCGAAGTTCATCATGGATTATCTGAATGTTGCCGAGTCCGATGAAATAGCAATGGAAATGACTGCGCCTAATTATCCTGTATTGCTGAGGCAGGCAGAGGGAGAAGCTAGATTCTTCTATGTTCTGATGCCTTTGACAATTTAACGGTTACAAACAAGGAGAACAGCTTGTTATGAAGAACTCCGAGACTTCCAAACTTCACAGCGATTTGCGGAATGAAAGGGCGGAAATACGCAAAGCAGCTATTGCAAAAGCAAAAAAGCTTGATAATCCTCAGGCCTTGCGTGTTTTGATAGCAGCTTTGGACTCACAGAATGCCGCTGTTTTGTCGGACTTGAGCAAAGCTATAATTTCATATGGCGAAGAATCATTTGAGCCTTTGATTGAAGCTTTTTCTGCAGACAAATGGCGAGTGAGACAGGGGGCTTCAAAAGTAGTCAGCAGCATGTCAAAAGAGATGCTGAGCAAGCTGATGGAATCAGTTCCTGAGAATGAGCCTGACGTAGATTATTGGATGGTACAGACTCTGGGCGCTATGGGAAGTGAAGCGGTCAGCTACCTTGCAAGAAACTTTGCACACGAAAACCATAAAATCAGCTTGGCAGCTGTCAGAGCTGCTCAAAAGGTTCGTGATCCGGAGATGGTAGAAGAACTTTTAAAGCTTCTGGACTCTCCGTCTTGGCCGATGAGAAAAGCTGCTTATGACAGTTTGGAAGTGATTTATCCATGTAATTTGGATGCTGTCGTGGCTGCTTTGGATTCTTGCAGTAACGAGTCTAGCTATTGGATAATCAAACTTTTGGCTCAGCAAGCTATGCCGGAGCTTACTGACAAATTTGCAGAAATAGTTGAAACAGCTCCTATGGAATCCAAGCTTGAGGCTATTAAAGCTTTGGCTATGATAGAAACTCCCCATGCCCATCACTTGCTTGTCGGCTATTTGGCAAATAAAGCTTGGATTGTCAGAAAAACTGCGGCTGATGCCATATTGCTGCAGGGCTTGGGTGTCTCTGACGACTTGGTTTCAGCAATGAAAGATGCCAATGAAGATGCCCGCTATTGGTCTTTAAAAGTGCTTGGAGAGGTCAAAGAACCCAAAATTTTCTCTCAGATTCTCAATTGTTTAGGCGACAGCCAAAGTTCTGTGCGTTCAGCTGCTTGCCAGGCTCTCGGAAGTATGGGGGATGCAGCTGCTGTCCCTTATTTGATGCAGATGCTTAATGATGAGTCGGAAGATGTCAGGACTTCTTCCATCTTGGCCTTGAGTCAGATAGGAGAAAAAAATGAGTCGAAAATTTCTCCGAAAGCTGTAAAGTCTTCCCAATCTTCTCAGGTCTCTGTTCCTAAGGCAACAGCTTATACTTGCGAACATTGCGGCAAGAATGTGAGTTCCGAATACAAATATTGTCCGTATTGTTTGACTCCGGTAAAGAAAAATTCATGTGCTAAATGCGGCCGAACTCTAGAACCTGGTTGGACAGGTTGTCCTGACTGCGGTACAGCAGCGTGAAGAAGCCGAGAGAGAAGCTTTACTTTTCCCTTGCTCTGCTTTCTTTACTCTCAGCTCTTTTCTTTCTTCCTCTTGCGGGAAAAATTCCTGTTTCTTTCTCCCAGTATTTTAATGCTCTGAGAGCATGGGTTTTGTCGAAACCTGATCCCAGCGGTATCTTAGATATTCTTATTGAAATACGTTTCCCGAGAGTTGTTGCCAGTATTTTGGCGGGTATGGCATTGGCTGCGGCAGGAACAGCTTATCAAGCAATATTTTGCAATCCGATGGTTTCGCCTGATTTGCTGGGCGCTTCGGCAGGAGCGGCTTTTGGAGCAGCTTTAGCTATAGTTATGTCTTTAAGCATAACAGGTTTGCAGTTAATGTCTTTTTTATTCGGTTTGCTCGCGGTCGCTTTGGCTTATTTTATAGCTTCAAGAGCAGACAGAGGGCAAAAGACCGCTCTTATATTGATTTTGTCTGGAATGGTGGTTTCATCTATTGCAAATGCGGCTATGTCTCTAATCAAATATACTGCAGATACCAATACCCAGCTTCCTGAGATAACCTTTTGGCTTATGGGGAATATTGCTCCTGTCAATAAGTCGGATATAGGTTTTATGCTTCCGCCTGTTTTATTGGGCATAATAGTGGTGTTTCTTTTTAGATGGCAGATCAATGTTATGTCTTTTGGCGAGGAAGAAGCTGCTACTTTGGGTGTTAACACCAAATTGGTTCGTATACTTGTGATTTCTGCCGCAACCTTAATGACTTCTGCTACAGTAAGCGTTTGTGGACAGATTGGCTGGCTAGGTCTTATAGTGCCTCATTTGAGCAGAATGCTGGTTGGCGCCGATATACGTAAAACTCTGCCTATGTCTTTATTGCTTGGCGGCACTTTTCTTGCCTTGACAGACACCTTTTCAAGAACAGTTCCTGAAGCGGAAATACCCATAGGCATTTTGACCGCTTTTGCAGGCGCTCCATTTTTTATATTTTTGCTTCTTAAAGGCAAAAAAGGCTGGAACTGATGCTAGAGATAAGACAACTTGCGATTGGCTATGACGAGCCTATTATAAAAGACTTGTCTCTTGAGGTGAAAGCGTCCGAATTTGTTTGTGTAATAGGCGCAAATGGCATAGGGAAGACTACTCTCTTTAAGACGCTCTTACGTATTTTGCCTAAGCTTAGCGGACAGGTTTTACTTGATGGCACAGAAATAGAAGACTTTTCGACTAAGGAATTTGCGAAAAAAGTTGCTTATGTGCCTCAAGCTCATGTACCGCCTTTTCCTTTTGAAGTAATAGACGTAGTTATTATGGGACGAACAGCTGCTCTGGGCACTTTTGCAGTTCCCTCTAAACAAGATGTGCTAATAGCTGAGAACCTTTTGGAACTTTTGGGGATTGAAAAGCTTAAAAATAAAAAATATACTGAAATAAGCGGCGGAGAAAGACAAATGACTTTAATTGCCAGAGCTTTAGCTCAAGAGGCAGGCACTGTGATTTTAGACGAGCCTGCTTCATCTTTGGATTTAGGCAATCAGTGGAAAATCTTTACTCAAATCAGGAAGCTTGCAACAAAAGGCTTAGGAATTCTAATGTCGACTCATAATCCTAATCATGTCTTGTCATTCGCCGACAAAACTTTAGCTATCTTTGAGGATTCCACTTGGATGTTTGGGGAGACAAACGATGTGCTGACTTCTGAAAATCTGAGCAGAATTTATGGATTGCCTATGCGAATTTGTACCTTGGATGATGGGGAAAAAGTTTGTGTTTTAAAAAAGTAGGAGAATGAGATGTCAAAGAGATTTTCTTTTCTTTTAATTGCCTGTGTATTTTTCTCTCTGCTTTCCCAAGCTTATGCAGCTGAAATAACAGATATGACTGGCAGAACTGTCGAGCTGCCGGAACAAATTTTTAAAGTTTGTCCGGATGGACAGTCAGCGGTTGTTATAATGCACAGTCTTTCTCTGGATATGCTTACCTCTTGGTCATTTGATTTGCTTGAGCAAGAAAAAATATATATTCCGTCAAAATATCATGATCTTCCTGTTACAGGTTTGCTTTCGGGACAAAAGGTTACGGGCAATCTCGAGAAGGTGATGCTTTTGAAGCCGGATATTATTCTTTCAGCTGTTGATTTGGGAAATGCAGGCGGACATCAAAAAATGATTCAAGATGCGGATAATTTACAGCGTAAAACAGGGATTCCTGTTGTGATTGTTACTTCTGAGATAAGACGAGCCGGAGAAGTTTTCACCTTTTTAGGAAAAATCTTACATCTAGAAGAAAAGGCAGGTCATTTGGCTTCCTATTGCAATCGTGTTATCTCTTATGCGGATGAGCAAAGGGCAAAGATCGACGTTCCTGTGACTGTTTATTATGCCCAAGGAAAGCGCGGTTTAATGACGGCTCCAAAAGGCAGCTCTCACGGAGAAATAATAGAATTGGTCGGAGGCAGGAATGTGGCTGATTTCAAGGGCGACATCAGAAACAGGACTGCTGTTAATCTGGAACAGGTTTTGCTTTGGAATCCGCAGGTTATTTTGTTGGCAGACCGTCTTTATAGCGCATTTCCAAAAACAGATGAACCGTCACAGGTTTTAAGAGATTTCTCGCCGCTTTGGGAAAGAACTGAAGCGATGAAAAATAGAAGGGTATATTTCGTGCCTTGCAAACCATATAATTGGCTTGATATGCCGCCTTCTGTTAATAGAATTCTTGGAATTCTTTGGCTTGGCAAAAAACTTTATCCGCAATTTTATAGATTTGATTATGAAAGTGAAATAAAAGATTATTTCGGGCTCTTTTATAATTATGAACTATAACTAGTGCTGTGTTGCAGCTAAAAGTTGCTTATTCAAAGAAAAGCGAGTCAAGGAGCTATTCATGGTTATTTGATGCAGCCGCCGCACTAGAGTGGGTAGTGAAATTGTTTAGAACTCAATACGATGAAACTGATGCCTGCTCTGCCTGTCAGTGTATTCAGTTTGTTCTGTAGTTTTATAAAGTTTTTTTGGAGTTTTTTCGTATTTTTGTGTGTTTCGTGGCTTCAAAAGGTATTTGTTTTTTGCTACTCGCCACTCATCACTTGCTAGGATTCAAAAGTAATATGGATTATTTTTCACTAGAAAGACATATAAATGAGCTTAACTCAGCTTTGCCGAAAGCATTTCTTGAGTCTGTTTCAAGCGCTTTAAGCAGAACCTTTGCTTTAGGTTTTAAATCAGGCTCGGAATATTTTTCTTTGTATTTAGCCCTTGACGGAGTTTTACAAGGTCCAAGACTGAAAAGAGGAAAGCTTGAATCTTTCTCTGACAGTGTTTTCTCAGAGCGTGTTTATAAACTGCTTTCAAACGCTTTTTTGGCTGAGATGGGAATGCTTCGAAATCCGGAACTGCCTTTAGCACGGGACAGAATTATTTTTCTGCGCTTTATTGCAGCAGACCCGTATTTTGGAATAAAGAAAACCTTTTTTTTGATATGCGAATTTACTGGTCGCAATTCCAATATATTTTTATCTGATTCCGATATGATTATTTTAGAGGCCTATGGCAGAACTGCAAACAATTCGCAAGGAAAGGCTTATGTTTTTCCTTGCTCAGAAGTTAAGGCTGATCCTTTGCTGTTTTCGCCAGAGGAACTGGCAAATTTTTGGACTAAACATTCATTTGGTGACTCTTCAGAACTTTTGGCAGGGATAACCAATAAAATTCTAAAAGAAGCTGTGTACAGAAGCAAATGCGAGAAGAAACTTCCTATTAGGGTTGCAAATGAGCTTTTGGCTTTCCTCAAGGAATACAGGGATGAAGGAGCTTATCTTTACCTGAAAAATAAACGTGTCGCCTATGTAAGTTCTGTCAACTTTTCTCATATGGAAGAACATGAGATAATTGCTATCAATTCGATTAATGATGCTCTTTTGCAGGCTGCTTTAATGAATGTTTTGCCGAAAGCTCTCTCTGATGAAAAGGGTAAGCTTCTAAAGTATATAGAAACAAAAATTCAAGCTGTAAAAAAGCTTATTCAAGAGCAAAATGAATTGCTTGAACTCTATTCTGACCATGAAACGGTGCAACATAAAGGGGAGCTTATCAACGCCAATTTATATCAGATTAAGCCTGGCAGCAAACAAGTCGCAGTTTATGATTGGTTGTCGGACAAAACTGAACTGATAGAACTGGATCCTATGAAAACGCCTCATGCAAATTCTGAATATTTTTTTAAACAGGCTAAAAAGTATAAAAGGGGAATAGAAGCGGCAAAAAAAAGAATTGAAGAACTTGATTCAGAGCTTTCATGGCTAAAAGAGCAGAAATGGTATGCTTCTGAAGCTGAAGATATAACTTCGCCTGTTTTTGCTGAGTTGAAACAATATATTTTGCCTCAGAAGAAGAAAAAATCTTCTAAGAGGGATAAAAACAAAAGCATTTCCAGAAGATCTGTTTATAAAATAGAGCCGGTTTTTTCCAATGATAATGCAGTCTATTATGCAGGTAAAAATGCTCTGGAAAATGATTTCGTCACCTTTAAGTTGGCTAAATCAGAGGATTATTGGTTTCATGCTAAGGAAGTTCCAGGTTCGCATGTCATTATGAAGTTAAAAGATAAAAACACTGTTCCGGAAGATGACAGTCTGATTATAGGGGCTTTATTGGCGGCTAGAATGAGCTTTTCCAAAAACAGCCAGAATGTACCTGTAGACTATACAAAGGCATCAAATGTCAGGCGAATTGCCGGAGGAAAGACAGGACAAGTTTACTATACTCACTATAAAACACTGTATGTGAACCCTTTAGAGCTCACGCATAACTAGTGCTTTGTTGCAGCTAAAACTTTCCTGTAAGCCTTTCAAAATTCACAAGACAATATCCGCTTATAAGATCGTGCCGTGATGAGTGGTGTGTGGTGGGTGGCGAGCTTAATTAAATTAGAAATTTTAAAGTATCAATTAGAAATAAATCTTTTAGTCTTTTCTGCAGTTTCTGCCTGTGTCTTGGGTTTTGCCCTTTCTATCCCCTACGCCCTGCTCCCTGATTTTAAGCTATGCTTAAAATCTCATCTGTGTGAATCTGTGTCCATCTGTGGATAGAAAAAAATCTGTCCGATAATAAACATTTTAGCTGTTATACAGCACTAGTATTGCCCTTTCCTAAGATCTTGTTTTTGTGGCGTTTGCATAGTATTATCTATTGACAGACAACATGAAAGGAGTCTCAATATTATGGCACTTGAACTGACGCAAGATACATTTGAAAAAGAAATTATTGACCATAAAGGTCCTGCTATGGTTGATTTTTGGGCACCTTGGTGTGGCCCTTGCAGAATTATGGTACCTATAGTGGACAAACTTGCCGAAACCTTCAAAGGCAAAGTTAAAATAGCAAAACTTAACGCTTCTGACTACGGTGAACTGGCTATGAAATATGGTGCTAGCACTATACCCACCTTTGTGTTCTTCAAAGATGGAAAAGTAGTTCTCTCCAAAGCGGGAACTATGCCAGAAAAAGTTCTTTCAGATCTTATAACCGAAACTCTTTTGAAATAAAATAGCTTTAAAACAAGCAGGATAACAAAATGAAACAAGTAATAGACAAGGCTTCGATTGAGGCAATAATCGCCACAGATCATCACGACCCCTTTCAGATTCTTGGTGCTCACCAGAAAGATATCAATGGGGAACCTTGTGTTGTAGTCCGAGCTTTTTTGCCAGATGCAGTAAAAACCGAGGTTGTTGAAGTTGAAAACGGCAAAAGGCATTTAATGACGAAGTTGCACGATCAGGGCTTCTTTGAAGTCGTGATTCCTGACAAAAAAGAGGTCTTTGCCTATAGGTTGAAACCCTATTATGAAAGCGGTCTCAGTTCTGAGTTTTATGACTCTTACGCTTTTATGCCAACAATTGGAGAGATGGATCAGTATCTATTCTCGCAAGGCAATCACCATGAGCTCTATAATAAGTTGGGAGCCCATATAAGTGTTCAGCAATACTTTAAAGATAAACTCGGAGGAGTAGCATTTGCTGTTTGGGCACCTAATGCGAGACGTGTCAGCGTAATTGGCGACTTTAACTCTTGGGATGGCAGACGCCATGTTATGAGAGCTTTGGGTTCCTCAGGAATATGGGAAATTTTTGTTCCAGGACTTTCCGTGGGACAGAATTATAAATTTGAGGTAAAAACCAAGGAAGGCTATTTGCTTGAAAAAGCTGACCCATATGCTTTCTATGCGGAGTTGAGACCTAAAACTGCCAGTAAGGTTTATGATATTTCCGGTTTTGAATGGACCGATTCCGATTGGATGGAAAAACGCGGCAAAACTAACTGGAGAAAAGAACCTGTATCCATTTTTGAATGTCATTTGGGTTCCTTTACCCGAAATTTTGACGAAGGCAACAGATTCTTGACCTATAGAGAGCTTGCTCCTTTGATTGCGGAATATGTTCTTAAACTAGGTTATACTCATCTGGAGCTTATGCCTATTACTGAGCATCCGCTTGATATTTCTTGGGGATATCAGGTAACCAGTTATTTTGCTCCTACAAGCCGTTTCGGAAGTCCGAAAGACTTTATGTATTTTGTTAATTACATGCACGAGAATGGCATAGGAGTGATACTTGACTGGGTTCCTGCTCACTTCCCGAAGGATGCGCACGGTCTTGCAAAGTTTGACGGAACTCCGCTTTATGAACACAGTGACCCTCGCGAAGGCGAACACAAAGATTGGGGTACATTGATTTTTAACTTTGGCAGAAACGAAGTTAAAAACTTTCTGATAAGCAGTGCTCTCTTCTGGATGGAAAAATACCACATAGACGGTATCAGAGTCGATGCTGTGGCTTCCATGCTTTACAGAGACTATTCCAGAAAGAGCGGTGAGTGGGTACCTAATAAATATGGCGGTCGTGAGAACCTTGAGGCTATAGAATTTTTGAAATATCTCAATGATATATCTCAAAAACTTCATCCAGGAGTGCTCTGCATTGCTGAAGAATCTACGGCTTTCCCCGGAGTAAGTCAGCCTTGCCAGAATGGCGGCCTGTCCTTCAACTTCAAGTGGAATATGGGCTGGATGAATGATACTTTGTCCTATTTCAAACATGATCCTGTATACAGGAAATATCACCACAATGATCTGACTTTCCCGCTTGTTTACGCTTTTTCAGAGAATTTCATTTATGTGCTTTCGCATGATGAAGTAGTACATGGCAAAGGTAATATCATTAACAAGATGCCTGGAGATTTTTGGCAGAAGTTTGCTAACGTAAGGCTTCTTTACAGCATGATGTGGACTATGCCAGGCAAAAAGCTTTTGTTTATGGGCACTGACTTTGGACAATGGAACGAATGGGACAGCAATCAAAGCTTAGATTGGTATTTGCTGGACTATGATTCGCACAGCGGTTTGCAGAGACTTGTGACTCATCTTAACTATCTTTATAAATCTGAATCTTCGCTTCACCTTAACGACTGCGAACCTTACGGATTTGAATGGATAAGCTTTGATGATGTCGAAAACAGTACAATCAGCTGGTTGAGACGCGGTGAAAACAACGATGATGTCACTGTCTATGTTGCTAACTTTACACCCGTTCCTCGCCAAGGATACAGACTTGGCGTTCCTCAAAAGGGCTATTACAAAGAAATACTTAACTCTGACTCAGAAATGTATTTTGGCTCTAACATCGGCAATTTCGGCGGTTGCTGGAGCGAAGATGTCCACTGGAATCACAAGCCTCAGTCTATTTCGATAAATCTGCCTCCTCTTGCTTTGGTAGGTTTTAAGCTTACAGAATGATTTAAGGTCATAAAAACGCCTCTTTTCAAGTTTAAACCTGAAAAGAGGCGTTTTTTTTACAAATTTTTACTTCGCGATGGGATTTTAAGCATAGCTTAAAATCAGGGAGTAGGGTGTGGGGTAGCAAAACCCCAAATAAAGGCATAGGACAGAAACTGCAGAAAAGACTAAAACATTTATTTCTAATTTATACTTTTTAATTTCTAATTTATTCTGATACCGCCACTCATCACTGGTGCGGTCTTGGCAACAGAAAACACAAAGAGCATAATAGATTTTTTATATGCAACTATTTGTTTAGTTTTCAGAGCGCACTGGTTATTTCTGTTTCGAGTTTCAGAATTTTTTCATCTTCGGCAGCTTGAAGTAGAGTTTCTGCGGCATTTTTTGCTGATTTCTTAGGATGTTTCAAAGGCGAAGAAAACACTCCTGTTATCTCGTCTTCTTGAATTCTGAAAATCTCTCCGCCATCGTTCTCTATGGTTTCAATAGTAGCTGCAGCATAGTTTTTTAGTTTTAGAGCTAAAATAGCTTGCGGTTCATTTTTTTGCAGTTCTGTAAAATCTGAGACTTTAACTTTAAGTAAAACAGAACCCCTAGAGATTGTTTTCTCATTTGAGCCATAAGCTGCTATAGGTGTTTTTAATAATGTGATATCTGTTTTGTCAAAAGAAGAAATTTCAAGGGTTTGCATCATTTCGTCAAATTCAATGCAAAGCTGTCCTGCCAGATTTCCTTCTGTAAAGTTTGTTCTAAATGAAAAGTTTTGAACGCTTAGGGATTTTATTCCTTTCAGCAGTTTTTTATAAGGGAAGAGCGCTTGTTCAATTAGAAGTTGTCCAAGAATGAAGAAGGCAGGGATAGCAGTATAGGCATAAGAATTTATGGCGCTCAAATCAGTTTTACTACTTCTGTTAAGAAGAGAATATGACGCTGTTAAAACTGGAGCAGCAAGAGATGCCAAATAAATAAAGTTTTGTGTTTTTAAAGAAGCAATGAGAGGAAAGTCTCGTCGGAAGGCCATTTGTAAAAGAGGCAGAATCAAGCATAACAAAAGAACAGGGTATAGTGTTTTGCAATGAGTTATAGGGAAAGCATAGAGCGAAGAAGCAATCAGCAGGAGCCACAAGAATATAACTGTTCCAAGAATAATTGTCTTGGTTTTGGATGAAAGGCTGTCGGTGTCAATTACAGTTTCTTTACCCAAGTTTGTTTCTATGCGTTTTCTTAAAGTTTCGTTAGCTTCTTTTCTGCATGCGGCGATGCGTTCATTTATTTTAGGATCGGTTTCATTGTCTGCTTTTAAAGCCGAATGAATATCAGAAAATTCTTCAGAATTTTTGAGGTTTATATTGAATTGTTTTTGAGCATCGGAGTCAGCAAAAATGTCTTTGCTAGTTTCTTTTTCTGTATTGAGTGCCAAATCTCTGGCGGTCTTCAGTTTTTCACTTACCATTGCATGATCATATTTTTTGTTTCCTTTGCTTAAGGCAATGAGACGCAAAGAACCATATGATAATCCGCTTTTAATTTCGACAGGTTTTTCAAGGTCTTTTGCCATCTCGCGATTGATCAAAATCATTTCTTCCTTCATACACATATGAGCATAAACTGCTTTTTGAGTCGCGTTGTCAGCTGCAACAAAATATGGAATATGATTACTGGAAGTATTTTCGAAGAAGGCTTCAATACGTCCGTTGGGAATCTTGTAAATTTTGCCTCCGAAGTATCTTATAATCCATGACATACGTATAGCGAATCTGTTCAACAGTTTTTCTTTTAGGCGTGGATTTAAGCTTTGAGAGATGTCATCCCAATTTTTTAAAGATGTTACAAGTATAGTTCCCTTAAAATCGTCGGATTGCTCTAAAATGGAGTCTTTGATCCAGAGCGAGGAAGTTTCTTTGTCATAATCTCTCATTATTTCATCAAAGAGTTTATGCCTTGAAACATGTTTTGCAGCAGTCGTAAGTTGAGTGCATAGATTACCTGTTTCGTTCAATATTTCAGGAGTGAGATTGATATTGAAGTTGCTTTCTTTTAATTCATGAAAAGCAAGAATTAAACTTTTACCAGGTAAATTCATAGCTAGCGGGATTAAAGAGCTGAAGCAGATAGCTGCAATTATTATAACTAAAGTGAATATTAAGTAAGCTGTAATTTGCTTTTGGCGATTTGCTGTAAACTCCGGCGAATTAGTTACCGCCAAAATCAAAATGTTGTCAAAAGCTTCCAGCTTAGCTGCCATAAAGCCAGTGCTGCCTATAATTTCATAACAGAGTTTGCCGCTTTTGGCCGCTCTTGTTGCTATGGAAAGAACTGCTTTTTTATGTGGTGCTAAATGCCTGCTTCTGCTAAGACGCTTTCTTTTGCTTTCAAGGTTTTGTTCAAACTCGGAAAGAGTGCCTCTGGAGAGGTCGTAGGCGAAGAGCTCGATTTCAGAAGTAGCAATTTCTTCTGGTGTAAAAGTGCTTTTGATTATGGCTCTGTCAAAAACATTTATTTCCTTTGCTAAAATTTGAGCTAGAGGTTTGGAAGCTATTGGAATACCAGTAGTTTTTAAGGCGTTTTCCAGTTTTTTTGTATAAAACGCTATAAATTTGTGTTTGTGCAAGTCATATTGCTTTATTTTGCTTTCCAAGCTTACCTGTTGTTCTTTACTGAGCGCTTCTGTTTCAGAGGCAAAGTGAACTTTTGTGCTTAAATACAGTAGTGAGAAGGGCAAAATCAATATAAGCAGATATACCAAGGGAAAGTCGAATTTTTCAGAAAAATCATACCAGCTGTTTCTCACCATTCTATTGGAAAAAGTGATTAAGGCTGCGGCTAGGAGTATAGCTGCTATTAAGAGGAATTCTTCAGCAAAAATAGAGGTTTTTTTCAGTGTAGGAACGAACAGAGCGACAGCTTTTGCTAGATCCGGCTTATAAAGAAAGTGCATATGCCCTTTTGAGTAAGGGATTGTCAATCTTACTGGTTGCGAAGCATTCATATGTTCAGAACATACAGATATTGCATTTTCAGTAAGTTCTTTTGTGTTAGGTGAGGCAGTTACGACAAAAGGAGAAGAGTTCAGTCTTTTATCGATTGTCAATATTATTGCTTTTTCATCGCCGCCAAATTTGCTTAAAAGATTTTGAAGAGCAAATAGCTTTGCCATCTTTATGTTTTCTGGACTGTTTGGAGCAAAAAGGCAAAAGCCTAAGCTGTCTATTGGCGAGTTGTCTGAGGGAAGGTTGTCTTCTTCAAGCGGATCGTATTCTTGGGTTAATCCGCAAGTCAGAAAGCCTTCTATTCCGTAACAATCAAGGCTTATTGCTTTGCCTTCATTTTCGTTTAATATATTTTTCAGAGCATCTCGGGATATTTCTTTGTATTGTTCCTGAAAACGGTTGCGAAGCAAATTCTTGGAATTTTCTTTTGGAGTGCTGAAAAACAGCTGGGGCTTATCGGTTGTTCCATTGTCGAATTTGAAAAGGTATATTTCGAAGTCAGCAAGGAGATTGTTAAAGTAGACTCTGGCCAAGTTTTTTAATTTTTTTTCAGGTGTAATATTTCTTTCAAGAGCTAGTGTTGCAGCATCTTTTTGAGATTTTTTGCTTGTGAGTTCGGATAAGGCGGGATGTTCGGGATTTATTTGTTTAGAATTTAGAAGCTGCAGGAGTGACTCCAAGGTATTCTGAAAGTCTAGAGATTGTTTCAATAGAGTTGTTGAGAGAGGCTCATCTGAAAGCAGCGCTTCAAGTTTTTCGTTAATTATCTTTTCTTGGCGGCTTTGCTCTATTTTATGGTCAAAATTGCCTCCTAAATAAAGAGTGAAGACAGTTGCCAAGAGAGCTGCGGTGAAAAAGAGGAAAAACGAATATTTGTGGGTTTTCTTAGTTGAGTTGGAAGTTAGTTTATCTGACACTGCGTTTTCCTGAATTTATTTAGGATATATTCTATCATAAGCTTTGCAGATTAGCCTAAATAAGCTATAAATAATTTGAGTTTTAGGAAGATTTTGTATAAGAGGCAAGTTTTATTTATTTTAGCCTTGCTGTATAATATCCCTGCAAATTCTAATATCATCAGAAATGAGAGTTATTCATGAATATTTACAGAACACACAACTGCGGTGAATTACGTGCTTCAGATTTAGGCAAACAAGTGCGCTTGTCTGGCTGGCTTCATCGAAAAAGAGACTTGGGGGGTATGCTCTTTGCCACTTTGAGAGACAATTACGGAATTACCCAGATTTTAAGCGAGCCTGGCAGCGAATGCGAGAAAATATTGTCTTCGGTTCGTGTGGAATCGGTTGTAACGGTAGAAGGCGAAGTCATAAGCAGAGGCGAAAATATCAATAAAAACATGCCCACGGGCGAAATAGAAGTAAAGCTTTCCAAGGTTATTGTGCAAAGTTCTGCGGAAGTTTTGCCTTTCCAGGTTGCTGATGATGACAATGCGCCTGAAACTACGAGGCTTACATACAGATTTTTGGATTTGAGACGCGAAAAGCTTCATGCGAATATTCTTTTGCGTTCAAAGATTATATCGGAAATCAGAAGACGCATGACTGACATGGGCTTTGTGGAATTTCAAACACCTATATTGACAAGCAGCTCTCCAGAAGGTGCCAGAGACTATTTGGTGCCAAGCAGACTTTATCCTGGCAAGTTTTATGCTTTGCCCCAAGCTCCTCAGCAGTTCAAACAGCTTCTGATGGTTTCTGGTTTTGACAAGTATTTTCAGATAGCTCCCTGCTTTAGAGACGAAGACGCAAGAGCGGATCGTTCACCTGGTGAGTTTTATCAGTTGGATATTGAAATGTCCTTTGTGACTCAAGATGAAATTTTTGCGGCTCTTGAAAAGCTTTTCATTGGTCTTTTCAGCGACTTGAGCGATTGGAAAGTCACATCGCCTGTTTTCCCTCGTATTACATACGCTGACGCAATAGCCAAATATGGTTCTGACAAGCCTGATTTGCGTTTTGCTCTTGAAATAGAAGATTTGGGAGATATTTTTGCGGAAACCTCTTTCAGTCTTTTCAGGGACACCTTGGAAGCTGGACATTCCATAAGAGGTCTTTGTGTTGATGGCTTGGCTGACAAATCCAGAAAGTTCTACAAAGAAATAGAAGATTTTGTTAAAGAACAAGGCGGTAAAGGTGTTGCTACCGTGCAGTTTAAAGACGGTGAAGTCAAAGGCAGCATAGGCAAACATGTCTCAGAGGCTGAATCAGCAGCTCTTAGAGAACGATTTAATGCCAAGGATGGCTCAGCATTGTTTATTATGGCTGGTGAAACAGATTCCATAGCCAAGCTTCTCGGGCAACTTAGACTCAAACTTGCAGATATTCTTGATTTAAGAGAGAAAAATAGCTATAGATTCTGTTGGATTGTGGATTTTCCGATGTTTGAGAAGGACGAAGAAACAGGCGAAATTATTTTCAGCCACAATCCTTTTTCAATGCCTCAAGGCGGTTTGGAAGCCCTGAATAATATGGATCCTCTTGAAATTAAGGCTTATCAATACGACATAGTTTGCAACGGAATTGAACTGAGTTCCGGCGCAATCAGGAACCACTTGCCGGAAATCATGTATAGAGCTTTTGAAATTGCTGGCTATGACAGAAGCGTAGTAGATGACAAATTTGGCGGAATGATTCAAGCCTTTAAATATGGTGCTCCCCCTCACGGCGGTATAGCACCTGGAGTAGACAGAATTGCCATGCTGCTCGCGAATGAACAGAATATTCGCGAGGTTATAGCTTTCCCCTTAAATCAAAATGCTCAGGATCTCATGATGAGAGCGCCTTCTACAGTTACCGAAAAGCAACTCAAAGAATTGCACCTGAAAATAGTCGAATAAAGCTGTAGTCTGGTACATCTTTTTCTATCCACAGATTACGCAGATATCAGAAGGCAATGCTAAAAATTACAGAATATAATTTTTAGCATTGCCTTTTTAAAGCACAGAGAATATTGGTTATTTATCAATATCTCAAAGCAATTAACAGTTTCAGCGATTGAGTTTAAACAATTCCACTGTTCCCGGTTCACTGAGGACTCTTCACTGTTTGTTACTGTGTTTTAACACCTGATTCAGTAAAGATAAGCATCTTTTTGCTGTCAGGTTGTGTAAAGACTCCTAGGATTTGCTCTTCGCCTTTGAATGGGATTGGAATAAAGCGCTTGTTATCGTAGGTATAGATTTCCTGCCCTGATACAGCTGACAGGTTTGTAGAGTATGTAAGTGTGATTGGCGTATTGGGAAGTATGCCTATTAGGCGAAGTCCTTCTTCCGCATACTCGAATACCCTTCCGTCAAAGAGAGCTGTGTAAAGGACTCCATTTTCAGTTATAAGAGATGATTCTATTTTAGATTTTTGGCCTGAATAAAAAACCAGATTCCATTTTCCGTCAGGTTCCCGTTTAACTATTCCTCTGTCAGAAGGCAGAAAGAAGGAGTTGCCAGACTTAAAGACGGAGAAAAGCTCTGCTTTGAAATTTTGAGGTTTTTTGAAGAGTATTTCAGGGGCAGAGGATGTTTCAGTAAATTCTTTAATATAGCCGTCTGAATAAAGCATAATCAAAGTATTTGAGGTTGTTAGAGAGGCGAAAATCAAGTTTTCTGTATGTTCTTTTGTTAAAACCTCTTTGGCTTCGTCATTTTCTATTTTATAAATACCTTTTCCATCTCCGTAGATGAAGCAGAGTCCTGAGGTGTTAACGGCAAGCTTTGTTGCTGTCAGTTCTTCGGGAGCTTTAAGCTGTTTCCAGGATTGAGATTCGTATAGCCATATGCCGCGATTTTTTGTCGCCAGCGCATATTTGTCTCCCAGATCTGCTATTTCAGTGAAAATAGGCATTTGAAGCTCTAAAGGCAGTTCAATATGAGGTTTGGGAAGAGCGGGAGATGTGTGTTTGGAGTTCTCTGCTTTTGTAGCTCCGAAAATTTGTTTGTTATCTGTATCCATCAGCCCCAACTCAGGAGTTCTTAGGCTTTGCCATCTATCTTGTTTTTCTTTGACTGCAATAGGCAAAGAAGGAGTATAGGTGCCTAATTGAGGTATAGGTCCAAAGAGTGAAGAGTCGCTGTGCTTGCTGCCTGGAACAAAGTAATATAGGACAACTGAGTTGTTGCAGATTGCTGCAAGAAATGTGTCGCAGATAGCCAGAGCACTGCTGGGGACTGCTGTAAGCCTGTCCATACGCCCTTGAGATGCTCTGTAAACACCTTCATCAGAAGCTATAAATAGAGTTTCACCAACCGCTGCCATGTCATTTATGTGTCCAGGCTTGTCGGTTGAAAGAATTGTCCAGACCCAGTCCCTTGTGCTTTTATAGCAGGTTATAACGCCCTGATCTGTTCCAATAAATATTCGGTTTTTTGTCACTATCAGTTTTTTCAATTTTTTGCCTGCCAGTATTTGCAGATTCATTGGTTCAAGGCTGTTAAGCTTGCCTGTCAATAAGCCGTCTTCTGATAAAATCCAAATGCTTTTTCCTATTTTGCCGAAATCATTGATTATTCTGTCTTGTGTGCTCTTTATTGATTGCACATCTTCTTTATCTGCTATTAAAAGACCTTTGTTAATGGTGCCGATCATCAGCTTGTTGTGTTGCCACATTGAGATTCGGTTAATCAATGAGTTATCTAGAGAAGCTTCTGGCGCAAATTTTGAAACGTCTTCTTCAGCAATTTTATAAATGCCTGGGAAACCGCCTGCATAGAGAGTATCACCATTGGATGTCAAATCTCTGACAAAGAAGTTTTCAGGCAATCCGATTGTTTGTGTGGCAGTGCCTGTGACTGTGTCAATCAGAGTAAGACCTCCGTTGCCTCCGACGTAGAGTTTGTTTTTATGCCAAGCGGCTGAGGTTATAATGCTATGGCCTATAATTGGAAAGTCTTTAATATGGCTTATTTGTCCTGAAAAAATTGAATGGTTTGCGGTTGTTCCAGGCTGGATTCTACGAGTAGGTGTATATACTGCTAAGCCGTAGATGAAAAGCGCGAGTATGAGAAGGAAGAAGAGCTGAGGAGTGCGCTGCCAAGAGCGGCTTCTGTAATAAATTTCATCGCTTGCTTGAGCATTCAGATCCTCTGTTATTATAGCCAGTTCGTATTTCAATTCAGGTGAAACTTCAAAGCGAGATTCAGACATTTGAGCTGTCTTTTTCAGCAAAGCAGCTCTTTTGCGATAGAGGACATTGAGAGTTACATTCAGCCTGCCTATATGTATCCAGCGTTTAATTTCATCTATAATAGCAAAGGCGGCGTCTATCAACATGTAGACATGTTTTGTGAGACCAGTTGGTTCCGGCTCGTTTTCAGCGGATTTTTGCAGAGTCTCGGAGAGTGACTGGGAACATCCTCGACAAAAGTCAGCAAGGTGATAATTAGCCGTTCGGCAGTACGGGCAATAAATTATCTTCTTTTCGGATGTTGTGATGTCCAATGATTTCTCTCCTGTAGTCTATTTGTGTAAAATTGCCTGTGCTTCTATTGTTCTTCCTAGAAATGGTTTTGCTATTTCAGCAAAAGACTCTGGCGCATCTGTGACAAAGAAACGCTCAGTGGGACGGTTATTTTCTGAAGCTTCTATACGTCTTGCGATTAACAGTTCTTGTGTTTCTTTCGCTGTTTCCTCGGCAGAGTCAACCAGTTTAACCTTTCCTTTGAAAAAATCGTTTATGTGTTTTGCTATTAGCGGATAATGAGTGCAAGCAAGTATCAAGGTTTGTATGCTTGCATTTCTAAAATCATCAAGATACATCTCAATTGCATCTTTGGCAAGCTTGGAATGGGTAAGGTTTTCTTCTATTATAGGAACCAAAAGAGGACAGGGTTTTCCGAATACTTTCAGATCCGCTCTCAAGTGTTCTATTTTTTTTTGGTAAACATCTGACGAAATTGTTCCTTTTGTTCCTATAACAGCTATAGTGCCTGACTTTGTAGCTTTTACAGCAGCTCTTACGCCAGGATCTATTACGCCTATGACGGGCATAGAGAAAGCGGCTTTAAGAGTGTTTAAGGCATATGCGGAAGCTGTATTGCAAGCTATAACAAGCATTTTTATATTTTGCATTTCCAAAAATTCGGCTATTTCCAAAGCGTAACCTTTGACAGTCTCGGCTGACTTGTTGCCGTAAGGAACTCTGGCTGTATCACCGAAATATATGAAGCTTTCGTTTGGCAGAAGTTTTTGAAGTTCCTTGAAGACGGTAAGACCGCCAACGCCGGAATCAAAAACTGCTATAGGTCTATTGTCCATTTACTTTTTGAAGTGTATTGCTTTGGCCTAACGGATCTATTTCTCCGGAAATTATCTTTGTTTCGATATCTTTCAGTTCAGCTATCAATTCATTGCCGACTGCTTGTCGACTTAAAGCAAAGTCTGTGAGAGAGATTCCGCCGTCGCTTAGTCCATAGGATGTTTTGATGCTGCTCAATGGCTCGTTTTTTATGAGCGCGTTCAAAATATCTTCCACAACTTTATCCACTCTTTTTACCATGCTTGTGAGAACCAAACCAGGGGCCAGTGAGTCTTGGTTTGTGTCTACGCCTATTACGTAGCCTTGCTTTTCAACAGCGGCAGAGATTATTCCAAGCGTTGAGGCTCCTGCAGGTGCAAATATTACGTCATAGCCGTTTTCATACATGTTTTTTGCTATTTCATTTCCCACCGTCGGATTGTTAAAGCCTTTAAAATCGGTTGCAATATATTTTTCCAGAATTTCCACTTCTTTGCCTGTTGATGCAACTCCGTTAGCAAATCCTTTGTAAAATCTGGATATGACAGGTGTTTTAACCCCGCCTATAAAACCTACTTTGCCTGTTTTTGTCATTTTGCCGGCCAAGTAGCCGCAGAGATATGCTCCTTCCTCTTCTTTGAAGGAAATGCCCAAGACATTGTCTTTTTTGACATCTGAGTCGATGATTGCAAAGCGTGTGGCAGGGTTGTTTGCCGCAAGTTTTATTACTGTGTCCTGGTAAGCGGCGCCGACTGCTATTATCAGGTCAAAGTTTTGAGCCGCAAAAAAGGTTATTGAGGCTTCCGGGTTATTGATAGTGGAAGGCTCAATGATTATGTCATCAATTTCGCCTTTTGCGGCAGCTTGTTTCATGGCCTTGTTTGCCAAATCGTTAAAGCCTTTGTCGTTTAAGCCTTGTGGCGTAATTAAAAGACCAGCGGATAAAGCTTTTTTGTTATTTGTCGGAACAACCGGGGCTGGTGATGTTGTTGTATCGGTTGATTTGCCTGTGGGTTTGCAGCAAGCTGTGATTAAAGTGATAGCAATAATTGCTAGAGTTAATATTCCAAATCTGATGTCAAGTTTATTTGCAAAGAATCTTTGGCGCATTTCGAAACCTCACTCTCATATTCAATGGCAAGTTCTCGTCCGACTTTTGCTAGATGCGCTTGTCTCAAGGCTTGCCGGTAACTATCGTATCTTATTTTAATACGAAAGTGTGATAATTGCGATTTTAAATATTGTAAATGTTTTTTTATCTTATATTCTTCCCAAATTTCTTCATTTTCCCAAAAAGTTTGCTTCTTTGGAATAAAAACAGAGAAGTTTGCGGAAAGAGCAGCAGGAGAAGGAGCGATAGCCTCAAGCTTTTCTATGAATGCAGCAGTTTCGTCTACATCCTTTTTTGTTTCTCCAGGCAAGCAGGTCATGAAATACATTTTCAGGTGTTCAAAACCTGCGTCATAAAGCTCTTTTACTCTTATTAGAAAGCGCTCTACGGACATAGGCTTTTGCATAGCTGCTCTTAGGTGTTCTGAGCCTGTTTCGGGTGCCAAGGTAAGGCCAGTAGTTCCTGAAAGGCGTAGCAGATCTATTATTTCTGGAGTAAGTTTTTCCCATTTTACAGAAGAATTTCTTATTTTTATGTTCCTTTTTATGAGTTCTAGAGCTATGTCGTTTATTTCAGGATGATCAAAAAGAGAGGGAGCTGTAAGACCCAGATCATCGCACTCTCTTAAAGAGGTGTTGAGCAATTCAAGCAAAGCATCTTTTGGAAGATGTCTCACGGGTTTGTAAATAGAACGGGCAAGGCAGAAAGAGCAGATTCTTGGACAACCTCGCATAACTTCAATAATGTGTGCTCCTCCAAAAGCGTTGTATTTTGAAACTATGTGTGTGTATGCCGGAGATGTGACCAAATTATGAAAATGGACGGGAGCAATATATTTTTCGGGGCAGGAGGGGAGCATAATCCCTGGTATTTGAGCAACAAGGTCTTTTTCGAAACCTTTTTGCATTAAAATATCAAATAGCGGCTTGATCGTTGTTTCAGCTTCGGCAGGAATTAAAATGTCAAAGATGTCTGCCAAGGCTTCACTGTTAGACATAACGGCCGCACCTCCAGCTATCAGTAATGGATGGTGCTTGTTTCTTTTCTTTGCAATAAGAGGCAAACCCAGTGCTGCGAATATGCTTGGAATGTTGTCAAAATCGCCTTCAAAACTGAAGGAAAAAAGCAGAATTTCAAAGTCGCCTAAGGGTCTTTGCGTGTCAAA
>JAAYNI010000031.1 GCA_012520995.1 Candidatus Rifleibacteriota bacterium
AAAGTTCGTTATCGGGTACATTTATTTATATCCACAGATGGACACAGATTCACACAGATGAGGGCAAAATTGGGCAAAAATTGCATTCTGCTACCGCATAATCACAATTTTTGCCCTAGCCTCTGATAAAGCAGTTGTTGACTGTAATGTTGAGTTAAAAAAGTATTTCACTACTCCCTATACCCTAACCTCTATCCCCTCTAGTGCGCCTGCTGCATCAAAGAGCCAGAAAAAGATTCTTATCTTGGATAGGATCAAACGTAACTTTTAGATGTTACACAGCACTAGTCACTGCTTGCTTGGCTTTATTAATGATTATATGTTAGTATTCGCATCTATGGAGAATGAAAGCAAAAAATATCTTTTAAACGTCTTCGGTTGTCAAATGAACCTTTCTGATGCTCAACGCATGAGAGGTATACTTAATGCAGAGGGCTATTCAGAAACCTTTGTGGAGGAAGAGGCGGATTTAATCCTCTTCAACACTTGCAGCGTCAGACAAAATGCAGAACAGCGTCTTATAGGACGAGTCGAAGCCCTTTCCTCTCTGAAACGGAAAAATCCTGCCTTGATTATTGGAGTCGGTGGCTGTGTCGGGCAAAACAAAAAATCAGAGTTGCTTCAACAACTTCCAATGTTGGACTTGGTTTTTGGTCCTAATGATATAGAAACTTTGCCCTCTTTGCTTAAAGCTGCAGCCAAGAAACCAGTCTCGGGCGCCTTTCGTGGTGAAGGACACTTTGACGGTGAAATGGCAGACGGAATTGTCCTGGAAAGACCATTCTCGGCCATGGTCAGTATTATCAGAGGCTGCACCAATTTCTGTGCTTATTGCATCGTTCCATATGTCAGAGGTCCAGAGGTCAGCCGCAAAAAAGATGAATTGCTGGCTTTTATAAAAGATTTGGCTGATCGCGGAGTAAAAGAAATTACATTGCTTGGGCAGAACGTCAATGTTTACGGTAAAGATTTGGGCTATAAAGAGGGTTTTGTTTCTCTCTTGGAAGAGATAGAAGAAATTTCCGGTATTAAATGGGTTCGGTTTCTCACTTCTCATCCTCGAGATTTTACAGAAGAAGCTGTTAAACGTATAGCTCAGCTTTCAAAAGTCGGAAAAAATTTTCATTTGCCTGTTCAGGCAGGAGCTGACAGAGTTTTACGCATGATGAACCGCGGCTATACGAGGGAAAAATATCTTAAACTCATAGAAATTGTAAAAAAACATATTCAAGATGTTTCTGTAACCACAGATATCATCTGTGGTTTTCCGACAGAAACAGAAAAAGAATTCCAAGAAACTTTATCTTTGGTTAAACAGGTCAGGTATGAGTCAGCTTTCATGTATTATTATTCTCCGAGGCCTGGAACAAAAGCGGCTGAAATGGACGGACATCTTTCAGATGAGGAGAAAAAAGAGCGTTTGGCAAGACTTATTGAAGTTCAAAATGTTATTTCAAAAGAAGAAAGCGCCAAGCAGATAGGCAAAGTTGTGGAAGTTTTGGTCGACAGCAAAGCGGCAAGAGGCGATAATCATGTGGCTGGAAGAAACTTGGCAAACCGGACTGTTAATTTCGAAGGCAATGAATCTATGGTGGGCACTTTTCAGCAGGTTGAAATAACTGAAGCTCGCAACTGGACTCTTTCAGGAAGGCTTATATGAAAATCCTTCTTCATTCTTGTTGTGGTCCTTGTCTTTCCGGTTCATACCCGATTTTAGTTGAAGATTTTCCCGAAGCTTTTATAACAGCCTTTTGGCATAATCCAAATATTCATCCGTATATTGAGTATTTGGAACGTTTCAAATCATTTCTAAAAACCGCGAAAATTCTCAACTTATCAGTCTTGAGCGGAGATACTGCTTATGGGCTTGGGATTTATATTAAAGCCTTGGAAGGAGATTATTCAAGAAAGCGTTGCGCCAAGTGTTATGAGATGAGACTTATGGCAACTGCTAAAGCAGCTGTAGCTCATGGTTTTGATGCTTTTACGACTACTTTGCTTATAAGCCCTTACCAAAATCATAAGCTTATTCATGAAGTTGGCGATAAAATAGCCAAGGAACATAATCTTAAATATATAGCTGCGGATTTTTCTTCCGGGTTTTCTCATTCAAAAGACTTCGCTTTAGAGCATGATATCTACAGGCAAAAATATTGCGGATGTATTTTTAGCGAACACGACCGCTATTCTATGAGCAAAAAGCACAAGGTTCCTATGCAATCTGATGCTTTATTGGAGGCCAGTGAATTTTGAACCGAGTATTTTCGCTTGGAAAACTTGCTGCTTTTAAGCTGTTTTTTGTTGTTTTTTTTCTTCTTGTTTGCCAGTCTTCTTATTTATATGCCAAAAACAAGAAAGCAGAGCCTATTTTTAAAATAAAGTTGGGCGATAAACATGACAAGATAAAAATAGTTCTTCCTGATGGCGGGCGCGTTCTGGATGCTTCAGGAAAGCGGGTTCAAGGTTTTCGCAAGAGAGGAGTCTTTGAGCGAAATCTGAAGAATCACAGAGGAAGACAAAGAACTCCTTTGAATTTTATTTCTAATAATGGTCTAGTTGAATTTAACGGTAAGACCTATAGAGGTTCTTTGACAGCTCACTTTAAAAAAGACCATGTTGTTATTGTGAATAATGTCGCTGTTGAAGATTATTTGCGAGGTGTTGTTGGCGGAGAAATGAGTTCTCTTGCACCTTTGGAATCCTTGAAAAGCCAAGCTGTAATAGCCAGAACCTATGCTTTTGCTGGCAGACATAGGCATAAAGACGAAAATGCGGAGCTTTGCGATTCAACTCATTGCCAAGTTTATTTTGGAATTGAGGCGGAAAGAAAAAGTGTGGATTTGGCTGTGGCTGCTACACGTTCTATTACAATGTTATATGATGGCAATCATGCGGAAACTCTTTACCATTCTACTTGCGGCGGGGAAACTTCAGATTCTTCAAGTGTTTTTGGCGGCACATTCAAGCCTTGGCTTCGAAGAGTCCAATGCTCTTTTTGTGAAAATGCGCCTAACTACCGGTGGAGCAAAGTTATTTCGCTTGATATGATGAGAAAAGTTTTGACAAACGAAAAAATCAATTTTGATGCAGTGACGGACATAGAGATTGTTTCTCCATCGTACATGGATATAGTCGAAAAGATTGTGTTTAAAACGCCGACTTCTAATCATGAGATAAAGGGCTCGCGTTTTCGCTCTCTTTTCAAGTTGCCCAGCATGACGTTTGTAATAGCTGATAAAGATCGAAGAAGACAGATGCTGGCTGATTCTTTGTCCGATATGGAATCCTCTGAAGCGTGGCGTGTCAATTTGCAAAGAAACACGCTTTTGAGCAGACAGCTGTTTGTTCAGAGTGCAGAAGGCTTGCATAGAGCTTCAGAACCATTGGGAGGCTGGGGCGTTCTAAGCGTGCAAAAAATACTTAAAACTTCTCCAAAACCTCAACTTCAGGATTCTTTCAAAAGTTCTGTTATGAGCCAGTCATCCTTGGATAAAATTTCACTTTTCGGGAGAGGATATGGCCATCAGGTCGGTCTTTGTCAGTCAGGAGCTATTGAGCTAGGCAAAAGAGGCTGGAATTATCGTCAAATTCTTTCTTACTATTATTCAGATGTTTCTTTGGCAAGTCTTGCCTATTAGTGCAAATAATTAATATAATTAGTACAGAAGTTTATTTCTTAGTTAACTATATCTGAACATCTGCCGATAAGTTGGAAAAGTCGCAATATTCTATACACTTGAAGCTGCGCTTCAGGTAATTTCTTTGGAGGAAGGCTTATGAGTTTTATTGGTTCTGACAATACGGCCTTGGGGATAGATATAGGCTCCAACAGCGTCAAGATTGTTCAGATAAAAAAAGCGGGAATGGGCAGGGAGCTGGAAAAATTCGCCATGGCTCCTCTGCCTCCTAACGTATTCGGTCCAGGTGGCGAAATGACCGATGTTTCTTCGGTTTCGGCCATAATCAAGGATCTTTTAAAGGCACATAAGTTCCAGAAGAGCAACGTCTTCGCGAGTATATCCAGCCAGAATGTCATCATGAGATTCCTTAAAATTCCGCCTATGGAAGAAAGCGAAATAGCAAGCACTCTTGAGTTCCAGTCCAGCAGTTATCTTCCTTACGAATTGGATCAGTGCAGCATGGCTCACCAAGTTCTTGCTCATGTTGATGGCGGCGGTGACGGCGGAGCTGGAGAACTTCTTGTTCTTATGGTAGCTGTTAAGAAGCTTATAGTCGAGTCTTATACTGCAGCTCTGAAAGGGGCAGGTGTTGCTCCCCGAGTCATGGAAGTTGACACCACTGCTTTGCTAAATGCTGTGGAAGCTGCATCTGGCGGTTTCGGCGGCGATGGCGGTGGCGGAGAGGTTGTAGCTGTGATTGACGTAGGCGCTTCTACCAGCAGCATATCTGTGCTTATAGGCGGGGTTTTGCACTTTACCCGTAATATTTTGGTCGCAGGCAACAGCATTACAGACAAGATTGCTGAAAATATGCAGGTTCCATTTGAGCAAGCTGAAGAAATGAAAGTACATGAAGGCTCTATAGATCTTTATGGTTCTGAAAGCCCTGACAGCATTCCCGGATTGGTTCGTATGGTTCTTGATGACTTGGCAATGGAACTTAGACGTTCTTTCGACTTCTTTAAAGCTCAGACTCGCGAACCTCAAATCGACAGAATAATATTTACCGGCGGAACCGGTAAAATGCAGAACTTTTCTGGCTTCCTTTCTAACGAGCTCTCAGTTTCAGCAATGGAATTTAATCCGATAGATATTCTTTCGGTAACAGCTCCAGACGGTGAGTCTTTCCCATCCGACGTGCTTCAGTACTCTGTTGCGATCGGACTTGCTCTTGGAGGTTTGGAGGATAAATAAATGATTAAGATTAACCTACTTACCAAAAAAGCTCGTAAGCCTATACCCTTGCAAGCTATCCTCTCTGTCGGCATAGTTATTTTGGGAGCTGCTGCTGCTATTTTCGCTTTCATATATGCTAAGGGCTATTTCGAGCACTATAATGATGATGAAAAAGCCCATCTTAAGACTCTCAAAACTGAATATGCCGGATTGAAAAGATACACTGATGATAAGAGAAAGCTTGAGAGTACTATCAGAGGCCTAGAAAATGAGATTAGAGATCAAGATGCTGGTGCTGACCCCAGCGGTAAAGCTTGGACTCACGTTTTGTTCGGTCTCTCTCAGAAGGTTCCCGAAAAGACAGTTTGGCTCCAAACCTTGAGGGTTGATGCTGACAAGCGTATACAAATGTCTGCTATAGCATGCAGTGAGGCTGAATCCTCTGGCTCTTCAAACAGAAATGCCAGTACAAAGATGACCTCAGGTATCCAAGAATTTCTATTCGCTTTGAATGGAGTTCCCGGGGATAAGAGTGAAACAGGGAAAAGTTCTCCTAGACAGTTTTCTGCGATTAACTTGCAAAGCGCTTCTCAGATTGAGTTTAAAAACAAAAAAGCTTGGCGTTTTGACTTGAATTGCAAAATGAACGAGCAATAAGAAAGGAAACCGCCATGTTTATAATTATAGCCTTAGTTATTGTGCTAATGTTCTTTGGCGTATCAGGCGTGCTGGTTCATCAGAAGCTATATGAACCGGCAAAGAACGAGAAGACTAAGCTTGAAGGCGAGATAAATGTTGAGAAACAAAATATAACAGTAGCTAAAAAAGCCAGAGATGAATTGCCTAATCTCGAAGCCAGAATTGATGCCTTGCGAGAAGAGCTTGAAAAGAAAAAAAGGCCGACTGTACAAGTCGAAATGGTAATTCCGAAGGTTTTAGCCTCTATTGAAGCTATTGCTAAGATGTTTGATGTTGAGTTTAAGGATATAAGAATTGCTCCCATAATGAGAGAAGACAGCTGGAGCGAGTTTCCTGTTGAAATAGTGATTAACGGTCAATTCAAAAACATTTTCAACTTTCTGTACATAATGGAACAACGCGGTCTGGTAACAATGTCTAGCGGTTCAATCAATATAAGCCGAGCTGGCGGTCCCAAAGATGCCAAGGCTGATGATAGTCCATTCCTCAATGTTAACATTACCGCTAAAATAGTAGTTAGATGAGGAGGATAAATATGATTAAGCCCAGATTCGGAAAAGTGTTTCTAGCAGGGATTCTATTCTCACTCTTAATGCTATATGCAATGCCTGCAGCCTATGCTCAGATGTCAGAGATTGAGGATGAGACTCTCAAGAAAAAGTTGGCTGACTGGACTAACGATAGGTTAGACAGAGAAGAACAACTTGCCAAAGAAATTCAATCTCATCTTAATGCCAGTTCCAACTCAAACTATAGGACTCAGCTGGATATGTTAAAGGATCCATTTAAGGAGCTTATTCAGGACAGACCTGTTACTAGAACCTTGCCTCCTAAAACAGTTTCCGTAAAGACGATGGCTCCCAAGCGTGAACAGGTGCCTCCTTTACAGATGACGGTTCAAGGCATAGTAGGCAATGATCAAAAAAGACTTGCAGTAGTAAAGTTTGAGGGAAAAGAATTTGTAATTTCACAGGGACAACCTGTAGAAGGCAAGTTCAGAGTAGTAGATATTTTCCCTGACAGAGTTGTAGTAACTTCTATTAGAGATAGCAGTCGCTCGACATTCAGACTGGAAAAAGAAAATCCGAACGTGCGCTGACGCGACTTAGCGTATCGTTCTAATAAGCCTTAATCCAATTGTAAAGCGGAGAACTCAGGTTCTCCGCTTTTTTTTGCAAAAAAAATTAAGAAAAAATAAATTATTAGTTAAGAAAGAATAAAACAATGCCGATAGTGGTTCAGAAGAAGCTACTTTAGAGTATGTGTCGAACTTTTTGAACTTTTATCGTTCGGAGGTAAAAAGAAGATGATGTTTATTTACAGAGACGGAAGGCGAAAACTTCCGGTAGTAACGGCCCTCTTGCTTGTCGCCGCCTTTCTGCCTGCGATGCTCTGGGCTCAAAGTCAAGAGAATATCTCTCTTAACTTTAAGGACACTGACATTAGACAGGTCATAGGCGTTATTGCTGAACAGTCAGGAACCAACATTATCGCTGAAAAGAGCGTCAGAGGCAACGTGACTGTAAGCCTTAAGGACGTTTATTATGAAGAGGCGATGAACCTTATTGCTAAGACAAACGGATTTGCCGTAAGAAGAATTGGCAATACTTGGATTTTGGCAACAGAAAAGAACTTGGTTGACGCCTTTGAAAAAGGTTTGAGCATGACAAAACGTTTGCAGTATGCCAAACCTTCAGATGTCAGCAAGATTATAACCGCGACTATTAAAAAAGATGTAAACGTTGCTGTTGATGACCGCATTAACGGAGTTGTAATATCAGGCGGTAAAGATATTCTTGCTGAAGTTGAAAAGCTGATTGAAACTTTGGACGTTCCGGTTCACCAGGTTATGATCGAAGCAAAAATCGTTAAGGTTGAAACCAATGCTACCAAAAGACTTGGAGTTAACTGGAAAGCCGGTGTCACAGCTCCTGGTGAAGGCACATTTGACCTCTTGTCAGGCACAGAGTTTTTCGCTAAAAATCCTAACTCCCAGCTTTATGATCCTGCTGCATCAGGCGTTGGAAAAATATTCGGATTGGGTGACTTCTATAGAGCTCCTCTTAAATATAGTGCTACTATTAACGCTTTGGAAAGTCGCAGTGAGAGCAAGACACTCAGCAATCCCAAAATCTCAGCTATCAACGGTGAAGAAGCTTATATTAACGTGGGTGACGTTATTACCTACGGTGGAACAGCTGACCAGCCGCCCAAAGAAAAAGATACTGGTGTTAAACTTAAAGTTCGCCCTATGATCAACGATGACGGCTATGTGACCGTTTACGCTGAGCCTGAGGTTTCAACTTCCAGAACTGACGGCAGCTATGACTATCCAATTATCAGTACTAGCGCAGCTAAAACATCTGTCAGAGTTAAAGACGGCGAAGAGATATTGATCGGCGGAATGATTCAAGACAATGAAAGCACTTCTTCCATGAAGATCCCTCTTCTTGGCGATATCCCAATCATCAAGTCTCTCTTCAGAAACACTGATAGAAGAACCAATTCGCAAGAACTTATATTCCTCTTGGTTCCTCATATCATAGCTCAGTCGCTTGAGCCTGTTTCTACCGGATTTGCCGATATGGGTGGTCCCTTGCAGGCTCCTATGTCCAGCTACCAGCCTTCAATGATGCCGATGGGCAGCATTGACGACTCATTTGACAATGCCTTTGACACTTCCTTCTGAAGATAAAATCAAAAAGACACAGGCTCTTTTGACTAAGGGCTTGTGGAAACGTTAGCTTCCACAAAAGGTTTGCGCTAAGGATTTTCTTGGCGCATTCCTTCTTGTCTTTTTATTTTATCTGTAAGTTTTGTATTTGTTTTGTATTTGCCGTCTGCTGTGTACTAATCACTGCTTTTATTAGATGACGGCTGTATTTTGGGAAAACCGGGAGAGCGTTCGCCTTTAGGCATTTTTATATCATCTTGGAAAAGAATCGCTCGTTTAATGGCATCATTGCCGAACTTGGCTCTAATGCTTTCAACAACGCAAGACAATCGGTCGAGCTTTTCTGCTTCCTCGCGATTTGAAAACAGATCCCGCTGAATAGGAGAACCTTCAGAAACAAGGTTTATTGCTCGCAAGGTGACGCTTCTTACAGGCAGTTTCCATAGATAGTTCTTTTCAAAAATAGAGAAAGCGAATTCAGCCACTTCTCTGGGAAATTGAAGGGGCAGAATAGACTGATTTTGCCATTCTTTCACGCCAAAATCTTTGTCTTTTATTGAAATTGCCATACCGGAGGCCTTTTTTTTGTGAAGTTTAAGCTTATCGCTTACTTCTTGAGCCAGCTCCAGCATAATCGGCCAAACCTCTTGTGATTTTTCTAAATCCTCTGGCAGTGTCATTCCCGCGCCGAGACTTTTAGGAGGGGTTGTATATTTGATGGAGGCAACAGGCGAATTATCTTCGCCGTTTGCGAAGGTTTTAAGCTTCAAACCATTCTTTCCTAAGAGGCTTTGAATAAAGCTGTCTGGAACGGCAGCGAGTCTGCCAATAGTAGTTATCCCATAAGATGCCAGAAGTTTTGCTGTTTTCTTGCCTATACCCAGCAAACAGGAAGCAGGCAGATCCCAAATCTGTTCTTTGAAAGATTCCCGTGAAATTTGGGTTATTGCGTCAGGCTTTTTCAAGTCAGAGGCAAGCTTGGCGAAAATCTTATTGAAGCTCACGCCTGCGGAAACAGTAAGACCTAACTCTGATTTGACTTGTCTGCGTATTTTGTCAGCTATTTCAAATCCTGTGCCGAAATGATAGCTTCCTGTAACATCCAACCAGCATTCATCTATGCCAAAAGGTTCGATTTGATCTGTATATTCCTCATATATTTTATGTGCAAGTTTAGAATAGAACGAATATGTTTTATGGTTCGGAGGCACTACAATAAGATCCGGACACTTTCTTTTGGCTTGTCTGATCGTTTCGCCTGTTAATATGCCTGTTGCTTTAGCTTTGCCATTTTTGGCCAATACTATTCCGTGTCTGTTTTGCTCAGAGCCGCATACGGCAATAGGCTTATCTTTTAATTCAGGGTTGAGAAGACATTCGACTGAAGCATAAAAGTTGTTCATGTCGATGTGAAGTATTACGCGATCTTTTTCTATAGTTGTTTGTTGCAAGTAAAACTTCTTTTTTCCAGAGAGTAGAGATGGAATTTTAGGCAAGCTAAAATCTGGGATCAGGGGATAGCTGGTAGGAGTGGTGAAAATCTAATATTCCACACCCAAACATAGGACACAATTATCAAAAAAAGCAAACATTTATTATTAATTTATACTTTATATTTTTTTATCACGCTGCCGCATAAATTCAGTTTTTGGTTATACATTTGAATTAAGGAATTGATAGAGGAATTTTATTCTGAGACTAAGAATATTGATGTTTTTTTTAGCTTGGAATCATAAAGAGGTTAAAGACAAAAAACAGCAATTATGTAAGAACATAACTGCTGTTTCAGAATGAACTTTTATATGTTAAACGAGAAGAGTCTGCAATTTTTCTTTAAAGCAGTTAATAGTTTAAGTGTTTTGTTTTGGGACAACTTTCACTGCCTACTATTCACTGCTCACTATTTCTCAGTAGCCTTTGCTGTCGTCAGAGGTTATTCCCTTGACTATGGCGACCGAAGCGCTTGCTCCTACTCTTGATGCTCCTGATTTAATCATTTCGAAAGCTGTTTTAGTATCTCTTATTCCGCCGCTTGCTTTTACACCCATTGAGTTTCCGACTGTTTCTCTCATAAGCTTAACGTCTTCTGCTGTGGCTCCGCCTGTGCTGAAGCCTGTGGAAGTTTTCACGAAATCGGCGCCGGCGAGTTTTGAAAGTTCACAAGCCTTAACTTTTTCTTCATCTGTAAGCAAGGAAGCTTCTATAATAACTTTAACTATATTGCCGCCTGCTGCTTCAACAACGCGTGCAATATCGTTTTTAACAGCTTCGTAGTTTTTGGACTTCAAAGCGCCGACATTTATTACCATGTCAATTTCTCTGGCTCCGTTAGCCACGGCATCTCTTGTTTCCATTTCTTTTACGAAGGTTGAGTTTGCGCCTAAGGGGAATCCTATGACGGTACAGACTTTAACAGGGCTGCCAGCAAGAAGCTTGGCTGCTAATGCGACTCTGCCAGGATTTACGCATACAGAGGCGAAAGAATACTGTCTAGCTTCTTCACAAAGCTTTGTTATTTCTTCGTCTGTGGCATTGGCTTTTAAAAGAGTATGGTCAATGAATTTTGCCAGTTGAGCAGGCGGCAAAGCTCCATCAAGACCCTTTTCTATTCTGTCGGCTCCTGCAGATATTACATCCATTACTCTGTTGGTGCAGTTTGCAGCACAGCTTCCGTATGGGCGTGTGCAATTGTCTTGCAGACAAGCATCCGGTGTTCTTACTCTAAGCTGCGTCTGTTCTTGTATTTCTTGATTTCTTTCAAAATGCGTTTTTAAGGGTGGAAGCAACTCGCGGAATTTCGAAAGCGGAGCTGTTGCAGGAGCATTTGAGTAAGCAGGTAAAGCTGGCGCATAAGCAGCAGTTTGAGAAGGGGCGGCTGCGGGATTGCAGGAAATACAATTGTTCTCTGTGCCTGAAATGCAGGTTGTACACTTATGTTGAGGTGTTACGTTAAGCTTGGCGCATCTTTCAAAAATAACGCCCATTTTTTCCAAGTCGCGTCTGAAAGAGTTAATTTTTTCAGCTAAACCGGCAGGGAAATATCTTGCAGCTTCTATGATTGCAGGGTCAGTAATAGTTATTCTGACACCTTCGTCAAGGGCATGGCATAAAACTCTGGTTATGAAGGTGTCAGAGATTAGATTGGCAGCCTTTGAGAGTGTGTTAACTGAAAGTGAAGGAATAATCAGTTTTGAAATGCCTTGCAATGCAACATTGCTGGAGGTGTTTTTATAATTGAGTATTTTACATCCGCTTGCGGCCAGCTTTTGGCCATAACAATCTTCCACGTAATTGGAAATTATCAGGGTTTCGCCTCTTTGAAGTAAATTGGCTGTTTGTTCAGCGACTTGGTCAATAACCTTGAAGTTTCCTGTCAATACATATGCTGTCTTGCCAGAAACTGTAGCTTGCGGGTATTGTTGTGAGGCTGAGCTTCTAGGGGGAGTATAAGCCGATCCCCTGTTTGTGTTGCTGTCTCTGAGTTTCATCATTACTTCCTTAGCTATCTGCTCAACGATAGAATCCATTTATGGAGCCTCCTAATATTTGCTGTACTGCTTAAAGGGACTTGTTGAAGGCGTTTTTGCCATCAATTGTGATTGTGTCTATTATTCCTGTTATGGCAGCATCTGTGGGGGCTTTTTTTAAGCCCAGTAAATCGTTGATGGAGCTGCCTTCTTTATTTACAATAACTATTTCGTTTTCTGCGGATCCGACCAAGTCTATGCAAAGCACTTCTTGTCCTTTCGGTTCCAAGGTTTTAGGGTGCAGTGGTTGAACCAAGAGCAAAGGTTTTGAAGCGAAGCTCTCGTGTTTGACGGTGGATACAACTTTTTTTACTACTCGTGCAATATCCATGGTTTTATCTCCTCTGTTCCAGGTCTTTTTCACCTTCTATGGAATCTATAATTCCTAGAATCGTGGCATCAGATGGGGGCCTCTGAGCGAAGGGATAAGCAGCTTCCATTCCGCCGCATAAAAAGACTGTTTCGCCGTAACCGGCTCCAGAATAGTCACATGCTACGAATGGTTTGCCAATGTGGTTGCCGTCAGAGTCAATCTTGGTTACCAAGATGAACTTCAAACCTTCTAATAAGGGGTCTTTGGCAGTGCTGACAACCCTTCCCAATACTTTCCCTATGTACATTTAAATTATCTCTTTTTTATGATACAAGAAATTTACCGGAATATCCGCATTTCTGCAAGTTTTTCAGGGTTGAAAAACTTATAATTCAGCATGTTTGGCGAAATATTTCAGAAGACCTTCGGTGGAAGAATCGTGGTTTTTTAAATTGACCTTTTTGCCTGCGAGCAAATCTTTTTCTTCTTGGAGTATCGTTTTAGCCAGTTTCTTGCCTAATTCAACGCCCCATTGGTCAAAGCTGTAGACTTGCCAGATCACGCCTTGGACAAATATTTTCATTTCATATAAGGCTATCAATTGTCCAAGAACGGCAGGAGTCAGTTTTTTTGCCAGAATAGTTGTGGTGGGCTTGTTTCCTTCAAAAACCTTGTGAGGGAGAAGCATATTTTGCTCTTCTTCTGTCAGATTTTCGTTTTTGAGTTCCTCAGCAGCTTCTTTGACAGTTTTGCCTTTCATGAGGGCTTCTGTTTGGGCAAAGAAGTTGGCCATAAGTTTTTCATGATGGTCGGAAAGTCTGTTAAGGGTTGTCGCGAAGCCTATGAAGTCGCAAGGGATGAGCTTGGTGCCCTGATGTATTAGCTGGTAAAAGGCGTGTTGTCCGTTTGTGCCTGGTTCTCCCCAGATTATTTGTCCTGTTTCCCAGTTGACTTTTTGTCCGTCTCTGGTAACAGTTTTTCCGTTGCTTTCCATGTCACCTTGTTGGAAATAAGCTGCAAAACGTTTTAAATACTGGTCATATGGCAAAATTGCCAAACTGTCGGCTCCGAAAAAGTTGTTGTACCATATTCCCAACAGAGCCATTATGACAGGGGCATTTTTTTCGAATGGAGTATTTCTGAAGTGCTTGTCCATCTCGTGCGCGCCTGACAAAAACTCGTCAAAACGTTCTGAGCCTATAGAAAGCATGACTGGAAGGCCAATGGCTGACCACACAGAATATCTGCCGCCTACCCAGTCCCAAAATTCAAACATATTGGCAGTGTCTATACCGAAAGCGGCAACTTTTTCGGTATTTGTGGAAACTGCAACAAAATGTTTCGCTACGGCTTTTTCATCGCCTAATGCTTTAAGAAGCCAATTTTTTGCAGTTTCCGCGTTAGTCATAGTCTCTTGGGTTGTGAATGTCTTAGACTCTATTATGAAAAGAGTGGTTTCTGGATTCAGCTTTTTAACTGTTTCAGCGAAATCTGTTCCGTCGACATTGGATATGAAATGGAGCTCGGGGCCATCAGCATAGTATTTTAGAGCTTCATAAACCATGACTGGGCCAAGATCTGAGCCGCCTATACCTATATTTACGGCATCTGTAATTTTTTTGCCTGTAAATCCCTTCCATTCTCCGCTTCTGACTTTTTTGGAAAAATTGCGCATTTTTTCCAAAACTTCATTTACTTTAGGCATTACATCTTCGCCGTCTACTAAAATTGGGGTATTAGCTTTGTTTCTGAGTGCTGTGTGCAAAACGGCCCTGTTTTCAGTTCTGTTTATTTTTTCTCCTGTAAACATAGCTTCAATGGCTTCTTTGAGATTTACGGCTTTGGCAAGATCCAAAAGAAGTTTCATGGTCTGTGCGGTAATTCGATGCTTGGAATAATCAATTAGCATGTCTGGAAGTGAAACAGAGAACTCTTCGAATCTGCGAGTATTTTCTCTGAAAAGATCCCTCATATGAACGAGTTTCATTTGTTTTGAATGCTCTTTTAAAAGTTTCCACTCTCGAATTTCTGTGAGATTACTGGTTGAAGGGAATTTCATGGTTGTCCTCTTATGATTCTTATAAATTTGCAAGTTAACAGCAATATAGCATAAAAAGTTGTTTTCTTTTGATTTGTATTATAAATTAATGCGGGTCTGTTTTTTTTTCTCTTTGTGAGTCCAAGCTAGAGAGGATTTTATATGAAGAATTTTTTACGCAAATTTTCAAGTAGCTGCTTTTTCATTTGTTTTGTGACAACTTGCTTTTTATCCGTTGCTTTTGTTGCTACAGCACAGAATAAAAACTTGAAAGCTTCTTCTGAACATCCTTCTGAGTCAGTTATACAGCAATTGATGAAAGAAGCTGGAAACTCTAATGGAAATTTGGCCACTCTTACCGGTAAAGCTGTGACTATATCTGAAAAAACCGGTTCGCCTGATGCGAATGTTTATATAGCGGCTTTAAATAAACTCAATAATTTAGACAGTGAAGCTTTAAGAAGACTCAAAGGTATAAATTACGAAGTTCTTCATCCTATGTCCATATTGATAGCTTATACTGTTAAAGCTCAAATGCTTGATTTTTCAGACAGCTTGGAACTTGAGACAGCTTTTAGTTTGGCCTCTGACCTAAATCTGCCATTTATGTACAAAGAGCAGGTTGCCGCTCTTTCTTTGCCTCTCCCGGCTTATCTTGTTTTTGCTTTGTTGATGGCATTGGCTGCTTTTATTTTCTTTAAAACCTCTGCCTTTAAAGGCGGAGTCCCTTGGGTGATATTTACATTTTTCTACTTTGCGGGGATTCTGTCTTTTGCTTCGGCAAAGGGCGGAGATTATTTTCTTAAGCAACTTATAGGTTTAAACGATCTTAATTTTGAATATTGGCTTGTCAGATTATTCTTCTTGAGCGTCATTTATTTTTTCTTTTGGATGATTCCTTACGCATTCTTGTCGCGGCAAATTGGCAAGAAACGGCCTGTTATGAGTTATGAGTTCTATACCTCATACTTTGTGGGGTTTTCTTTTATAATGCTGGCTGTGGCGGTTTTGAGTTCTTTGGGCGGCAAGCTGATTTTTATTTCAGCAGCTCTCTTCTTGGCAATTTTACTTGTTCACAGTCTTTTATACAAAAAAAATGCCTCCCAGCCTTATGCTATAAGCCCAGTCTCAACTCCTAAGAGAGGAGTGCAGGTTTTCAGTAAGGCTAAAACTGCATCGGCAGCAGGAAGAGAAAGAATGTCTCCTCGAGAATTTGATTCCTCCTTTGAGGACTTGATGCGTAAATCTGAATATAAGTCTGCTTTGGTGCTTGCTCAAAGTTTTTTGCTAAATGACAGCTCTCATTCAAACTTTTCTTTGGTTTATAAAATAGCTTCTTTTTATTTGCTTATGGATAAAGTTTCTTATGCCAGAGAACTTTGGAATAAATATTCAGCCAAAAGCAATATGAATGAAAAAGCGGCTAAGCTGAGAGGTTCGCTTTTTGAAATATCTTTAAAAGCTGCTTGCGGCAATTTTAAAGGATACGAGCTTTTGCTTGCTGATCTAGATCTGAATGCGGTTTCATTGTCTCCATTTGAAAAGTGGAGCTTGAAGATGTCCGAGGGCTATTCCAAGTATGCAAAAAAACAATTCGCAGAAGCTTATAATGCTTTTTTCGCTGCTTCAAAATTGCCAGGCGTTTTACCGCTTGAACAATCAAAAGCCTTGACTTGGGCTGCTGAGGCTGTATCGAAAACAGATCCTTCTCTTTTGGCTTCTTTGTTTAATCAAGTTTCAAAGATTAAGTGCGGCGACTATGGACTTTCTCACACTTTTGCATTGAGGGCGCTGACCGACGAAGCTTCCGCTAACCGTGAATCTGCATTGAATAATATAGCTGAATCTATTGTTTTGACTCCCGATAATTTGGTTTCTATTTTAATTTATTCAAGACTATGGGCGGCAGCGAGGAATTCTGAGAAGGTAATAGAGGCTTCGGCAAAGCTTGATTCTATGAGTTTTGTTAAGACGATTGTGGCGGAAATGCTTGTCTGAATCTGCTTCGCAGATATAATTAGGCTTTCTTTAGGTATTTTGGAGAGATTGCTCTTGCGATTTTTGTCGTTTCATTGTATAAATGCGCGAACAATAAAATCAGGAGGCCTAATTATAGTATGAAGCCTATTCACACATTTGTAGTAACTCCGACACTTCCCGAATCTCTAAAGCCCTTGGAAGCAATGGCCTACAACCTTTGGTGGTGCTGGAACCCGGAAGCCACCTCCCTTTGGCGCAGAATGGCTCCGGAGGCATGGGAAGAGACATATCACAATCCTGTCAAAATGCTTGGAAGCATTTCGCAGGAATTAATCGTAGAACGTGCCGCTGATCCTGCCTTTATGGCAAATGTGAACAGAGTTTATGCCGACTTCCAAAACTATATGGATGACGACCATACTTGGTATGCCAAGAAATATGGTAAAAGCGAACAGCCTGCTGTTGCTTATTTCTCGGCAGAATTTGGTCTTACTGAAAGCGTAAGACTCTACTCCGGCGGTCTTGGAATGCTTGCCGGTGATCATCTTAAGTCTGCGTCTGACCTGGGTGTTCCTTTGGTTGCAGTTGGACTTCTTTACAGAGTTGGTTATTTTAAGCAGAAACTTAATGCCGGTGGCTACCAACAAGAACTTTACCCAGAAAACGACTTTTTCAACATGCCAATTAAACCTGTGCTAGATGACGCAGGCAAACAAATGAGAGTCAGTGTTGAAATGCCTGGCCGCCTTTTGAAGCTTCTGTTGTGGAAACTTCAGGTCGGCAGAGTTTCTCTCTACCTTTTGGACTCCGATACTCCGGAAAATGCCCCTGGTGATCGCTGGATCACTCGCGAGCTTTATGGCGGCGATACTGAAACCCGCATAATGCAGGAAATCGTTCTCGGCATTGGTGGTCTTAGAGCTCTCCACGCACTTAATCTGCATCCCCGCGTTTATCACATGAACGAAGGTCACTCGGCTTTCTTGGCTATTGAAAGAATAGCTGTTTCTATGGCGAGACACAACATGAGCTTCCGTGAAGCTCTTGAATTAACCAGAGCAGGCAATATATTTACAACACACACTCCTGTTCCGGCAGGTATTGACGTGTTCAGCCGTGAACTCATGGAAAAATATTTCACGGATTACTATGGTAAACTGGGTATCAGCTGGCAAGAATTCCTCGATTTGGGCTGGCAGAAAAACACTCCAAAAGGTGACGGTTTCTCCATGGCAGTTTGTGCTCTCAATCTTTGCTGCGAAGCAAATGGCGTGAGCAAATTGCACGGCGAAGTTTCCAGAAAAATGTGGGCAGACCTCTATCCTAAAGTTCCTGCACAGGAAATCCCAATTAAATCAGTAACAAACGGTGTTCATACCGCTTCTTACGTTTCCAACGAAATGGCCGCTCTTTTTGATCGCTATTTGGGTCCGACTTGGCAGAACTGCGGGGAAGATTTCTCAGTTTGGGATGCTATAGAAAAAGTTCCTTCTGAAGAACTTTGGAGAACCCACGAAAGAAGAAGAGAACGACTGGTAGCTTTCGCAAGAAAGAGACTGGAACAGCAGCTCAGAGACAGAAATGCTCCAGCTTCTGAAATAGCAAAAGCTCAGGAAGTTTTAAATCCTGAATGGCTGACAGTAGGTTTTGCCAGAAGATTTGCGACTTATAAACGTGCTACTTTGTTGTTCAAGGACAGAGAGCGCTTGATTAAGATTCTCTGCAATCCTGAAAGACCTATTCAGCTTGTAATAGCAGGCAAGGCTCACCCCAAAGATGAACCTGGCAAAAACTTCATCAAAGAGATAGTCAAATATAGTTCTGACCCCGTATTGAGACGCCACATTGTCTTTATTGAAGACTATGATGTTGTTGTTGCC
Source organism: Candidatus Rifleibacteriota bacterium (assembly GCA_012520995.1). GTDB lineage: Bacteria > Muiribacteriota > Ozemobacteria > Ozemobacterales > Ozemobacteraceae > JAAYNI01. The sequence goes on from JAAYNI010000031.1 coordinate 17,968, forward strand.
AGATACTTGGTCCAGGGCGTTGACGTATGGCTTAATAATCCCAGAAGACCTCAGGAAGCCAGCGGAACTTCAGGCATGAAAGCTTCTGCAAACGGCGTTCTTAATCTCTCCATACTTGACGGTTGGTGGGATGAAGGTTACAGCCCTGAAATCGGCTGGGCTATCGGCACCAGAGAAGTCTTTGATTCAACTGATTATCAAGACGAAGTGGAAGCCAACTCTCTCTACGAACTTTTGGAAAAAGAAGTTGCGCCTTTGTTCTACGATTTGTCGACTGACAATTTGCCCCGCAAGTGGATTGGCATGATGAAAGAAGCGATAAGACAAGTAGCTTCATACTTCAATACCAACCGAATGGTCGGCGAATACACAGATAGATTCTATGTCCCCTGCAATAACCGCTACTCTCATCTTTCTGAAAACAAGAGACAGGGAGCGAGAGAACTTGCGGCTTGGATTGACAATGTTAAACGTGTCTGGAAAGACGTTTCAATTCTTGAATTCCATGCTAATGGCAAGTCTTCTCATTCGGTAGGCGACACTGTAGAAGTTACTGCTAAGATCAACCTTTCTGAGCTTAAAGCTAACGATTTGTCAGTAGAGGTCTTCTATGGACCTATTCTTGAGCAGGAAGATCTTTCGGAAGGTGTAATTCTTCCTCTTAAGTCCGCAGGCGAAAAGAACGGCGTAGCTGTTTATGAAGGCGAGATTAAACTCGTTTCAAGCGGCAAGATGGGCTTGGCCTTAAGAGTTGTGCCTCATCATGAAGATACGGTGCATCCTTTGTTGACAGGTCTTATTAAGTGGGCTAAATAATAGCAGTTTGAGCTTTCAGCTCAGCTTTTAGAGAAAAATAGACGATAACAGTTAAAACCAAGTTTATCGGACGAGATTTTGACTGTTATCGTTTTTTTAATTTTAGCTTGTTGCTTTGCTTTTGCCCTTTTCGCTTCACAAGTGTTTTTCTGTAAGAGGCACGGGAGGGCTTTTTGGCGTGGAGCTTTGCCGCCAACGTTGCTAAAAAAATGGTTCCCTGAGGATAAAATCCTCATGGAACCGTTAGATTATGTTCAAGAATTAGCAGTTATGCTGTTTTTGCTCTCCAGCATGCTGTTGCCTGCAGGAGCTCTTTACTTTATTATCAATTCATTCAGCGGCTGAGAGAAGTCCGGATTGTTCTTCTTCCTTGCCTAGCAAATAAAGCATAGGTATGTGGAAGCGTTCTGCCCATGCTGTCTCTGTATGAATGGCCTTTTCGGCAAAATATCCGGCAAGGTTTTCCCCTTCTTCAAAGCCAAAACTTATGAGCAATTCCATCATGTCAAAGTAGGTTTTGGTAATGACTTCTTCGTATTCGCCTGTATCCAAATAAATTTTGGAATCAAATGGCAAATCTTTTGCATTTTCTTTGACATATTTGAAAACTCTGTCATTTCCGCTTCTGGAAAAAGCGGAAGAGAAGCAGGCAGCCTTTTTGAAGTAATCGCTGTATTCCATAGCCATCTGAAATGACATGAGACCGCCCATTGATGAACCGGCTATTACTCTGTCTTCAGCTTCTTTGCTGACATTGTAGTTTTTGTTGACATAGGGTATAACCTCGTTGACTATAAACTCTGCGTAAGCTCTGCCTTCGGAAGTGTAAAGATTCAGTTCTTGCATTCTTAAAGGCGAGTTGGGTATTCCCACTACTATAGTGTTTTTTATTAATCCGGCATTCATCAAGCTGGACAATGTTTCATCAACCTTCCAGTCGGTGAGGGTATAGGATGTTTTGGGTTCAAAGAGGTTTTGCCCGTCATGCATATAAATTGTCATGAATGGCTCTGAAGTTTCAGAGTAGTTGTTTGGAAGCCATACAGCTATTGGACGTTTGTGACGCAGATTTCTGCATTCAAAATTGTCTATGGAGGTCAGTTGGCCTATAACAGGATCTGACTCTACAAAGGTTTTATCCAGCCAGTCGTGAATTGTGATTTCTAAGGTTTGGTCATGTGAAAGCTTGAAAATCATGTTTTTGGGAGGCACCTGTCCAGGTGTTGTAATTGCCTGAGTTTGCCAATTGCCTCTTGTGATCTTCAGCTGTATTGCACTGTTTTTTCTTGCGTTGAACTCGGTGTAATAAGTTCCGTCAACTGCTTGGGTAAGCTTTTTGCCTGCAGGATCCCATTCTCCGAGCTCAAGAAGATTTCCTGTAAGGTATATTGAGTCCGTTTTTGGGGTGTCAGCGAGCAAATTTACGGTAAGTTTTACTCTGATTATTCCGCTGTGAATGTTGTGTTTGCTCATTTTTGCTTTTTCCTTATTCACCTATGGCCTTTTCCATAAGATCTGTGACTATTTTGTTGACTTCTGAAGGATTGGATAATGTTCCGCCTTCCGCCAATACAGCCTGAGCATAAATCAGGTTTGAGAAATCTTTGATTCTGGGATCTTCAGGATTTTTCTTGTAGAGTTCCAAGAGATTGTTCATTAGAGGATGTTCGGGGTTGAGTTCCAGAGAGCGTTTTGTCGGCTCGACCTTTTGGCCAGCTGCTTTCATAAGAGCTTCCATTCTAGGAGAAGTCTCATGAGCTGAGAGATTCAGGCAAGCCAAGGATGAAAGCATTTTTCCTGAGACTTTAACTTCTCTGACGGAGTCTTTAAGGTTTTCTTGCAAGGCTGTCAGAAGATCTTTCATTTCTGCAGATTTTTCCTTAATTTCTTCTTCACGTTTTTTCTTATCTTCTTCGCTTCCTGTTTCTATTTCTGTTTTTGCCAAAGAAACCATCGGATGGTTTTTGTAGTTGGTAACATAGGTTGTCCAGACTTCATCGAATGAATCGGTCAGCAGAAGAACTTCATATCCTTTTTCTTTTGCTTTTTCTATGTGGGGACTGGATTTCAGGGTTTCTATGCTGTCACCGCTGAGATAGTAAATTTCTTTTTGCTCTTCAGGCATTCTTTCAATGTAAGAGTCCAAATTTGTTGGTTCGTCAACTGATTTGGTGGTATTGAAGAGCCCCAGTCTTAAAAGTTTTTCTTGATTTTCATAGTCTCTGGTTATACCTATTTTAAGATTTCTGGAAAAGCTTTTGTAAAACTCATTATAAAGATCGTTTTCTTTTGTGAGCATTTCATAAAGGGTATCCAGGACTTTTCTTGTAAGAGTTTTTCTGATTACTTGAATATGTCTGTCTTCTTGGAGTATTTCTCTGGAAATGTTCAAAGACATGTCAGCAGAGTCTACAACGCCTTTTACAAAGTTCAGGTAGTCTGGAATAAGCTCTTTGCAGTCTTCCATTATGAAAACACGTTTTACATAAAGCTGAATTCCGCCTGGAGCATCGGGCATGTAAGCCATTAGTCCCTGATGTTTGGGCAAGAAAAGTAAAGCCGAAAATGAGCCGGTGAGGCCTTCTACATTGAATCTGAACCATTTAAGAGGTTCCATCCAGTCTGAGCTGATATGCCTGTAGAATTCTTTGTATTCTTCATCGGTGACTTCTGACTCTTTTTTCAGCCAGATTGCTTTCATAGAGTTCAAAGTTTCATCATCTACAACAGTTTCGGGTTCAGTGTCTTTTATAACTTTTCCTTCCTCATCAGTTTTGGGATAGGTTCGTGTAGTTTTCATTTTAATGGGATAGGCTACAAAGTCAGAGTAGCGTCTTACTATGGATTTTATTTCATATTCGTCTGTGAAATCTATCCAAGTTTCGGCTGAATCCGCATCGTCTTCGTCTTTGCTTTCGGGTTCACTCTTTAGATAAAGTTTGATGTCTGTGCCATTTGTTTCTTTTTCGGCTTCTTCTATGCTAAATGAATCTCCGCCTTCAGAAGTCCAAAGGTAGGCTTGTTCTTCTCCAGCTTTTTTTGTGAGGACTTCTACTTTTTTTGCCACCATGAAAGAAGAGTAAAATCCTAAGCCGAATTGTCCTATGAATTGTGATTTGTCTTCTTGAGAGCTTTTTATGGCTTTTAAGAATTCTTTAGTTCCAGACTTGGCGATGGTACCGAGAAAATCTATCAAATCTTCTTTGTTCATGCCTATGCCATTGTCGCTGATAGTCAGTGCTTCATTTTCTTTGTCAGGTGTGAGCCTGATATGCAGATCTTCTGCAAGCGGTCTTAGTTTGTCGTCAGTCAAAGACTGAAATCTTAGCTTGTCCAAAGCGTCGGAAGCGTTAGAGATGAGTTCGCGCAAAAATATTTCCTTCTTTGAATAAACTGCATTAACCATTAGATCCAGCAGCTGCTTTGTTTCAGTTTTGAAAGCGAATTGTGAATTTTTTGTCATAATTTTAGCCTCCTGTTTTGGTTGCAATATTCTAGCCCTACCTTTGAACAAAGACAAGCTCTTTTTATTTCCAATTCATGCTCTGAGAAACCAATAGAATATTTTCTCTTTTATAATTTCTTAATCTTTTAAAACTATTTATAAAATCTGTAGTATTCTATTAAAACCCCAATATAATAATGAGGTACAACATTATGAGAAAAACCTTGTTTTTAACTGTTGTTTTGGCTCTTGTAGCCATGATTTGTTTTACGCCTTTGAGCGCTCAAGAAAAAAATTCTGAAGACGCCCCAAATCCATTCGGAGAAGAGGTTAAAGTTACATCGGATGACGACAAAAAAGCTGAAGATAAAGTAGAAACAGTTGTCATTGCAGAACCTGAAGCTCCTAAGCCGGAAGATAAGAAGGATGACAAAAAAGACGATAAAAAAGATGACAAAAAAGATCTTGTAGCTGGAAGCAAAGCTAAAATTAAATGCCGTGCTGAAATGACTGTTGCTGCCAGACAAGCTCCTTGGGGCAAAATTCTTAAAAATTTGAAAAATGGTGAAGAAGTTACTATAGAAGGCAAACAAGGTAATTGGTACAAAACTTCTGCCGGCTGGATACATGCTCACTATCTTGAAGGCGACAAAGTTGCTGATGTCAAGATTAAAGAATATCCTTGGCATAAACGTATGTTCAAAACAGACCGTGATAAATGGCTCGCCGAGCAGGAGAAAAAACGCCAGGAAGAAGAGAGAAAGAAGCAGGAAGAGGAAAGAAAATCCGGTGGAGCTGGTTTGACTGCTAAACCTCTCACCCCTATGCCCACCAGAATCAGTTCTCCCTTCGGATATAGAATTCACCCGGTTACCGGCAATAGAAAACACCACAATGGTATTGACCTGCCTTGTCCGACCGGTACCAGAGTTAATGCGTTGGGTGACGGTGTGGTGGTTGCATCTGGCTACGAAAACGGCGGCGGTGCTTATATTAAAATCAAATATGCTAACGGTATGCAGTCTTTCTATTGCCACCTTCAGAAGAATACAGCTCTTAAACCAGGAACCAAAGTCAAAGCTGGACAGCAGGTTGCAATTGCTGATAATACTGGAGTCTACACCACAGGTGCACACCTCCACTTCGAATTGCGTGATAAAAACGGTGGTCTGATAGATCCTGCTAAGACTCTTAAGCTGCCTTAATTATGTTCTGAATCAGGATATTCTCTCATATGTTAAATATAAAAAAGTATTTGCCGTTCATTCTGATTTCGTTAGTTTTCCTCTCCTGTGCTCTCCAAGCCCAGGAGGGGCTTTCTCTTATTAAAGATGTTGATTATAAACATATTAACGGTCTTCGCTATTACAAGACTATGTTTAACGCTAAGAAACCGCAGCTTTCTCTGTCTATACCTTTTGGCACTCTCAGAGACTCAGTTGGCGGCGTTAACCAAGATACTGATAGAATGGGTTCTGGAATCCCCGATTCTATCAAGGCTGATGGCAAGGGAAAAGTCTGGGTTCTGGACTCCCTTAATAAGGCTATAAAGCTCTTCAATGAAAAAGGTAAAGTTGAGCAGGTCATAAATCTTTCTTCTCTTGATGCTGAGATTTTCTCAGATTTTGATATTTCACAGCACGGCGTTGTTGCAGTTTTGGACAGACAACTGGGCAGAATTTTTGTGATGTTGGATGGTGAGCTTGTGAGCCGAATGGAAACCTTTAACGATGCCATAGGCTTGAGACTTTCACAAAAAGGCGATGAACTTCTTGTTGACTTGCCAATAGCGGAAGGAATAGTCCGTCTCAATCTCGATGGAGATCTGTTGGGAATATATCAAAGTCCTGATGGTCTCTCATTGTACGAAAAGGAACCTGGAAAGCTTTGGGGCTTGAGATTGATGGGGAAAAATGCCCAGCTGTATATAAGAAATTCTTATGCTGCTTCAGATGAAACAATAGTTGCAGAGTTTCCTTATGGGGCTTACAAAGATGTTGATTATGCAAAAGGAGAAATCATAGGAGTTGACTCCGCTGGCAACGTCCATCTCTCGCTTCTTGCTGTCAACGATTATGGCATTATTTATAGAGAGCGTTTGTATAAGTGCTCGCCTCAAGGGGCTATTCTTGATTATGCTGACATTCTCACTGTGCCTGCATTTTCTTTTGTTCTGACAGCTCCCAGAAACCGTGTTTTGTCTCCTGAGGGTGAAGTTTACGGTTTTTGCGATATGGAAGATTCATATCTGCTTTATAAGTACACTGCTGGCAAAAGATAAAAACATCTTGAAAGCTCTGCTTCTTTGTGATACACTTGTTGCTCAGTTTAATGAAAGGTAGTAAGTACAATGGCTAATACAAAATCAGCTGCAAAAAACGCGAGACAGGCTCTTAGAAAGCATGCCAGAAGAGTCTCCGCCGTATCAGAACTTAAAACACTCAAGAAAAAAGTTTTGGCTCTTTCCGCAGACAAGAACTGCAATAAAGACGAATTGGAGGCCATGAAAAACATGGTGGTTTCCAAGTTTGCTAAGGCAGGTTCCAAAGGCTATATTAAACCCCAAACTGCATCCCGAAAAATCGGCAGATTGGTTAAGGCTATTAATCGTAATCAAGCCACAGAAGGACAAGAAAACTAATTTTTCTTCTCCGATTTATATATTAGCCTACTGAATACCAGTGGGTTCTTGGCAGTGGAGAGTAAAGAATATCCGCAGCTTATCTCCCTCTGGAACCAAAAACAGCAGTTATGTGTTTCATAACTGCTGTTTTTGGTTTTAGCTGTTTTGTCTTGTGTCGTGCTTGCTTTTATTATTGCTTTTTGTAAGTTAAATTTCCGTTTTCTTCGCTTATGATAATCTTATCTCCCTCGGCTATCTTGCCTTCAATTACAGCTCTGGCAAGCATTGTTTCGATTTCTTTTTGCAATAGACGCTTGAGAGGTCTTGCGCCATATTGAGGGCTGTAGCCTTGTTCGATCAGCCAATCTTTTGCTTTGTCGTCAAGTTTGGCATCTATGCCTTGTTCCAAAAGACGCTTTTGGATCTGTTGCATCTGAAGATCTACGATTCCTGAAAGCTGTTCTTTTTCCAAAGTCGAGAAGATAACTATATCATCTACTCTGTTTAAAAACTCGGGACGGAAGAAGGCTTTGACTCGTTCCATGACCGCATTTCGTGTTTCATCTGTTATCTTGCCTTTTTCAGTTATGGCATCAATGAGCAGATCTGCTCCAAGATTGCTTGTCATAAGAACTACAACATTCTTGAAGTTGACCGTTCTGCCTTGTGAATCGGTAAGTCTGCCATCATCCAAAAGTTGCAACAGAACGTTAAATACATCAGGATGAGCCTTTTCTATCTCGTCGAATAGAACGACCGAGTATGGCTTTCGTCTGACGGCTTCTGTCAGTTGTCCGCCTTCATCGTATCCTACGTATCCAGGAGGGGCTCCTATAAGGCGAGAAACCGCATATTTTTCCATATACTCGCTCATGTCTATCCTTATCATGTTTTCTTCGGTGTCGAAAAGGAACTCCGCCAGAGCCTTTGCGAGCTCGGTTTTTCCTGTTCCTGTAGGGCCTAGGAATATAAATGAGCCTATTGGTCTTTTAGGGTCTTTCAGGCCGGCTCTGGAGCGTAAGACTGCCTCTGAAATTGCAGTCACGGCTTCATCTTGTCCTATTACTCTTTCGTGGAGATGTTCGTCTAATTTAAGAAGCTTTTCTTTTTCTCCTTCTACCAGTTTGGTGACAGGTATTCCTGTCCACCTGCTGACTATTGAGGCTATTTCGTCAGAGGTGACTTCTTCTCTGACCAGCTTTCCTGTTTTTTGCTTTTCTTTTAGCTGTTCCTCAAGTTCTTTCAAGCTTTGCTGTGCAGCTGGAAGAAGTCCGTGTTTCAGTTCTGCGGCTTTGCCCAAGTCATAGTTTCTTTCAGCTTTTTCGATTTGAGCGTTAAGCTGTTCTATTTCTTTGCGCTTTTCCTGAACCTTTTGGATAACTTGCTTTTCGCTTTCCCATTGGGTTGTTAAAGCATCGCTTTCAGTTTTGAGATCTGCCAGTTCTTTTTTAATAGATTCGCGGCGTTTTTTACTGGCCTCATCTTTTTCTTTTCCCAAAGCCGTATCTTCAATTTCGAGTTGCATAATTCGCCTGGTTACCTGATCCAGCTCGGGAGGCATCGATTCAATATCTGTTCTGATTGAAGCACAGGCTTCATCTATAAGGTCAATGGCCTTGTCTGGCAGAAATCTTTCTGTGATAAACCTGTCAGAGAGCATTACAGCCGAAATTAATGCACTGTCTTGAATTTTAACGCCGTGGAATACTTCATATCTTTCTTTTAAGCCTCTGAGAATGGCTATTGCATCTTCGGGTGTTGGCTGTTCAACTAAGACTGGCTGGAATCTTCTTTCCAAGGCTGCGTCTTTTTCTATGTGCTTTCTGTATTCATCAAGAGTTGTTGCGCCTATACAGTGCAGTTCGCCCCTGGCTAACATCGGTTTGAGAATGTTGCCTGCGTCCATAGCTCCATCGGTTCGCCCGGCTCCTACTATGGTGTGAATTTCGTCAATAAAGAGGAGGATTCTGCCGTCGCTTTTCTTTACTTCTGAGAGAACAGCTTTAAGTCTTTCTTCAAATTCTCCTCTGAACTTTGCTCCAGCGATAAGAGACCCCATGTCCAAAGCGAATACTGTTTTGTCTTTCAAACTCTCGGATACATCCCCTTTTAGAATTCTTTGCGCAAGACCTTCCGCTATGGCAGTTTTACCCACGCCAGGCTCGCCTATCAGAACTGGGTTGTTTTTAGTTTTTCTGGAAAGAATTCTTATTACGCGCCTTATTTCATCGTCTCTGCCTATGACGGGATCAAGTTTTCCCTGCTTGGCGGCTGTTAAAAGGTCGACTCCGTATTTTTCCAGAGCATTGTAAGTCGCCTCAGGATTGTCTGAAGTAACTCTTTGATTGCCTCTGGCCTCCATAAGAGCAGCAAGAAACTTTTCTCTGGTGATTGTGAGGCTTTCCAAAATTTTACCAGCATCGCTGTCTGTTGCAAGCATTGCCAAGAAAATATGCTCAACTGAGAGATATTCGTCTTTAAGGATTTGCATTTCTTTTTCGGCTTGTACAAGAACAAGCGAAAATTCCTTGGTTACATGAAATTGTTCGGGAGACATGCCTGGACCAGAGACTCTGGGCAGGGAAGATATTGCTCCTTCTAATTTTTCCTTGAGAGTGTCCCCGGAGATATTCATATTATTTAAAACTCTAGGGATGAGATTGCTTTCATCTGCACATAGAGCAGACAGCATGTGGAGAGATGTTATTTGCTGATGTCCATATTCTACGGCTAAATTTCTTGCGTTTTGCAAGGCTTCCTGCGATTTCTGTGTGAATTTATTAATATCCATGAACTGTCCCTCTCTTTCTGAATATTTATGGCTATTAGCTGCATAAACATATCATGATATTGCTCACGTATATAAGATCGCAAATTTTATGCCAAAGAGTTAAAAAGCCTTTCAGATGCTCTTTAGGCCGTTATTTCTGATTTTACTGCTCTTGAAATTCTAATTATTTTGTACTTTGCTACGATGCGCAACGTTTCACGGTTCTGTACAATGTTTGGCAAATCTGTTGGGGATATGTTGACTTTGCCTTGTGAGCTGTAGTATAATTCTGTCTTTGAATGCAATTAATACAGGAGATTTAACAATGAGTTTCACCTATAATCCTAATAAAAGAAAAAGAGCCAAAACACACGGTTTTAGAGCCAGAATGGCTACAAAAGCAGGCAGAAACGTCCTTAAACGCAGAAGAGCCGCAGGCAGAAAAAGACTTACAGTATCTGACGAGTAATCTGCTCTGAACTATCTTCATGTGTGAGACTTTAAGGGCAGCTGCTGACTTTGAGCGCCTCTTTAACTCGAAAAATATGTTTTTTTCGCATGGCGTTCTTGTGAAATTTGTAAAGAGCAGCTCTCTTGATTTCAAATTTGCTATTGCAGTTCCTAAACGTTTTGGAAAAGCAGTGAAGCGCAATAAGCTTCGCAGACGTTTAAAAGAAATTGTCAGGCTGAGTGCAAACAAGCCTGACTTTTCGCATATAGTTTTTTCTATACGCCGCAGTTGCGAAAGCTTTTCGTATTCATTACTCAGAGCTATGTGTGATGAATCTTTTACACGAATCGGAAAAGCTGCTTTAAACGGGGTATTATAATGGCAACTTTCATTTCGTCAGTAGCATCATTTCCAGCATCGGCAGGCAAGAAGATGATTCGCTTCTATCAGAGATTTATTTCGCCAATGCTGCCCCCGGCTTGCATCTACGAGCCGTCATGTTCACAATATACCTATGAAGCTATTGCTAAATATGGCTTGTTAAAGGGCTCTTTGAAAGGCGCTTGGAGAATATGCAGGTGCAACCCCTTTGCAAAGGGCGGACATGATCCTTTGCTTTAATTTTGCAGCAAATATTACAATCGGAGTTAAATTTTACGATGCATATTATCGCCACACAGAAGAAACTGGCTGTTAAGAGCTTCTCGGTTTCTCTTCTGTGCATTTTGTTTTTATTTTTTTTATTGCTATTTTCGCCTCATACTATTGCCGACTTAAAAGCTGAAGAACAAATTGTTGCTTCTGAGCCTAAAAATGCCGCAACTCACGGAGTTTTGCAGCCAACTCCTAAGGTTTTGGAGCAAACACTTCCCGCAGCTGCTTTGCCAGAGTTGTCACAATCAACATCTTCTCTTGTGACCGATTCTCCGCAGCTCTCTTCTTCTCCAGCTGCTCAAAAGGCTGTGCTTGGCTTTGATTCAGAGCTTTTTGTGGATAAAAGCTGCAATATAAAAGACCTGACTCCCGCCGATTCTATGCCTTTGGGCGTGGTTTTGTCTGATGTTAACGGCGATAGCTATGATGATGCCTTCATAAACACAGAGACTGTAGCTGTTGTTCTTTCTTCAAAAACAGGCGGCATTGAATCTTATTATGTAAAAAACCAAAATTTCAGAGAGTTTCTATTTCCGCCTCATTCAACTATTGCATCAGAAGGCTATCTTATCAGATGGAAAGAGCTTGACGGATTTACTTTCGACACTCCTGCTAAAGACTACTCTAAATATCCTTATAAAATTTCTGTAGATGAAAATGCAAAGGATCATTTTTCTGTAACCTTGACTTCGCTGATCCCAGATGAAGCTCTTATAGGAACAGGTTATGAAGGTATCGCTATTAGCCGAGTTTTCACCTTTCCTATGAACGGATATTTCTTTACTGTGGACAATCGGCTTCATAACAAAACCCAAGCCCTTGTTAAGGTAGGCGGACAGTCAGGCATGTCTCCGACTGCTTCTCAAACTCCCTTTAAAATGACTTATGCGCCTGGAATATTTCTTAAGTCCAGCATGCTTATGACAAATTTGTTCAGCATGAAAAACGTCACCGATATCAGTGTCAAAAAGCCTGCGGTTATTACTGAACAAGGCAGTTCGCTTGGAGCATTGAATGGTGTCGGTTTTAAAAATGACTATGTGGCTGCATTTTTGCAAAATAGAGGCAACGACAGAGTATATGTTTCTGCAGAAGAGAAAATCTTTAAAGACAAAGACAAAGACAAAGACAAAGACAAAGATAAAGCGCTGCCGCTTAGAAATGTGTACAGATTAGAAACTTCTTTACCCTCGTTTAATCTAGGCGCCAAGGAGACCAGATCTTTTAAGTTCCTATGCTACATGGGTCCGAACCAAAAGGCAGAAATGCAAAAGATAAATATAACCGGTCTTGCTTCAGACGAAGGATTTTTGAATGGCGGTCTAAAGTGGATTTTAATTGCTTGCTATAAACTGGTTCCTAATTACGGAGTAGCTATTATATTGTTGACTCTGATAGTGCGCTTGCTTTTGCATCCTCTTACAAAAAAACAGACCGAGTCGATGAAAAAGAGTCAAGAGCTTGCTCCCAAAATGAGGGAAATACAAGAAAGATATCAAAGTGACCCGAAAATGATGAATGAGAAGCTTCAAGAACTTTATTTTAAAGAAGGTGTCAATCCATTCGCAGGTTGCCTTCCAATGCTTGTTCAGCTCCCGATAATGTTTGCTCTGTTCAAGACAATCAGAACGGCGGTTGAGCTTCGAAATGTTCCTTTTCTTTGGCTTTCAGATCTTTCCCAACCCGATAAAATGTTGATATTGCCTATAGCTATAACTTTATTGATGGTTGTGCAGCAACGTCAAATGCAAGCTTCTCAAGGAGGAAACTCTCCCGAAGTGCAACAAGCCAACGCTATGATGAATTTTATGCCCTTGATGATGTTGTTAATAACTTTCCAGCTTCCTTCTGGATTGTTAGTTTACTGGGTTACAAATAGTTTGCTGGGAATAGCCCAACAAATGTCGGCTCAAGGTCCGACTAAATCTGCCAATTCTGCTGTATCGAACAAGGAGGAATCAAAAAATTGACTAATATATCAAGAACACTGGAAATCACAGCAAAATCCGAAGAAGAAGCTCTCAACATTGCTGAAAGCGAACTTAATCCCGGTGAAATAATCATTTCATCGGAAGTTATCTCGGCTCCAGCTAAAGGCCTGTTTGGAATAGTAGGCAAAAAAGAATACAAAATGAAGTTTAATATAGGCGAGGCTCCCGAGGAAGCAGTAGCCGAAGACTATGAAGAAGATTTTGATTCCGAAGATCTTTTTGATGAGGACGATAACGAAAATGAAGACGATGAGCCTGAAAAGATCTATGAAGCGCCTGCAAGAACTTCGCGCAACAACTTTCGTAGAGAAGGATATTCTCGCTCCAAGAGAGGCAATAACAATAGAGAAAGAAATGATAGAGGCGATAGGGGACGTTCCAGAAGAGGCGGCTTCAGAGAGCGTGACAATTTTGCTCAAGAAGAAATAGATATACCTGAACGCCCGAAAGAACCTGTTTCAGAAGAAATCAAACAGCACGAAAGATATTCTCTGATGTTTGAATTGCTTGAGAGCGTCTCTCAAAACCTAGATCTTCACAATATGTCATGGACTGAATATTATCGCGACGGAGCTTGGGTTATTGAAGTGGCTGCCGAGGATGTTTCTCAGCTTATAGGCAAGCGAGGGCACACTCTCGATTCAGTTCAATACCTTCTCAACATCATATTCAACAAAGGTGAAAAAGAACGTGTAAGAATAATACTGGATGCTGAAGGTTACAGGGAAAAACGCTATAAAAAACTTATGATGCTTGCTACAAGGATGTCTCGCAAGGTTAAAGCTAGTAGGAGGCCCGTAGAACTGGAAGCTATGACCACTATGGATAGGCGTGTCATACATATGGCTTTGAAAGACAATCCTGATGTCGAAACCTTTTCAAAAGGACATGAACCCAATAGACGTGTGTTTATAGCTCCTTCCAAAAATCGGAACAAGCAACAGATGGATTTATCAGATGACTTTGATTTCAGCGATGACTTGACTGATGAAGACAGCGATTTCGAATTTGCCGATAACAGCACAGGAAAATCAGCTGTTCCTATGTTCCATGAGGAAGATGTTTGACAATTATTCGGATACAGTAGCCGCTTTATCGACTCCACCAGGAAAAGCGGCTCTGGGTCTGATTAGAGTGTCAGGCCCGGAAACTTTTAAAGTTCTAGAAAAGATATTCAAATACGAGGGAAAAAGACCTTTCCCTCGTTCTTTCTCTTCATTTTTTGGTTATATAGTCGAATTTGAGACTGGCAAAAAGCTTGATCAAGTTATTCTTTTTACTTATGAGGCGCCAAATTCCTATACAGGCGAGGATATGGCAGAGATCAGTCTTCACGGCAACCCTACTATTATAGCTTCAGTTTTGTCTGAGCTTTTTAATCACGGAGTGAGGCAAGCTGAAGCTGGGGAATTTACCAAAAGAGCTTTTCTTAACGGCAAGATGGATTTGCTGGAAGTAGAGGCTCTTTCTCAGCTTCTTAATGCTCCTACAAAAGCTCAAGCAAGTATGGCTTTAAATCAACTTGAGGGGTTGCCTTCCGCGCTTATTAATAAATTGAGAGAAAAGCTGGTAGAGCAGCTTGTTCAGCTTGATGCATCTCTTAACTTTCCTGAAGAAGACATAGAATCTCTTGATGAAAAGCTTTTGGCTCATGCTTTGTCTGAAACATTGGATGAGTTGCAGCTTTTCAAGAGAAATTCACAAAATGGCTCTCTGGTTTCAGGCGGATTAAGTATTGTGCTCGCAGGCGCACCCAACTCTGGGAAATCAAGTCTTTTGAATGCGCTTCTCAACAAAGAAAGAGCTATAGTAACAGATATACCTGGAACAACACGTGATCTTATAGAAGAAAATTTTCAGATCAGAAATATTCCTGTCAGGCTTACTGATACTGCTGGTATCAGAAAAACAGAAAATCTGGTTGAATCTATCGGAGTTGACAGAGCTAAAGCTGGAATTGAAAACGCTTTTATGATTCTGGCTTTGTTTGATTCTTCAGAGCCTTTTTCAGCAGAAGATTCAGATTTGATGAATCTCTTGGAAAGCTTTAATAAACCCTTTCTTTGTCTTTTGACTAAATCAGATTTGCCTTTCAAAATTGGCGAAGAGCCCTTTAAAAATCATAAGACAATAAAAATATCTTCACAGACAGGGCATGGACTCTTAGAGCTCAAAGATACTCTTTATGACTTTCTGAAAGAAAAAGGACTCTCTGAATTAGAAAATATGATTGTTCTAGGCGCAAAACAAACAGCTTCATTGAATAAAGCTGTTTATCTGCTGGAAAGACTCCTTGAATCCATGGCAAAAGGTATTTATCAGGATATGATTTCTATAGATTTAGAAGAAATTGTCAGGGAATTGGGTAAAATTACAGGACAGACAGTCGACTTCAACAGTCTGGATCTTATTTTCGAAAGATTTTGTATAGGTAAATAATGAAAAATTCTGATTATTTTCCAGTTATAGTTATAGGAGCTGGCCATGCAGGTTGCGAGGCTGCCTTGGCTTCTGCCAGATTAGGCGTTAAGACCTTGCTCGTCACTATGGATATCAGCACTATAGCTCTGATGCCCTGTAATCCCAGTATAGGTGGCCCAGGTAAAGGACATTTGGTTCGCGAGATAGGAGCTCTTGGCGGAGAAATGGCTAACTGTGTCGACAAAACGGCCGTACAGATGAAGTGGCTGAATACTTCAAAAGGCCCTGCTGTTCGTTCCAGACGTGCTCAGTCTGATAAAATTATGTACAGACGAACAATGACAAACACTCTATTTACCCAAGATAATCTGCAGGTAAGGCAAGGACATGTAACAGAAATACTGATTTCTCATGGAGAGATTGCTGGCATACGCTTGGAAACAGGCTTGGCTTTTTCCTGTTCAAAGTTGATATTGACTTCAGGCACTTATCTTGAAGCAACTATAGTTTTGGGCAAGTTTAAATGGCCAGGAGGGCCGCAGAACTCCAGAGCGGCTACAGGCCTCTCAGAATCTCTGATTAAACACGGTGTGGCTTTAAGAAGATTGCAAACTGCAACTCCTCCTCGGATTCTTAAAAGCAGTATAGATATAACTCAGATGAAAGAATTACCTGGAGATGAAAATTCAGGTGGTTTTTTATGGGAACATAGAACAGATAATTACTCGGAACAGATTCCATGCTATTTGACTTATACAAACGAAGATACTGTTAAAGCCGTCAAAAAGCATTTGCCTGACAGTCCTCTTTTTTTAGAAAATATAACTGATGAAGGTCCAAAACATTGTCCTTCAATTGATCGCAAGATTATGAAGTTTCCGGACTTAATTACTCATCAGATATTTGTGGAGCCGGAAGGCCGAGCTTCGCAAGAGCTTTATTTACAAGGCTTGACTACGGGCATGCCTCCAAAGGCTCAAGAAGATATTCTTAAAACGGTTCCTGGATTACAGAATGCTGTGATTTTACGTTATGGCTATGCTATTGAATATGATGCTATTGCTCCCGGACAGTTCAGAAAAACTATGGAAAATCGCGTAATCAAAGGTTTTTATACAGCAGGACAAATTAATGGCACATCAGGCTATGAAGAGGCGGCGGCTCAAGGTCTTATTGCTGGTATAAATGCAGTTCAGGCATTGAAAAACTGCGAACCTTATTGGCCTTCCAGAACCAGCTCATATATAGGCGTTTTGGTTGATGACCTGTCCCTTTGGGATCATAATGAGCCTTATCGCATTACCCCTGGCCATGCGGAGTTCAGATTAAATTTGAGAGATGATTCTGCAGAGCGGCGTTTAAGCGAAGAGGGGTTTAAGCTTGGTTTGTTGACAAATGAAAGATATAAGCATATCGAGGCTTGGAAACAAAAACTCGATGATGAAATCTCCAAGCTTGAAAATACCGTTTTGTCGCCTGCCAAAGAAAATCAGCAGGCTTTACTGGCACTTGGCACTGCTGAAATCAAAAAGCCTGTTAATGGATGTGACCTTCTTCAGCGACCAGAGCTGAATTATGAACAAACAGCCAGACTTTTAAATTTTCCCGAAGAAGAGCTTCTCAAAGATTCTCATGACATATTCTGTCTGGAAACAGATATTAAATATAGAGGATACATAGAAAGAGAAAAAGAGCGGATGAGCATAATAAAACTATTTGAGACTATTTCTTTGCCTCTTGCTTTGTCAGAGACTTCTCCTTTGAGAAAAGTTTTAACCCCCGGACTTTTATCTGCTATTTCCTCGGACAAATTTGATGACTTGTGGCAGGCTTGCAAACATTTGCATATAACTAAGTCGGAAATGACAATTTTAGCAGCCTTTTTCTCAAGAACTTCTTTTTAGGAAACACAGAAAATCTCATCTTCTTAGGATAATAATTATTGCTTTTTGCTTTCTAATAAAGTTATCCTAAGATAAGAACAGTGATTTGAGAGGTCAGGAGTGAAAACTACTAATAAGCGGAAAGCTTTGCTCATTCAAAATTTAAGTTCCATAGTGCCAGTTGTCAGGGCTAATTCAATCAGGTTGCTTATGGACTTTCCTTTAGTTTCAGATGAAGAAAAACTTGAGCATCTTTCTGTCATGAAGGGTGAACAGGACAGCTGTGTTTTGGCTGCCCTTAAGTCGGCCTTGGCTCAACTAAATGCAGATTCTAAAGCTTTCTTCTCAGGAGCCTATGATCCCAAACCTGATGCTTCCTCCTCTAAACAGGAAATGACTCCTGAAAACAATCCTTTTCTTAAAGCGGCTATGGAAAATCAAGCTTCGCAAGGGTCTATGGTTAAAGAAGCAGATAATCCTTTTTTAAAAGCAGCTCTTACTAAAACCCCATTGGGCGCATTAGAGGAAAAGCCCCCCATACCTATTAAACCATTGACATTGCCTGAGGTGACTCCTGCTCAGCCTGCTCAACCTGCTTCTCAAGGTCAGCCTTTCGGCATGCCTCCCGCTCAACCTGCTTCTCAAGGCCAGCCCTTCGGCATGCCTCCCGCTCAGCCTGCTCAACCTGCTTCTCAAGGCCAGCCCTTCGGCATGCCTCCCGCTCAGCCTGCTCAACCAGCTTCTCAAGGTCAGCCTTTCGGCATGCCTCCTATGCAGCCTGCTCAACCTGCTTCTCAAGGCCAGCCCTTCGGCATGCCTCCCGCTCAGCCTGTTCAACCTGCTT
>JAAYNI010000032.1 GCA_012520995.1 Candidatus Rifleibacteriota bacterium
ACATGAGCCAAGTGACATCAAAAGCCAGTTTTCAAAAATGGCCAAACCTGAAAGTAAGAGAGCATGAGAGAGAGTTTCTTAAAAAAGGCGAGAGAAGCATGTTTTCGCATAAAATTCATGCCAAAGCACCTTTTGAAACCTGGGTAGACTTTGATATAAGAGCCCTGCCCGATATTAAGCAACTTTTGGCTCTGATAGAAGTCGAAAATAAAAACAATGCTACTAAACGTGGCATTTTAACACGTGATGCTCAAAGAATAGACAAGCCTGTGTACATAGGTTTGTCTATTCCGCTTTGCGTCAGAGAAGACTTGGCAATGGCAGTTACATCTGACTTGCTTCCAGCCTTAGTCAAAGAAAAAGATGCTCCTCTTTACTATACATGGAATCCAAAAGATTTTAAGATAAACTCCCCTATCGCCTCTTCTTTGAAGATTTTTGAAAAAGCCATGAAGACTCAAAACCCTGAAAGCTTGAGAATAGCTTTATTAGGAATTGAGCAGGCTTGTAATAAGCATGCAGAGGATTTTGTTGTTTTGCAGCTCATAGATGGAACAGATATAGCTCTTCCGAAGCAAATGCTACTGGAATTTGCCAAGTTGAACAGTGCTACGCAAGCAGCTCTAAAAGCCAAGAATCCTGCCAGACTTATTGAACTTACAGATACACTTCCAGCTGACAGCTTTGTAAAACCATTCGCTCACTTCAACTTGGCAGGGATTTTCAATCAAAAAGCATCTTTTGAAAGTGCAGCCAAAAACTACAAAATTGCTATTTCAAAACAGCCGACATGGCCTCTTGCAAAAGAACTTTATGAAAAAAACTTGCAACTTTTGGCTGAAAACCAAGAAAAAACAGACTGACTTTTTTCTTTTTCAAAATTTGCAAAATTATTTCTCTTTTCTTAGGCTTATTGGGTAAGCTTTTTCAGCAGTTTTATCAATTGTCCAGCCTATATTTTTAAGTTTAACTATGCTATATTTTAGCGAGATAATTTTATACATGGAGTCTTAACGAATGTCGGAAGTTGCAAGCGAACAAAAAATAATTGAGAGCATAAAACCTTTAATAGCGAGACTGATTCACAACTTCTTGTCAGGTACATACGAACAGCGAAGAGAATCGGCTATAGCTTTGTCCAAATTTAAGGGTGAAAAAGCAACAGACTTCCTTCTCCAAACTTATGAGAGTGACAATATCCAAGACTTTTTAGCTCTGGCATTAGGAAACATAGAAAGTGAAAAGGCAGTAACCCTCTTGGTCAATGCTTTGAACGACCCTCAGCATGAGGTAAGATTTAATGCCGCACAAGCCTTAGGAATGCTTGAACATCCAGCCGCATTGGATATCTTGCTGGAAACTCTCCACAACTATATGGAAACAACTGTAGACTCTTCTGTTGCCGATCCTGGGCAAGTTTTTTTTGAAGAGGATTCGATAATTTCTGCAGTAATGGCTTTGGGCAAAATTAAAAATTGGCGGGCTATTGCAGTTCTAAAAAAACTATATGAACAGGAAAAAAGCTCACGCATAAGAGCTTCTGCAATTCAAGCATTAGGAATGCTTGGCTCTGACAAATTGCTTCCGGTTTTCCAGCAAGCTCTAAAAGATGAAGATCCTAGAGTCAGAGCAA
>JAAYNI010000033.1 GCA_012520995.1 Candidatus Rifleibacteriota bacterium
ACCTGCGGCTGGATCACCTCCTTTCTAAGGGGACTAAGGTCTTCGGAACTTGGATAAGACCAATCCTTTTTCGGATGGCGCCGAGAGTCTGAGACCCATCCTTGTCGAGCTCGGACGAAATATTCTTTCACTTTTCGTCCTTCCGATCTTTTTTATATATATTTACAAGGGCCATTAGCTCAGACGGTTAGAGCGCTGTGCTGATAACGCAGAGGTCTGTGGTTCGATTCCACAATGGCCCACTTGAAGAAAATTATGGGGCATTAGCTCAGCTGGGAGAGCGCGGGCTTTGCAAGCCTGAGGTCAAGAGTTCGATCCTCTTATGCTCCACTTAAAAATTAAACACCTCAAAGATCTTTGAGGTGTCTCAGAAAAACGGGGCTGTGGCGCAGCTGGGAGCGCGTCTGAATGGCATTCAGAAGGTCGTCGGTTCGATCCCGATCAGCTCCATTTTTTTTTGCCTGAAAACCGCATTTTCAACCACGAAACACACGAAAAGCAAGAAAACCTTTTCTGAACCACAGAACACACAGACGGGATTTTAAGCATAGCTTAAAATCAGGGGATAGGGGTTAGGGCGTAGGAAGTAGCGAGAACCCAATCTCCAATACACAGCAGAAAATGCAAATAACTAAAACAACCGCAGCGATTATGTGAAAATAATCGCTGCGGTTGTTTTAGTTGTAATTAAATTAAGATTAAAGATAGTTGAAAGTTAATTGGAAGAGAGGGTTATCAGCAGAGTAATCGGGTGTTTATCCTTTGCTGCCCCCTACTCTCTACTCCCTAAATCTATTGTTTCCAGCCGAGCATGCAGAAGGCCGTGTCTATTCGGTCTATGTCGCTGCCGACAATCAGAGAGTCCAGCGCAGCGGCTTTTGCCATGTAGTGGTTGGCTTGTTCCATATCGTTCGCCAGAGCGAAAGCTACTGCTGTAAGAACGTGAACTTTTGCTGGAGTAAGATTTAAACCTGAATGAACTGGAGCGAATTTTTCAGGGGGCAGGGAAGCCAGTAGTTCAGCCGCTCTTACAAAGTCAGCAGGGCTTTCATGACGGAAAATCAAAGCTCCGGCAAGTCCAACTTTTGCTTCAGCTGATTGCATATAGGCTTTTTCAAAATACTGGATTGAATCCATTATTTTGTTGTCTTTAGCATAAGCCCAGCCTAAAGCATTGTTGATTTCCACCAATTGAGCAGCCGTCGTGTTTTCTCTGAGTGCGTCTTTGAGGCTGCCTCTGGCATTAGTATAATTGCCTACTTTTATGTGATCCCATCCTTGGGTAAGGAGTTTGTCGGTTATCATCAATGAGCTATTGGAGCTTGTTTCGCTTCCGCAGTTTTGTATTGCAGGCAGCATCATCAAAATAAATATAAACAAAAAGCGTTTTGCGTATTTTTTCATAGTTTTCTCCATTATCATCGGACAACCGCAATTTTGCTGCGTTTTTTCCATGAATTGCCTTGCAAGGAAGCTTTGATTTCAGCATAGTAAACACCATTAGCTACTTTGCGTCCGTCTTTGTCGCTGAGGTTCCATATATATTCGTAGGTGCCGTCAGCAGCATTCTTAAGAGGTATATCAAAGCGTTCTGTCAGAACTTTTCCGTTTACATCCAAGATTCTGCCTGTAACTGATGCGGCAGCTTTGTTGGGGCCGGTAAATGTGGCAGTTATACTGCTTTTGGTTTTTGCCGGGTTGGGCCACGAGATTGTTTGTGATAAGCTGTCAGGAAGAAGAGGAGCTTGAAGACGATAGGATTTTCTGACCGTGTTTGCAGCATTGTCACTGATTTCGATCTCAACCGGATTTTCAATATCATCTGTAACTATGCGTATTTCTCCATCTTCGTAGCTGGCTTTAAGCAGAGAACCATTCTGTAAAACTTTCAATGAATCAGCTTTTATACCGCTTTGGAAGTCGTTTGCTTCTAAACTGTATATATTAGGTCTCTTTGATGTGATTTTATCCGACAGCATGGGAAGATGATTATCGAGAGCTATAAACATGCTTCCTGATACTGAAGTTCTGCCTTTGGCCATATTTCCGTCGCTGTCAATATTGCTGAGCCACTCAAAGCCGTCTGCCGTATCTTTATAAAGACCGCCTTTAAATTTTACAGTTTCATTATAAGCGGTAATAGGTATTTCGATTTCTACAGCTTCTGCTGCTTTTCCCCCTGGAAGAGAGAGGTCGACTGCTCCAGAGATTTTTTCAATTTCAGGATATATGTAGGCTTTGTCGGACTTAGCTAAGACTACTGTGCCAGGCTGCGTGAGAGATTTCTCGGAGAGTCTTACGGAAGCGAAGGAGGAATTCAGGTAGCCTTGTGTTTGAGGCTGATAATAGATTGCAGAGAACATAAGTCTGTTTTCCATTATTACGCCGTCCGCGTTAGTTCCAGTTGCCATAATAATTCCTTCGCCAGTAGACTTGACTTCAAAGTCTCCTATGTAGGTTGAGTCGTTGACAGGTGTCATGCTTATGTAGCCTTCAGTGCCGCCGTAAGTTATTCGGGCTTTTGGAGCCGAGGAAAACTTGCTTTCACATCTGAGAATTATGAAAAGATTATTTTCAAATATCGGATGGGGCAACACTGCGACTTTAAGGTCATCAAAGCTGGCAGAAGTTGCATAGGAAATCGGGTTGTAGTTGAAGTTATGGTGAAGTATGGGCACAATTGTAAGGTTTTGATAAGTAAGATTGGAGCCGTAGTTCTTTACTATAAGGTTGCCAGCTTGCTTATCGTTGAGATACATGAACTCAACGTCCGTTTCAACAGAAGGACCTTTCTTTATAAGAGCTACGCTGAATTGTCCGTCATCATCTCCGTCAAAGGCCACGTTGAGGTTGCCGTTATTGCCGCTGACTTCTATATAGTTAGCTGCCCAAGGGTTAACCTTTCCTGATTTTACACTTATTTTATCTTTCAGAAGAAGTGAACCGGACATTTTTACAGGAAGTCGCTCTTGGTAACCTATGTCGTTCGAACTCAAATTGTCATTGTCGACTTCATAACCCCATTTTTTGTCATTCAGATGAGAATAGCCATCGCTTTTTACAGTTTTATTCAGGTAGTTGGCTATAGTCCAATCTTTAAAGACTGTTGCCATGTCAGTTTGGAATTGTTTGAAATAGACGTTGTAGTTCTCAATTCCTCCGCCTGCTTTAGCTCTGATAATGGTTTTTAAGAAATCGCCGATTCTGCCTTTTGCATATTTTTCGGCAACATAATAAGTCCATAGGAAAGAAGCTCCGTATTGAGGATAGGGGTTGTTTCCTTGCCATACACTTGAGCGAGGCTCTACAAGAATTGTATCGGGGTTTCTTATGAAAGTATCCAAGTTGCTGGAGAACTTACCAGTGTAAAGATGTTCTATGAAGGTAGTTATGCCTTCTTCCAGCCAAGTTTCCAAAGAGACCAGATTGTTGTCTTGATCAAGATAGTATCCTTCATTGAACATAACCATATGAGAGAATTCATGAGCTATGGTTGAGTAAACTTCAGCAGGATTCATGTAATATCTGAAAATATTGATATATATGAGCTCTTTTTCATTGCTCAAAGAAAGAATGTTTCTTCTGAACTGATTTCCTGCCCAGTAGTAACCAAGAAGGCTGCCAGAGGGATCTTGGACTTCATCCAGAAGTATATATATTCTGCTGTCGTTGTCTATATCCGGGGGGGATCCGAGATGCTCGGTAACATGTTTGTAGATTATGTCGTCAAATTCGGCGGCCAATTTTGCTATATTGTATCTTGCGGTAACCGGATCGGTGCCGAAAATAAATCTTGGTTCCAAAACAGCTCCGGGAGAATCGGGGGCTATATAGAGAGCAGGGTTGTGAGCCCATGTTTTCCCCCAAGCAGGATCTGCGGGAGGTGTTTCAGCTTGGGTTGATGAGAGAGGAATTGGCAAAGTAGGGAAGAATTTTACGGGAAGGAAAATATAACAGTATTTTCCTATATGTCGTAAAACAGCTTTGGGATAATGAAGGTTGCCGTCGACATCGTAAATTTCTGCAGCCATATTAGAGCCTGATCCTATGCCGTCGTCCAAGTCAGGATTTCCGCCTGTGCCAGGCCATTCGCCTCCATCGTGGAAAAGCGGGGAGAGCCCAGGGCCGTTCATGGTGGAAAATGGAACCATCGCTCTGTCTATATCCAAGCTTGAGAAGTTCATGCTTCCTATTTGAGCTCTGATGGAGCCTCTCATTGAAGGCGAACCTTGGGGCAGAGCATTCTTGAGGGATTCCTTCAGCAAAGGATGGAGGTCAGCTCGTAAGTGGTTTTGGGCAGCTGACTTGGTCAGCTCAAGCGCCTTGCTTTGCAAGTCGCCAGGCAAAAAAGACTCGGTTGTAGCTCCGAGTGATGTTGCAAAAAAGCACAGAGCCGCGATTAGAAATGTTTGCAGATGCGATTTGTTTTTTAACATTTTTCTTGTTCCTTAAGGTTTCGGAGCTTCCTTTAAGATTTCTCTCTTAAGAGAGCTGATTGAAAGCTCCGGTAACATTATCGGCAAGAAAATGTTTAATATTTAGCCTTTCTTGAGTCTCTTAAGAATATCGCCGCATATGGCATTTATGTCTCTTGCACCCATTACCAACACAATTGCGCCTGTTTTTGCCTCGGAAACTATTTCTTTTGCGACAGCTTCACTTGATGGAAGATAAAATACTCTGTCAGAAATCTTTCTTGCTTCTTTGACTAATTCTTCGGACGAAATATCTTTTGTTACAGTACCGCCGCCGTAATATATATCGTCAACGTAGAGTTTTTCTCCTTTTTTGAGAGATGCGAAAACTTCTATGAGTTCATCTTTTGTAAAGCGGGCAGGGCCGAATCCATGAGGCTGATAAATGCAGAAAAGCTGATCGCTCATCTTTCTGGCTGTTTCTATCGCCATGGCTATTTCTACAGGATTGTGCGCAAAGTCGTCTATAACCTGTACTCCTCTTGCTTCACCGACAAATTCAAAACGTCTGTTCATCCCGGAAAAACTGCTTATAGCTTTTGCTGATTGTTCTAAAGAAACGCCAGCAAAATAGGCTGCCGCAACAGCAACCAGGATATTTCTGACATTGTGTAACCCTCTTAGAGAGGTCTTGAAGTCGACGCCGTTGCATTTGAAAGAAGTGAAATCTTGAGCTTCAATTATGTCTGTAGCCAGAAAATCGGCTTTGCCTGAAGTTCGACAAGTTACGGCTGAATATTTTTCGGCAAGTTTTGCGGCTTCGGGGTCGTCACAGCAAACTATTTTTTTTCCCGAAGTTTGCTCCAGAAAAGTGCTGAAAAGCTCTGCCAGTTCTTCTATTGGTTTGTGGTCTTTGTAAATATTTGTCAAAATGGCTATTTCAGGAAAATATTTAACTATAGAGCCATCAGACTCATCAGCTTCTATTACAAAATACTCGCCTTTGCCGGCGAAAGCGTTGGTATCAAATTCTTTGATGATCCCGCCAGAAGCACAGCTGGGATCCAAACCGCCTTCTTTCAGCAGCCAGGCGATAATGCCAGTAACGGTGGTTTTTCCTGCTGTTCCGGCGACAGCTATCCCTTTCTTTTCGTTGAAGAGTTTGGCCAATAAATCTGAACGCATCATTTGCTTGATTCCCAGTTCAGTTGCTTTAATTACATCGGATACCTTGGCTTCAACTGCTCCTGATTTTACGGCGACAATCTCTTCTGAAGAGAGCGACTTATCACGCATAAAAGCTTCTATTCCGGAACCGTCTTGCGGATATATCTTTATGCCTTCAGCAGCAAGACGCTTGCAAAAGTCTCCCTCTGTATTTCTGTCTGAGCCTGCTACGGCAAAGCCTTCTTCATGCAGGATTTTTGCTATGGCGCTCATTCCCATGCCGCCAATTCCTATAAAATATGCGTGCATTTTCGCATTCTCCGATTCTGGTCTGTCTTATATCAAAAACTTATAATTTTTTATCCACAGATTCACAGATTAGCACAGACGGGATTTTAAGCATAGCTTAAAATAGGAGATAGGCTTCAATAAGGTATAAATTATAATGTATAAATTAGAAATAATTGTTTAGTTTCTTGATATTTAAGAGCTGATAAGTATTGCAAATTGCCAAGTAAAATATAAAATCGGTTCTTAATCAGCGGCAGATGATCGATGCAAGAGTGGGCTAAACAATTTAACTTGCCACCCGCCACTCATCACTCGTCACGGTGCGATCTTAGCACCTGCCAGCAATGATTTATTGTGGAGCAAGATGTCTTTTAAAAGGAAGTTTTATCTGCAACAAAGCACTAGAGCGGTGTTGTGAAAGTGTAATTGCCAGAAAAGGCTTTGGTGCTTTCTAGATGATAGCGGCTGGTAACGGCTCTGAAATGGTAAAGAGTGCCAGGTTCAAGGTAATCAAGCCTTATTCGGTGAACTGAAGCAAGTGTACCTGAATCCAGTTCTTTCATGCCGTATAGTGCTGTTTTGCCGTATTCGATGAAGGAGTTGGACGGAATATCAGTTTCTACTTCAATTATGGCCGAGGTTTGGCCTGTCCAGAGATTTTTAACGTTGCGAATAACAGGAATAGGCACCATTTTTCCGTCCAGAATTTGCACTGTGGCATTGTCTATGATTTCAACCGATTCTTGCAAAAGCTTTATAGGTTGGCCGTCTTCTCCGAGTAAAGCGAGCCTGTAGAAGCCTGCGGGAAGTTTAACTGTGAAGTTGCCTTCTCTGTCCGGGATGATTGAAAAGTTTTCGCCGGTATCTGAAGTGGCTTCAAGCTTCTCGCCGCTTGCAAGCTTTATGTTTCCTGTGAGTGAACCGCAGGAATCTGCTTTGTTTCTTTCGTTTGCAGGCGACAAAAAACAGCCTGTTGTAAATAAAAAGGCAATTAAAGCAGCCAGTGATATATATTTCTTTTTTGTCATATTTCACCTGCCGGACGCAATTCAACGTTTGTGGCTGTCAAATTGGCATATCCGTTTTTGAAAAAGTTTACGGTATATTTTCCTGGTTTTACATTGTAAAAAATATATTCGCCAAAAGAATTTGTGTAAGCTGTGTGAGAGGTGCCTTGCAAGGTTACTTTTACGCCTTCCATAGGCGATTGGTTTCTTTCGTCAACAACACGGCCTCTTAAAACAGATTGTCTCAAATCAATGGCTACTCTCATTCTATTGAAAAACATACCTGCGATTTTTGAGTGCAGCATATATTTTCCGTTAACAGGACGCAATGTAAATATTTCGCTGCCGGAGTCTTTATACCTGTATGTAAAGTCTCTGCTTAAGCCTGAAACTCTGTAGTTCATATGGACAGCGATATCGCAGTTTTTGTATTCAAATTTGAACGGTCTCATCCAAAGGGTGATATTTCTGTAATTTCTCAAATCATCCTCGAATAATTTCAAAAAGTCTGAGCGGCTGTTTCCCATATGATCTCGATATTCTGGGTCTATGTTGTCCATTAGCCAGTTAAGGTCTTTTTTCTCAAAAGCGTGCCTGAAGCCGTCTATAAATTTATTGGCTGCAATAGTCGCAAGGTTTTTGTTTATGACAGAAAAACCTATGTGCGCAAGCAAACGCCTGTTGCCGCTTTCTTCGATAACAAAGATTTTCACGTAAAACTCAGGTATGGAAGGAGTTGCAAAACGCACACGATGTATCGCGTTTTCAAGTTCCATAATAGGGAATACAAGATCTTTGTTTATTTCCGCTTCAAATCGGTAAGGCTCAGGAGGAGGAGGAAAGACTCTGAATTGCAGTATAATTTCCTTTGGAATAGTGTAATCAGGTGTTCTTATCTGGTAGAGGCCATCTTCTTGGGGCATGTTGGCCAGATATTCGCCATTGAGTTCCAATGATTCCAATGAGAAGCTTATTTCTTTGTTTCTTCTTCTTTCAGTAACTCGCAGACGCTCCAATAGGTTTTTAAAACGTCTGAATGACTGGTATTCTTGATCCAGAGAAATCCTTTCGGAGGAGACTTCCTTCTGAGTAAAAGTAAGAGAATAGCCTGGCTCGACCAGCAGTGGATTTTGTCCTTCGGCAATTACCGATGTTCTGCCTGCTAGAGCAGTGATACGGCTGGAGTTTTCAGCTACAGCTACTGTGACTTCTGAAAATTCGGCGGCTGCTTCAAAATGAGCTGTTTGAATATCCAATTTGCCTTCTTCCAAAACGGAGGCTAGAACTTCGCCGTAATGAATTTGAATTGCCGGCACATCAGCTGTTGCCATGGGATTAAGAAGCCTTACAGCTGTATTTGGTTTTATAAATATAGCTGCCTTGTCTTGCCAGATTATGGCGATATATCCGTTGTTGCCTGTTCTTACGCTTTCGCCATGACGAAAAGCTTGGCCGTTTGTTACCCGTTTCCAAGTGTTTCCGCCTGAGTTTAAGAACCAGACGGCTCCGTCAGTCATGCTGGCTGAAAACTGCTTGGTTTTGAATACTTCTCCTGGGTAAAAGGAGGGTCTTGCCGTTTGAGCACGGGCGAAGAGCGTGGCTGTATGCAGTGCCATTAAAATAATTATTGCCAAGCAGGCTCTGTTCTTTTTCATTAAAAAACCTTCAAAAACCGTAATTTTGCGGTGTAATCATCAAACTCAGGCTGGTAATCCGCCATTGTTTCAAAAGAGTTTCTGCTTCCTTCCAAATCTAATATTATTGAGGTAGAAGGATTGTATTCGCGTATGAGGGAAAGATTAAGTCTGTCATGCAGAGATTCTATTCCTGCAATGTTTGAGTTTTCTCTGAATAGATCAGCAGTAAGCTGCATTTTGTCGTTAATAGTTGCATTGCCTCCTATGCCGCCTATTGATGTGCGTTCATTTCGGTTGGCTGCAATATAATCTATTTGTTCCAAAGAGTAGCGGCCATAGATGAAGTTTAGAGCATTGATTTCCCAAGTCAGTTTAAGATCCATCCGCTCAATATCTCTGTTATTAATATCGGCTATTTCGTCTCTGTCTACCGTTTGAGTAAGAGCCATGTAATATCTCATCTGGCCTGCTCTTTGTCTGAAGGCTATTTTTGCTATATCCATAGTTCTGTCAGTAAAGTTTCCGTTTTCTGAACGTTCAGAGTAGGGAATAAAAGAAAAGTCGAAAAACATGTCTTTGTAATATTCCGAGGGTTTCACTGTTACAGCTATTTCGGGATGTTTTCTTACGAGAGTGTTTCTTGCGTAATTTTCCAAGTTGTTTCGGCTTTCTCTGTAAGATATTTTTGTAGAGAAAGTCTTATTTAAATTGTAAAAGACTTTTGCAAAATAGGCTCTTTCATCTCTTGGGGATTCTCCCAAAGGTGTGTAAAAAGCGGTTTCTCCGTTTTCAACACCCAATTCTGCTTTGAAGTTTTCGGTTTTATATCCCCCTGACAGTCTGTATGCTCCTGCGGATTGAGAACCAGTGTCGTCTCTCTTGTCGAAGTCTGTATTGCTTCTTGCAATTTCCGCATCTACAAAAATGTTGTCTGTCGGTCTTGCACGGACATCCATAGAAAGAACATGGTTGGATAACTCCGGGGTTAAATTGTCGGAAGCGGCATTATCTCTTTTGTCTTTTGTGAAAACTGCGTTTAAGCCTATTTCAAGAGCTTGGTCTCTGGCATGAGCTATTCTGAAACCGCCAGTGTAGCGCGGATTGTCCAGATCGTCTCTTTCGTTTGCGTAATAGCCTCCGAATCCTGCAAGCTTGGTGTAACCTATTCTCTGTTCGCCATAAATACCCATTATGGTTTGAGTCACGGTAAAGGGTGAAAGGTGAGGATAGGCATGTCCCAGAATGAGCCGTGAGTTAGGTGTTGATGACTCAATAGCTATATGATTCAGATTGAAAGTCCGATCAAAAAAGCTTCTGTTGTTTGTGTGAGTGACATCAAATGTCAAACTCAGCGTGTCAAAATCATTTCTGCTGGTGAATAACTCATATCTGTAGTTCAGCTCGTAGTATTCGCCTTCTTCAAATTGAGAAAAGCGTTTGTCTCCGCTTACGCCTGTAGTGTAAAAGGCTGCGTCCATGTAAAGGTTAGAGCTGAAAAAACGCTGTTCTTCCCACTCATTCATATCGTATTTTCCTCGCGGCTCTCTGTCAACAATAGGCATGGCGAATGGAATTTCTTCCGTTCTGAGAGCGGATGCGGGTATGAAGAGTTCTTGATGGCTTCTGTAATGAATGTCGTTTGGCAAAGTCTTAAGAAGGGGCAAAAGATTTTTGGGGTTTCTGGAAGAGTCCGGTGACGAACCTATTGGAGCTGTTCTGTATATTTCCGGCATGCCGCCTATATTGCCGTAAGCATAAGGCGGGTTGATCGTAAGGCTTATGACTGATTTATTCGGGTCATAAGGGTAGTAGAAGTCCTTGTTCGGATTTGCTCTCACCATTGAATTCAGGGAAAGCAAAACCGCCAGAACGCATAGGAGTTTTCCAGCGGATTTTTTCATTTAATCGCTTTCGGTATTTTGGAAAATTGACGCATCAGGTTAGAATCTGATGTAGTTTGCGGGGTTGAGGGTATTACCGTTTTTGCGGACTTCAAAGTGCAGGTGGTTGCCAGTGGCTACGCCTGTCATTCCAACCTTGGCTATAATTTGGCCTGCTTTAATGTTTTGTCCTTTTTTTACAAGGATTTGGCTGCAGTGCCCATATCTTGTAGTCATGCCGTCTGCATGGGACAGTATAACCAAGTTTCCGTAGCCGCCCAAGTTTCCTACGAAGGTAACTTTTCCTGGAGCGACTGATCTTATAGGGGTGCCTTTTGGGGCTGCTATATCAAGACCTGCGTGGAACAGTCTTTTCTTTTTGACAGGGTGTATTCTCCAGCCGTATTTGCTAGATATCCAGCCTTTGGTAGGAGTATTCCATTTGACTGTAGATTTTCTGGAAGTGATGTCGGCTATTTTGTAGTTTTTGCCTGAAGGTATTTTGATTGTCTGTCCTGCTTTGAGCAGCGTGTTTGTCATGTTGTTGGCAGAGACTATGTTGCTGATTGATGTCTTGTAGATTTTGGCGAGACCGGAGAGTGTTTCACCTTTTTTTACTTTATGCTTTACGATTTTTGTAGGTTCAGCGGTTTTTTGAGGTTGTTTTCCGTTTGCAATAACTCTATAAAGTTTTTTGCCAGGATTAAGAGTCAAAATTTGTCCGACTTTTACAACAGTGTCTTTCATGTTGTTGTCAGCTTGGATTTGAGCGACTGTGGTGTCGTTTTTGTGTGCTATTCTAAGAAGGCTGTCGCCTTTTCTTACTTCATATTTGATTGAGTTTTCAGATTTTATTTCTTGAACACTTTCAGCTGCCGCAGGTTTTTGGGCGACAGAGATTGTGGAGTTTTCAACTTTTTCTGAAGCAGAGGAGGAGATCATGGCGAGCTTGTTGGAGTTATTGTTGTCAGTCATTGAAATGCTGTTTCTCAACATTTCAAGTTCAGGATCTGCGACTTTTTCGGCTTCGGATGTTTTTATGAGTTCAAGGTTTTTTTGATTGGAGCGTGAAGCTATTCTTTCCTTGGCTGTGCTTATAGGTATAATCAATTTCTGCTCAGTTTGAAGAACGTGGCTTTTCAGGTTGTTTACTTCAATAAGATCCATAAGCTGTATGCCAAATTTTGAGGCGATTTTAGAAAGGGAATCGCCGCTTCTGACTGTGTAAACCATTCTGGAATCAGTAACGGGAACTTTAAGAGTTTCGCCGGCTTTTATCAGATGTTTGTTGCTTATGTTGTTCAGAGTTATGAGTTCGTCTTTGTCTACTTTGAACTGAGAGGCTATGTCAGATATTGAGTCTCCGGGAACCACGGAATATTCAATGAAGTTTACAAATTTTGCTGAAGATGCCGCAGTGAAATCAGGAGCTGCTGTTTTTGCGGTCAAAACAGGCGACTCGCTTGTTGATTCTGCTTGAGGGACAGCAGCTATTGCCGAATTGACAACGGAAGAGACGGGAGTTTGTTTTTCAATGTTTTCTGCAGCTGTTGCAGTCTGAGTTTCTGTCACAGCGGCAGGTTGATTGGCAATTTCGGTTGTGTTTTGCGATTCGGGCAAGGCAGCCATCGCAAAAGATGTTTCTGTGATTGGCAGAGCGGGGGCAAAAGTACATTCAGCTTTAAAAGCTATGTCTTTATCTGGATTTCTTGTTATTTTGTCATAAACGATAGCGCACATTTGAAGCACGACAATAGCCGTGAGTGCGATTATCGAATAATGCCTTGCTCTTAGATTGTTCCACATATTTGCGCTCCTGCCTTTATTACCTTTCTGCTATTTTTTTAGCGAGATTTCAGGTACTGTTTTTTTTATCATCTTTTTAATCGGCAGTTTGCTTCAAATGGTTTAAAACTTTTTTTTTATTCATCGGTTTGGCTATTCTCGACTTTGCTGTTTTTTTTGTATATAATGCACTAGATTACCTTATTCTTGGAGATATATAAATTGAGTAAGCCAATACCAGAGTTAACACTGGAAGATAAAATCATTTTAATAGTCATACCTGTTTTTGTTGTAATACTTTTTATAACTATAAACATTTTCACATCTGAAACAAGCGTTCAAAAAGCTTTCGAGAAAAAACTTGTTGAAGAGCCTGTCGGAGATGCTGCTACTATTTTGTACGTTTATCCTGAGCCAGCTCCTGGCACAGTTTCTTGTCGTGCGCGCGTGCGTTCCGGTGAGACGGAGTTCGACTTTATATACCAGATTTTAGCCTCAGATACAATTCCTTTTGAAGCAGGAAAAGAAATACATTTTTCAGGTTCTTATGCCTACAATGAAAACGGCGGTTTGGTAGTAGTGCCTTATAAGGGTAAAAAAGGCAAAAAAACAGGTTGGGTAATGTATGAAGGAAAAACTTACGGTTCAGACAATAAGTCTGTTCCAGGACAATTGCCAGGTGAACCTCCTCTATTCCCAGGACAAGAAGTTGAATCTAACAAGGTTCATTCTGAGAAAACAGTTCCTTCTTTGAATAATATAGATGACAAAAAAACAGATTTATCGGATAAAGAATTTATATCAAACGATAAAGTTATTGATTCAGATATAATAGAATCTGTGGAAATAATAAACAGCGATAATGAATTGTCGCAGGAAGTTGAAGATTAATAAAACTCTTGAGCATAATGCAAGCCGTAAAGGCAGACAAGATATTTTTTGAGGAGAGAACAGAATCTTTGTTTTTTTCTCTTTTTAAAAAGGGAAATGATTATAATGTGTTTGTTTCTCCACAAGGGCAGTTTCTTATTCTTGCTATGCCTAAGCATGGATGTGCTCCTGGAGTAATTAATGTTCTCTCTTTGCCTGATTTGTCTTCTCAGCCTTTTGTATCTTTAGAGCTTTCCATAGAAAATTATGTTTCCATTCAGGGAATTACCCAGAAAATAGACTTCTCGGCATCGGAAAAGTTTGATGGTGCTATATCTTTTGTACTGACAGATTTTCCAGGACATATTAAAAAAGATATAAGCCGTTTTTTGGATAATAATATGAATGCTGTTCAACAAAAAACAGCTGAAGCTTTGGCGAAATTTGCTTGCGAAGCTTTATCTTTTTCAAAAAACCGGCAAGAACATCGGTCTTCTGATTCTTCTTCTTTGCTGAATCTTTTGAACCCATCTGTTTTAACCGGGCTTTTGCTGACTTCTCAGGCTTTTGCTCATGCTGATAGTTCTTTGGTTAACTTGGCAAGACGTATAGCTATGGAGACAAGACTTTTTTTTAAGTATGCGGAAAAATCCGGCAAATATTTTTTGTCTATTGCTTTGTCTGGGCAAATGTCAGAAATCCATCAAGAGTTTTTTCAGAAGATGAAAAAAGATAACACCGTGGATATTAATGATTTTTTAGAGAAATCTCTCAAAAACCCATTTTTCGGAGGTATAGACTTCTTAATGGGGGTTTTGTCCGCTTTGAATTTAATA
This sequence comes from Candidatus Rifleibacteriota bacterium, assembly GCA_012520995.1. Lineage (GTDB taxonomy): Bacteria > Muiribacteriota > Ozemobacteria > Ozemobacterales > Ozemobacteraceae > JAAYNI01. The sequence goes on from JAAYNI010000033.1 coordinate 13,889, forward strand.
GAAGAACATATTTTTAAGTAAAAAACAGTAAATTTGATATATTTTGCTTATTTTCTGTTTAAATGCTAGTAAAATCTCTGAGAATCGTTATAAATCGATTGAAATCGAATTAAGTTAAAGTATCTGTTCTGCCGATATATTAACAAGAAAACCATAATAGTCTTTAAATTTTTTGGCTTTCCAGCCTGCGCAGGGAAGTTCAGGTTCTAGAAAATTCAGGCTCACGGATGAGCCGCAGAATTTTCTATCGCATTGCTTTGCTGCCCTGCTTATAGAAAGAAGGGAAATGTCATGAATGATCTGTCTGTAAACACTTCATTTAATCCTTTAGCTGAATTGCGCAACAACATGTCCAAGTTGTCGGATGCTAAAGTTGCTCAGCCTGACTTGAAAGAGCAGGAGAGTGCAAAGCCATCTTTGGAAAACAATTTGAAGGCAGCTGAGGAAGAACGCGAAAAGTTCGAGGATTATGATTTACAAGAGGTTCTCGACAAACTGAATGATACAGCCTCTATTTTTAATTATGGTTTAAAGTTTGCTGTGCACGAGCATTCTCACACTACTATAGTTTCAGTTATCAACAAACATAATAACAAGCTTATCAGACAGTTTCCCAGTGAGGAAATTCTCAATATTTTTGCCAAGATAGATGATTATATTGGCATGCTGTTTGATGCGGAAGCATGAAAAACAGTGCTTAGTGGATAGTGGATGGCGGACAGTGAAAACTCAATACACAGAATAGAAGGAACAGGAAAAGGCAAAACATTAATTCTAAAATTCTGCACTGCACACTTTACTTTATTAAAGCTTGCCACTCGTCACTCATTACTTACCCTGTGCGGTTATAGCATCAGATGACCATGAATAGATTGTTGGCTTGAGTTACATTTAAATAGGCGACTTTTATCAGATGTTGTGTAGTCCTAGGAGGCATTTGTAAAGATGATTAATCAGATTTCGAGAAATTATATCAGCGGTCTTTCGTCTGGAATGGATACGGATGCGCTTATAGAAAAAATAATAACTGCGAGCAGTTCTTCAAAATACGCTTTGCAAAGGCAACGCAACAGAATTTCTTATCAACAGTCTATGCTTCAGGAAATTAACCTTAGTCTTTATTCATTGCAGAATAAAGCTACCGATTTAACTTTCAGCAGCACTTTTACTGCCAAAAAAGCTGAGTCGAGCGATCCTAAAATGCTGGGTGCGACTGTTACCACGGCAGCGAAAACAGGAACTTATAACCTTAAAGTCAGGCAGCTTGCTACTTCGACTTCTGTTTCTTCATCTGCCGATTTGGCTGGTCCCATAGAAGAAGGGCACGTTTTAAAAGGAAAGGCCGTTGGAGGAGTTGAGACTTTGCTCAGTTCTTTGGGGATTTCTTCTGCCGATCTGAAGCTTAGTTTGCAAAGCAAGAACGGTGCTGTCAGTGAAATGCAGATATCGCCTTCCATTAACTCCGACTCAGATATGAAATCAGTTGTTTCTTCCGTTAACCAAGCGATTCAAGATAATCAAGACTTTAGAGGCAAGGTTTATCTCAATTATGACGAGAAAAGTCAAAAGCTCAAATTTACTCTGAACAATCCTGATGATCTTATAAAGATTCAAGACAAGAATACAGGCAATTCATCGCTTATGCAAAACATGTTTGGCGGTTCAGTTACTCTGGACAGATCAAATATTGCAACTGTTTCAGACAAAACTTTGTCAGCTGGCGGAGATGCTACTTTGGAGGGTTTAGGTGTTGTTCTTGGCAATAATGTGAGCTTCAGGGTTACAGTTGGAAGCCAGACCGCAAATATTCAATTAAATGGCATAGATCCCTCTACAAATCTCAGAGACCTTGCGGACAAGCTTAATGCCAAACTTCGTGACGCGGGTCTTGCTGGGGATCCTGCCTCTCAACCTATAGAGTTCAGATTTGATGAAGGAACAGGAACTTTGAAACTTGCTTCTCTGAATACGGCTCAAGATATTCAATTCTCTTTAAGAGATGGAGGAAGTGGCAATATAATCTCCAAACTTTTTGATACGGATGCTTCAGGCACAGCAACTTCAGTTTTTGACGGCGGAAAAGTGCTCTCTCAAGAGACTTTCAAGGGCAATGTTACTGGCGGAGTTTTCACTCTGGACGGTGTACGCATCCAAGTTGATGCCGGCAAAGATACGCTTCAGGATGTTCTCAAACGCATAACTTCCATGACAGATATAGAAGCTTATTATGATTCTGCAGCAGATAAAGTTATCTTTGAAAGAAAAGACGGCACAGATGCTCCCATAGGAATAGGTTCTTCAGCTGATACCAGCAATTTCCTGCATCAGATTGCCATGATTGCTTCTGAGCAGATTCCTGGGACAGCGAAGTTTACCAGTTCCAGACCTATTTCAGAAATAAAGTCAGATGTGGCGCTTTCCAACGCTGGCTTTGCTCGAGAGATAACGGCAGGAACTTTCAGTATAAACGGTAAAACCTTTGAAATAGCCGACACTTCGAAAGTAAGTATGGACAGTTTGATAAAAATGATTAATGACTCTCCTGAAGCGGGTGTTATAGCGCAATACAGTCCATCCTCAGGCAAGTTTGTTTTGCATTCTTCAGAAACAGGCAATCGCTCTATTGCCATAGGCAAAGCAGACGATACCAGCAATTTCTTGTCGGTAATGGGATTGGCTGATGCAAAACAAGAGATAGGACAAAACGCAATTTATTCTATAAGCGGTCTTTATGGCGGCGAAGAGCAAGTTTCACAATCAAACAGCATTGATGGAGCGATTGAAGGAGTTACCTTCAATCTTTATGGAGTTACACAAGGTGCAGGCGAGACAATCACGATAAAAACCGATACAGATAACGCAAAGGCAGCAATAGATGAATTTATAAAGCTGTACAACGAAGTTTCCGAGACTATCTACACCAAACTTACGGAAGAACGTAATAAAGAACTTGATGGTCTTACAGATGAGGAGAAATCGGCTCTTAGCAAATCCGAACTTGAGACCTATGAAAAGGCCTACAAAAAAGGTTTGCTTGCCGGTGACAACTCTTTGATGGCTATTCGAAATCAAATGCGAACTATAATGTCCAGAATTATGCCTGATGCTGAGGCCAAAATACGGAGCCTTGAAGATATAGGCATTTCTACAGGAGTTACAGGAGCAAACTACAAAGAAACTCTTGTGGGTACATTGAAAATAGTCGATGAAAATAAGCTGAATGATGCTTTGGCAAACCATTCTGATGAGGTTGCGGCACTCTTTAATTCAGATGGCTCTAAGACTGGTGTAAAGGGAATTGGCACAGAACTTAGAGATTTTTTAAGAGAGCAGACTAAAACTGGCGGTTTGTTTACAGGGCGTATAGGAAGAGCCGATCTGAAAACAGACAGCTCCATGGATAGACAGATTGCCTTGCTTAACAAGCGTATAGCGGAGCAAGAAGCCCGTCTCTATTCAGAGAGAAATTCGCTTATACAAAGATTTTCTGCTCTTGAACAAACTTTAAACAGTTATCAGTCTCAAGCTAATTATATCTCAGGTCAGTTGGCTTCTCTTATGAGTGGCAAATAATGATTACAAAAATATATAACAAAGCCGACACATCTATTTAATATGCAAAATAACCAAGGAGACGTAAAAATATTGTCCCAACTTGAAGAAATATTAAAAGAAGGTTTCAGTGAAGCGGAAAAAAATCTGGCAGCTGTGACAGAAGCTGCCAAGTCAGCAGCAGCTTCTTATAGGCTAGGCGATGAAAAATCGGCTATGAGCGATTTTCTCATGCTGCTTGAAGGTCTTGAGTGGCTTAATCTGATGCTTGTAAAAGCGCCTGGCGTTTTTGCGGCTAAACTTTCTGAAACTTCGCTGGGAACAAGGCTATATAATCTTATGGACAGTCTGCAGGAACGAACCGCGGCTTTAGAGAAGGCTCAGGCGGCTTCTGATTGGGTCAATGCTGCGGATATACTGGAATATGAGTTTCCGGAAATTTTGAAAGAAGCTGCTGATTTTATGCGAGAGGTAAGCCTCTGAAGATGGGAAGAATAATCTGGACTAAAGGGAATGATCTTTTACAAGAAGACGCAAACTTGCTTTCTTTAATAAAACCGAATGGAGAGAGATATGCCTGACGCTTTGAAATATATACAGGGTTCCCGCGGAGCCGCTTACAAGAAAACTCAAATAGAGACCGCTTCCCAAGAAACTCTTATAGTTATGATGTTTGATGGTGCTCTTAAGTTCTTGGGCTTTGCTGAAACAGCTTTCGAAGAAAAGAATATTGAGAAAATCAGCAATAATTTAAACCGGGTTCAGGCTATTTTTTCGGAGTTGCTGGCATCTCTTAATAAGGAAAAAGGCGGAGAAATAGCTGACTCTCTAGAGTCTATATACATATACTTCATAGAACAACTTGCCAATGCCAATATGAATAAAGATTTGGAGCCTGTTTTGCTTATTAAGCCTATGATAAAGGATATGCGCGATGCTTGGGAGAATGCTGCGGCAAATTGCTCTTCGTCATTAAAAACAGCTGCTCCTCAAAGGTTGAGTCTCGCGGTCTAAAAAATTGCCTCTTACGCATTTACTCAATTTATTGTACAATGCACTAGTTCGACATCTAAAAGTTGCGTATTCAAAGGACAACCGACTCAAGAAATAACGATGCTTATGTGATGCAACAGCCGCACTATAGGGAGTAGGGGGTAGGGCGTAGGGAGTAGTAAAATTGTTTAGCAGCTCAATATTACACAGCCAACAACTGCTTTAAGATGCTGATAAATAGCTGAAGCTCACATATTTCAAAAAAAACCTGATAATACTTATATGGAATAAATCAAGAGAAAACATTGCAAATTTATTATCAAATAAAAATCTGTGTCATCTGTGTCATCTGTGGATAGAAAAAAGTTTTAGATGTTACAGACTACTAGTAAGGAGTTGATTTTTATGTCATCGGTAAATCAAGTTTCCACATCATCCAGAGCTTTAACGCAGCTCTTGGAAAAAGCTGTGGACTCCCAAACAGATTTGGCTAAGAAAATGGTGAAGGTTGCCGTAACAGAGAAACTTCAAGCTCAAAACTTGTCGGAATTAGGGCAAAATATAGACGCTTATGCCTGAATCAGGCCTCATGCAGTTTTATTTGCTAAGCAAATTGAAGCTGATTCGGGTTATTAATAGAATCAAAGCTCGTCCTTTTTTTTCTCTGACGGTATTTTTATTTATTGCGGCAACTTTCATTGTCTTATGGACTGGCTTTAAAAAAACGCTCCTTGCTTTTCTCGCATCAACAGCACTTACGGCTTTGCCTGCAGGTGTTGTATCTATAATTCTTCTTCTATTGCTTTGTATCTGCTTTTTAATGCAGTTGATGAGCGGCGAGAGTCTAAATTTGCAGATTTCGGATGATATAGATTTCTATTTGCCTCTGCCTCTCAAGTCTTGGGTTTTGCCGTTTTTTAAGATTTTTGAACAGACTCTGACTGCTCCATTCAATATTTTAGCGGCTATTCCTGTTTTATTTCTGGGTGTTCTGAGCAAGATGACTTTCGAGTCATTGTTTGTTTCCTTGGCTATTCTCTTTTGTATTCTCTTCTTTTGCTCGATTTTGACTAATATTGTCGTGGTTGTTTTGAGGCTTTTTGTCAAGAAATCGGCCATTGAAGGCAAGCTTTCGCTTTTTGTGACTTTGATAACTCTGCTTCTATTTTTCTTTCTGGCAGCAGCTGTTTATTTGTCTGTTAATAATCCCGGACAAACAATTCTTTTATGGAGAGTTTTTTCCGCTGAGCCTTTTTTCTCGGCTTTTTCTTCTTTTTGGGGAGTAGCTCTTCTTGAAATCTTTCTTAAACCTTTTTTCTTTGCGGGGACCTTGCTTATAAAAGGAAAGGCCGGTTTTGATCTTCTAAAGTTCATATTTTTCTCGCTGCTATTATTCTTGCCTTTTGCTTGGATTTATAAGAAGCTTTTGGACATGACGGCTTATTTTTCGCCGCCAGATTCTGCTCCCGAAACGTTTAAGTCAGATTCCAGAGCCTTTTCTTTGTTTAAAGATCCTATTTGTCGCAAAGAATTTATTTTCTTGAAAAACAATTTGAATCTCTGCTTTAACATGACTGTTATGCCAGTTTTACTTTTTATAATGGCTAGTGTCGGCGATCTCTTTTCCGAAGGCTCCCAGATATTTGAGGTTCTGCCTGTTTTAGCTTCAGTTAGACCCTTGGCTCATATATTTGTGACCTTGCTCTTATTTTATGGCTCAATATATTTTGTGAACGTTGTGGGTTTGGAGGGCGAATCTATTCGGCTGTTGAGGACTTTGCCTATAGCGCCAGGCGACTTTTTAGCTTCTAAAACTAAATTTTGGACAATAATGGCTTTTGCTGTCTATTTGCCTTTGATTGCGATTGCCGCTTTCCTTTTAAAGTTGCCTGCGACGGATATCTTGTATCATCTTGCCAGAGGAACTGTAGAGATTGTTTGTATGATACATGCAGCTGTGAGCTTGTCCGCTATTTATGCTAGATACTCAGCTAAATCAGTAATGCAGAAATCTTCTTTTACGGCAAAGCTTTTTATGCTCTTTATGATGAATCAATTTTTGTTTATTAATTCCTTTGATCGGGAAACTGTGTGCTTTGCTTTAACTCCGCTTTTACTGGCAACTGTTTTGAGACTTAGAGCAATAATGCTGTTGGATTTTTTTGAGGAGCCTGAAGCAATTTTGAAGTGTGATGAAGGCCGCTTTTTAGATGTTTCTTGGCTGATGGTGAAGTTTGTTTGTTTGGCGGCTTTTATTAGAATCTCAGTTTTGACAGTTTATGAGATTTTAAAACCGGGCATGATAGATGCTATGCTTTCTTCAGGTATTTTCTTTAAATTGCCTGATAACAAAGACTTCGCGGCTATTTGGGTAGTTTCGGCTATTTTAATGTCTTTGCCTTTGCTTTTTGAAGTCTTTAAAAAACTTCCTATTAAAGAGATTTTCTTGAAAAAGTTTCCTCAAGTTTTCAAAGAGAATTTCTCTCGTCCCTTTGTTTTACTTCTTGTTGCAGTGTTAATTTTTCATGGTTATTTTATGATTTTTCCAAATTTAAAAGTTGAATTTATGAAGAGTCTGACTTCTTTTGCTTCTTTAGCTGCATCAATGCTGGGGCAGGGGACTTTGGAAAATCTTCTGAAAACTTTGTCAGTAGTGGTTTGTTCTTTGCTTAGTCTTTTTGCCGCTTTTGCATTTAATGGACGCAAAAATGTTTTGCAAGCTTTCTCAGGAGCACTTTTAACGGCTTTCGCCATGCCAGCTTTTCTGGTTGTGCCTGGATTTTGTTACTTTGCTTTGCTGGCTTTTTCCGATACTTCTTATTCTCGGCGTTTAGTTTATGCTCTTTTCACGGCACCGCCTATTTTTGCGGGTTTATTTTTCCTTTGAATTGTTTTTTTAGATGATTCTTCTCATCGGTTTTGGTGTTCTTCACTTGACACTCCACTTTAGATAGAATTAATATTTCAAGTAAGAAGGTGCTTTTATGGATCTGAGAGATGTTTCTTCCAACCCCCATCGTCATCCTTGGGAGCTTTCCAGAGCGGACTCTCTGCTAAAACTGGTTGAAGCTCTGAACATCAAAGGGACTGTTTTGGATATTGGCTGCGGTGACGGCTATTTTGATACACGTCTTGTATCTTCTATTTCTGAAATAGAGAAAATCTGGGGACTTGATATCAATTTTAAAGAAAACTTCAACGAAGGAAATATCAGCTTTGTTTCAGATCTTGTTGATCTGCCTGAAGGAAAGTTTGATGCTATTTTTATGTTAGATGTTCTTGAGCATATAGAAGACGATTTTGGATATTTGCGAGATATAAAGAGCAGATTGTCTCCTCAAGGAAAACTTGTACTGACTGTTCCTGCTTTTAACAGGATTTTTTCGAAGCATGATCGTGCTGCAAAGCACTTTCGAAGATACTCTTTGTCACAAATTTTAAACTTGTTTAAGCACAGCGGTTTTAAGGTTCAAGAAGCTTCATATTTTTATGCTTCTCTTCTTCCTATAAGGATTGCAACATTAAATAGACCGCCAAAAGTGAACGAATGGAAGTATGCTGAAAAATCGATTATAACTACTTTGGTTAGAAATATTCTTAATTTTGATTTTTGCATTTGCCGTACTCTAAGTGCCTTTGGAATAAGACTCAAAGGTCTTTCACTTTTTGTAGTTGCTGAGCTGTAGCGAGTATTTGGTGTACGGAATAAAGTTCTAAGCTTTAAAGGTTTCATGAGCAAAAACCAGCTTGTCTTATGTGATTTCTTGACAAAAAATATGAAGTTATAGACCATGAAGATATAAAAAGCCAGAGTAAAGATTTAATCAATTAAATCATGTTCACGTATTAACTTGTAAGCTTATTCAATAATAATGCGTTTTTGGAGATAAAGTATGAAAACCGTTGTGATTTTAGGAGCTGGCGGTTTTATTGGAAAAGCCCTTACAAAAGCCGCTTTGGTTGCAGGCAATAAAGTCTATGCCATGGCAAGAGACAGAGAAACTCTCTCGGAGCTATTTAAGCATGCTAACTTGGAAATTGTTGAGCTTGATATGCATGACTATCGAAATATGGACAAATTTCTTCCAGATATCTATATAGACTCTGTTTGTTATTTATCATGGCTTGGAGGAGTTGAGACCAAGAACGTAAAAAACAACGATTTGCAAATCAAAAATTTTGAAATATTTTACGAATTTATGAATGCTATTGTTAAAGTGAAACCTAAGAAAATACTTTTTGTAAGCTCCGAGAGAAAAGCAAAAAAACATATTTCTGGTTATCAGGATATAGTGGACTCTTTGTACGGAAGCATTAAGCACAGTTGCGAACTTGTGGGCAAAAACATAGCTTTTGAAAACAATATTTTATTCAACAGTGCGGTATTTTCACATGTATACGGTCCTGGAGATATTTCGTTTAAATCATCAAGCCAGATTATAGCCAAGATGCTTAAAAATGAAGCTGTAGACTTAATAGACAGAAATACTTTGTATGATTGGTGCTATGTTGACGATGCCGCTAATGGATTAATAAAAATTATGGAACAAGGCTTGCCTTATGTTTCCTATTATGTTGGCAGCAGAAAGGTTAAGCCGTTCGGTTGCATAATAGATAATGTTAAAAATACGCTGAACTCGCAGTCTAAGTTAAATTACGGCATTTATAGGGATGATTACATAGTAGATTATGATAAACTGGATACTGAAAAGATTTATAGAGATACAGATTTTAGAATAGACAATAATTTTAAAGATAAAATTTTAAAAACAGCCAACTGGGTAAAAAACAATCTAGATTTGAGGCAATGTTGACATTATGAAAAAACTATCAATCATAGTTCCAATATATTTCAACGAAATGAATATAGACGATTTGTATTCAGAATTAACAGAAACACTGAAGAAAAGCGAGAATGAATTTGAGTATGAAATAGTGTTGGTTGATGATGGCTCTTTGGACAGCTCATATGACAAAATGAAAGAGCTCCAGGCAAAAGATAAGCATTTCAAGATTATGAGGCTATCCAGAAATTTTGGTGCTCACACAGCTATTTTGGCAGGCCTTTCACATTGCACTGGAGATGCGGCTGTAATTATCATGGCTGATTTACAAGATCCGCCAGAAATCATATTGCAAATGTATGAAAAATATATTCAGGGCAACGATGTGGTCTTGGCTGTCAGAAAAGATCGGGAAGACGGATTTATAACCAAGTGTTTTTCCAATTCATATTACAGACTAATGCGCAGGTTTGCACTGAAAGAAATGCCCTATGGAGGCTTTGACTGTTTTCTTATAGACAGGAAAGTCATCGAGATACTGAAAAATATGAAAGAAAAAAATTCCTCTATAGGTGGACAAGTCTTATGGTGCGGATTTAAGACAGATAAAATATTTTATGTGCGGCGAAAGAGAGCTAAGGGCAAGTCTAAATGGACTTTGTCTAAAAAAATCAAACTTTTTGTCGATTCCTTTATGTCCTTTTCATATGTTCCGATAAGGACTATGTCAGCTGCAGGTATTTGTTTGGCATTTGCAGGTTTTTTGTATGCGATTTTTGTTGTTTATCAAAAGTTGGTTGTAGGAATTAATGTGGATGGATGGGCAACCTTGGTGATCTTGTTTTTGTTGGTTTCCGGGGTTCAAATGACAATGCTGGGTGTAATTGGCGAGTATTTATGGCGCAATTTGGATGAAACCAAAAAAAGGCCTATTTTTATAGTGGCGGATAAACAAGGATTTGATGACTAAAATAACGAGTCTGTAATCGGCAGAGAGGATATTTAACATTATGAAAGGCATAATACTTGCTGGAGGGGCAGGAACAAGACTCTATCCCATTACTAAAGCGATATCAAAACAGATAATTCCTATATATGACAAGCCGATGATATACTATCCGTTGTCAACTTTGTTGCTTACAGGCATCAGGGATATACTTATCATATCAACGCCTGACGATATAGGGCTCTACAAAAATCTATTGGATGACGGCACAAACCTTGGATTAAATATAAATTATGCTGTACAGAATAAACCCAAAGGCATAGCAGAGGCTTTTATTATAGGTGAGGATTTTATCGGGAAAGATAAAGTATGTTTAGTTTTGGGCGATAATGTGTTTTACGGCAGAGGTTTTTCAGGGGTGCTTGAGAAAACTGCAGAGTTTGAAAATGGTGCCCATATATTTGGGTATTATGTTAGCAACCCTGAAGAATTTGGAGTTGTGGAGTTTGATAAAAATATGCTTGCCGTTTCATTAGAAGAAAAGCCTGCAAAGCCTAAGTCTAACTATGCTATACCTGGATTGTATTTTTATGATAACAACGTAATAGAAATTGCCAAGAACCTAAAGCCATCAGAACGAGGTGAACTCGAAATCACATCTGTTAATAATGAGTATCTCAATAGAGGTCTTTTAAAAGTTGAGCTGTTCGGGCGCGGAATGGCTTGGCTGGATACCGGTACACATGACGGACTTCTTGAAGCCTCAAATTTTGTTCAAACAATGCAAAAACGAACAGGGCTGTATGTGTCTTGCATAGAGGAAATCGCATATAGAAAAGGCTTTATATCAAAGGAAGCGCTTCTTGACCTTGCAAAGCCTCTTATGAAGTCAGACTACGGCAAATATATTAAGCGAATAGCGGAAGAAATCTAGTGCTGCCTTCAAAATTCCAGCACTGCCAAGTTATTCAAGTTTATTTCGCATAATTTGCTTCTACTTTATTTTATCTATTATACTGTTAATTACTTGCTGCTCTTCTATCTTTGTAATTCCAAAACTCTTTTTTCCTGCATCTTTGATTGAAGCACCTATATGATAAACTTCTTTATTATCAATAATCAAAAAGCGATCATGGAAATCATTCCTATTTTTAACAATTAAGCCTTGATACTGGGCGTTGAATTTAGAGATATCTTTACTTGTTAAATTTCCATTTCCTGAGCCTGTAATAAGGACCAAAACTCCTTTGTTTTTCTTGCATAACAGGTTTAATGTGTTTGTGTCTATATAATTATCTATCAATGTAAGATTATTTTTGGCTTTTTTGATTAAATCAACAATAAAGCTGAAAGCATCGTAAATCTGTCCATCAAAGAAAATATGCTGTTTTATTTCTGTATTGTTTGCTAAGTAATTAAAAACTTTCTCTAATTTTTTATCTGTTTCGATTTGTTTTACTTCTATCCTGTCTAATCTTGAGAAAAGCTGCTGATTTGAAATGAGAAACTTTCTCATTTCGATAAAGCTATCCATAATTCTAATACTTATTTCGACAGCTACCTCACTTCTAAGTACAGAAGAAAGCATTGCAATTCCTTGTTCTGTAAAGACATAGGGCATGTATCTTCGTCCGCCATGTTTATTTTTTCCGCTTGAGGTCACAAATCGTGACCTCAATTCTTCATATTCCTTCTCAGACAATTGGAATCTGAATCGTTCAGGAAATCTTTCTATATTTCTTTTAACGGCTTGATTAAAAACCTTGGTTTGAACTTGATATAGCATGGCAAGATCGCTGTCTATCATGACTTGTTTACCTCTGATAGTATATACCATGTCCTGAATTTTCCTATTTTCCAGTATAACCTGTAATTTATCCTCAGACATAGCTGTCCCCATACTTTCTATAAGCAGTTTTTTTGCGATCGTTTCTATTATATCAAACTTGAACTCAATTTTTTCAAACAATGCAAAAACGAACAGGGCTGTATGTGTCTTGCATAGAGGAAATAGCCTATAGAAAAGGCTTTATATCAAGAGAAGCTCTTATTGATCTTGCAAAGCCTCTAATGAAGTCAGACTACGGCAAGTATATTAAGAGAATAGCGGAAGAAAACTAGTATTTATTCGCAAATGCAATCTCACTCTTTGCTGCTTTTAGAGAGAGAATAAACATTGTAATAAAGCCATGAGAAGTATTTGCCATGGTGGGTAATGTTCTCTATGTCGGCATCTATGAGTGCTTGTAATATTTTCTCATCCTTTTTTAGAGTTGTTGGCACAAATAAAAGGATTTCTTCAGTTTTAGACATAGTTCTTATTTCTTGAGAAATTTTATTCAAGTTTTCCAATCTGGAAGGAAAAACCTGTTTTGCATGCATAAAAAGCGGTGCCATAGCATGCAAAGCTCCATGTCCGGGAGTTAGCCAAAAAATGGCTTTGTTTTCTACTTTTTCTAAATATGTTTTTTCTGTCATATGCCCTGGAATTTGTAATGTGAAGTTTTCAGTGTCATTGAGATGGGAAAATAGGCAGAATGTGGCTATGGTGATAGCTAAAAGCAGGTTGACATGAAAAGTTTTTGATAAGACTTTGCTAAAGAGAGCTCGCAAAAACAGCAATATGCCTAAACAGAATATAGGCATTAAAAAAAAGAAAAATCTTGCGAAAAAGCGTATGAAAAATTTAGCGACAGTAGGTGCAATCACTATACAAAAAAGCAAGGCAGGAAGAAAAATCAGAAATATGTTTTTGAAATCATGTTTTTGTAAAAAGATTTTGATGCGAGAAGGTTTTTGAGTATCTTCAGTCCTGTTCTTTTTTTTGAAGAAAAGCAAAGTAGGCAACACTAATAATAGTGGGAGGAAAAGCTTTGCTGTAATATTTATAAAGGCGTAAAGATCAGCAGCTAATCTTTCTGAAAGTTCAATGTTCAATCCGATTATATAATTGGCAGCATACATGAATATCCAACAAAGTTTTAATAAAGGGTCTTCATGTTGAAGTCCGCCGAACGCTTCGGCAGATCTTGGTGAAGTCTGCATGTGAGTTATTATTGCGGGATAAACGGCTATTGCTAAAATAACAGGCAACAATGCGGTAACTGCCAATTTGCCTGCTGATTTATATTGCTTGTCGTAAAGCATAATTAAAAGTTTAATTAGGATAAGAAAACATGCGTAAACGTAGAAATGGTAGTGAGTCATGCAGCCGAGAAATATAAGAGAGCTTATAGCAAAAAGGTATTTGTTTTCATAGGCTTGTTTATCATCTAATTTTAAAATTGCCAACAAAAGTCCCAAAGCAAAGACTGTGAATAAAGCATACATGCGTGTGTAAACAAAGTTGTTTATAGCCGACATGCCGAAACCGTAAAAAGTTTGTAGCAGCAGAGCCTGCATATCGGATTTGAGAATTCTTTAGCCTATCGTAAAGAGCAAAATTTGCGTCAAAACAAAGCAAAGTATATTAATTGAAAATCCTTGCCATTTGCTGAATGTTTCGGGAAAGAATGAGCAAATTGTATGCAAAATCAGATAATAAAGAGGGGGATGGGTGTCTTGCTCTTGGTTTTGCCAAGTATTCTTGTATGAAAATCTTTCATTTTCTTGGACGGTAACATATTCTTCGATAGTTCTACCAGGTATCCAGTCATTAAAGTTTGTGGACTTTTGGTTTCTTTTCCATGGATGTGGATATAGGAAGAGACTTTTAGTGCTATTTGAAAGACCATAAGACAAGATTTCGTCTGGTGTGTAAGAGGCTTTGTTGTACATATAAAAAAGCAAGAGAGCAAGTTGCAGGAAAAGGAGCATAAAAAAAAAGATGAATAGCGTTTTGGGTTTTAAATTATTCATATCTTTTGCAATAAGACAGTTAGGCTTAAAGAAACAGTTATAGTTTAGATCATATTTGAGTTGTCTGAGGCTTTCAGTCTAACATTTCGGTATTAAATGTGTAAACATTATAATAGAGCCATGAGAAGCATCTGCCCAGATAAACGATATCGCTGCCTGTAGTTGTAACTTCTTGTAATACTTCTGTGTCCTTCTTTAAAAATTCAGGTATAAATAGAAGGATTTCTTCAGTTTTAGGCAAAGTTTTTATTGCCTGAGAAATTTTATCCAAGTTTTCCAATCGGGAAGGAAATATTTGTTTCGTACACATAAAAAGCGGAGCCATCGCATGCAATTCTCCTTCTCCTGGAGTCATCCAGAAAATAGATTTGTTTTGTACAAGATTTGAATAGGTTTTGGCTGTGAAACAATCATCCACAGGAAGTGTGAAGTTCTTGGTATCATTAACATTGGAGAATAGACAGGCTATTGTAATGATAAGTCCCAAGAAGGAGTTTAGATAAGCAGTTTTTTTGAAAATTTTAGATAAAATACTCCTCAAAGCTAAAAAGATTGCCAAGGAAAATATTGGCATTAAAAAAAAGAAATATCTTGCTATAAATAAGTAGAATTCTTTTTTTAAGGTAGGTGCGATTGTTATCCAAAAGAGCAGCACGGGTATAAAAATTAAGAGTTTATCTTTGAACTCATCTTTTGGCAAAACAGTTTTAAAATGAGAGAGTGTTTTAATGGCTTTGCTTTTATTTTCTTGTTTAACGCAAAATATTGCTCCGATTAATAATAAGAGAGGAAAAAGGTTTGCTGATACATCTATGAAAGTATAGAGGGCTGTTGCCAAGGTTTCTGAGAGTTCAAAACTTAGACCGGTTATATAGTTGATGGCAAACATAAAGACCCAGCAAAATTTCCATAAAGAGTCTTCGTGCTTAACTCCTCCGAATGCTTCTCTGGCTCTGGGAGAGGTTTGCATGTGAGTTATTATTGCAGGATAAATTGTTATGGCGAGAATAACAGGTATTAATGCTGCAGTCGCCAATTTGCCTGCTGATTTGTATTGCTTGTCGTAAAGAAAAATTAAAAGCTTAACCAAGATAAGGAAGAAAGCGTAGACGTAAAAATGATAGTGTGTCATGCATCCCAGAAAGATAAGCAGGCTTATAGCAAAAAGACATTTATTTTCAGAAGTAGTTTTATCACCTAATTTTAAAACTGCTAGCAAAAGTCCCAAGCTAAGAACTGTAAACAAGGCATACATGCGTATATAAACAAAGTTGTTTATAGCAGATATGCCAAAACCGTAAAAAGCGCATAGCAATAAAGCTTGGATATCTGATTTTAAGATTCTTTTGCCTATTGCAAAGAGCAGAATTTGTGTAAAAATAAAGCAGACTATATTGATTGAAAATCCTTGCCATTTGCTGAATGCTTCGGGAAAGAATGAGCAAATTGTGTGTAAAATCAGATAATAAAGAGGCGGATGGTTGTCTTTCTCTTGGTTTTGCCAGACATGCTTGTAAGCAAATTTTTCTCCTTCTTGGACTGTGATATATTTAGCAAAAGTCCTCCCTGATATCCATTTATTAAATATTCTGTCATTTATATCGTCATTCCATGTGCCTTCAGGATATAAAACACCTCCATTGCTGCAGTTTGAAAGTCCGTAGGAAAAAATTTCATCTATAAACCAGCCCGTTTTTTTATTCATATAAGAAATCAGGAGGCAAATTTGCAATGAGAGCAACAAGATAAAGAAGATATCAGCTTTTGGCAGCTGTGTTTTTTCTGGCAAGACAGTAGCTGTTTTATTTTTCAAAGTCTATTAAGAGAATAGTTAAATAATTTCATATATATTATATGAATAACATACAAAACAGGTGCCTATATATTTTATATCTCTGCCATGAGATTTTATGATGTTTTTTACTTCTTTATTTTTCCTTAAAGGAACAGGCAGGAATAAAAGGTGTTTTTCTGTCATCGGAGATGTGGTTTTTAACTCACTCTTCAGCACGGTATCAAAGTTTTTGACTGTTGTTGGATACACCCTTTTGCTTTCTTTGAAAAGAGGCGCTATTTGATGAATATATTGAGGAAAACTATATATCCAAAATACAGACTGATTGTTGACAAGCTCTGAATAATGTTCCATTGAAAGCGGCTTTGGCAAAGGAAGTGTAAAGTTTTTCAAATCATTGAAGTGTGAATAAAGGCATGAGATACTTATAACGATTAAAAGTGCCGTATTTATGAAAATTTCTTTTGATGAGAATTTGCCTAAGAAAAACCTAAAAACTAAAAATAGCGCAAGGCAAAATATCGGCATCAAGAAAAAGAAAAATCTGGCATATAAAGTGAAAAAGCTCCTTCGGATAGTTCCAGGGATTATTATGCAAAACAAAATAGCTGGAGTGAAAACAATACAAAGCTCTCTTAAATAAATTTGGTGAGAATCTATAAAATCTTTTACCCTTGCGGATATTTTTTCTCTGAAGTTTTTAAGGCAGCACAATAGAATGAAAATCGAGGTTACAGGAAAAAAAAACTCCTTGAAAGTTTTTATGGCAGCATATAGATAAGTTAAAGCTTCTTGTGCTGATTGAAAATTTATGCCAAGAATGTAGTTCATTGCATAGCTAAAGACCCAGCAAAATTTCAGTAAAGCATCTTCGTGCTTGACCCCGCCGAATGCTTCAATGGCTCTTGGTGAAGTCTGCATATGGGTTATAATCGCGGGATAAATTGCTATGGCGAGAATAACTGGTATCAATGCTGCAGCTGCCACTTTGCCTGCAGATTTGTATTGTTTGTCATAAAGCATAATTAAAAATTTGACCAAGATAACAAAGAAGGCATAAACATAAAAGTGATACTGGGTCATGCAGCCCAGAAATATAAGCAGGCTTATAGCAAATAGACATTTGTTCTCAGACGCTTGTTTATCAGCTAATTTTAAAACTGCCAGCAAAAAGCCTAAGGCAATGACAGTGAATAAGGCATACATGCGTATGCAGATGAAATTGTTTATAGCTGACATGCCGAAGCCATAAAAAGCACATAGTAACAGGGCTTGTAAGTCTGAGTTTAATGTTTTTTTACCTATCAAAAAAAGCAAAATTTGCGTCAAAACAAAGCAGACTATATTGATTAAAAAGCCTTGCCATTTGCTGAATGTTTCGGGAAAGAATGAGCAAATTGTATGTAAAATCAGATAGTATAGCGGAGGATGAGTGTCTGCTTCCTGATTTTGCCAGACGTGCTTGTAGGCGAATTGTTCCCCTTCTTGAACCGTAAGATATTCTGCGAAGGTTGTGCCTGGTATCCAACCTTTGAACGGCACATCGTTTGCCTTGCTTTCCCAAGGTTGGGGATATAAATAAGAACCTTTGGTGCTGTTTGCAAGTCCATAGGATAGAACTTCATCTTGTCCATAGGCCAGCTTGTTGCTCATGTGAAAAAGCAACAGGCTAAGTTGAAGTATTATAGAAATAAGCAGTGCTAAGGCTGCAATTTTAGATTGCTTTTTATACAAAACCGCTGTTTTAGTCGGCAATTATGAGAATCCTGTATATGTTTTTACTATAATGAATAAATGCGGTGCTATTTCTTAAAAGTGTCGATTTGTTGGGGGGTTAAGAGTTACAAGAAAAGAAGCCGTTAAGAAACGGCTTCCTTCTGATTAAGTCTAGATTATAAAGATAGCTGCTAGGAATTACCGATGTAGTGAGCCAGCTGCTTTATATTTTTGATCGGTGCTTTCATCATATGAAATTGTTCCGTGATAGGAGCAGGTTATCACGCCATTATTTTTTGAAAGCTCTTCCAAGTTGGAGTACTCACCACCTGCTACAGGACACTGAGGTTTGCTTTTAAGATACGCATTTGTTGAATCTGCTAGTACATCAAGATCGAGGGTTTCCATTTGGTCTCTTTTGTCCATGTTGTACATTTCTACTGCACCCTGGATAACGCTGATGTTGGAGTAGCAGGTTTTTTCTCTGGCGCTGTCTCTAGCTTTTTTGAAGCTGGGAACTGCCATGGTTGCGAGGATACCGATGATCGCGATAACGATCATAAGTTCGACAAGTGAGAAACCACGTTTCATAATAAATCTCCTTATGAATTTAAAATAAATTAGGACTCATAAAACTTGTGACGATAATAAAATAATTATAAAAATACTACCGTCAACTATATTATGACAAAAAATAAGAATAATGTCAATTATTCCTGCTATTTATGTACAGCTTTTTCTTTATCGGCAACTTAAGTAAATTATTTAGCTTTACTCACTGTTTTTAGGAGCTGCTGAGCATGCGTTCCAGTTCTTTGGGATGTATTGTGTGCAGCATGGCTTCTTCAAGCGTGATGTCGCCTCTAAGATAAAGGTCTCTGAGCGACATTTCGAATGTCATCATGCCTTCCTCGCCGCCTGTTTGCATAACAGTATAAAGACCGGAGATTTTTTGTTCTCTGATGCAGTTTGCAACGGCAGGGTTGTCTACCAGTATCTCGTTGCAGACTATTCTGCCTTTGCCGCTTGCCATAGGCAAAAGCTGCTGAGCTACTACTGCTCTCAAAACGAAGGAAAGCTGTGATCTGATTTGTCCTTGCTGGTGGGGCGGGAACATGTCTATGATACGGTTTATGGTTTGAGCCGCGTCTGTGGTGTGAAGAGTTCCGAAGACAAGGTGACCTGTTTCAGCCATTGTACAGGCTGCGGAAACTGTTTCCAAGTCTCTCATTTCGCCTACGAGTATGACGTCAGGGTCTTCTCTGAGTACGCGTCTTAATGCTTCTCCGAAAGACTTTGTGTCTATGTGGAGTTCGCGCTGGTTGACTATTGCGCGTTTATGATAGTGCAAATATTCGATAGGGTCTTCAATTGTGATTATATGGCAACGTCTGGTTTCGTTGATGATATTGATTAGGCAGGCGAGGGAAGTCGATTTGCCCGAACCGGTAGGTCCCGTGAAGAGAACCAAACCTTTGCGGAGCTTTGTGAAGTCTCTGAGTTTTTCAGGCAGGCGCAGTTCTTCAAGAGTGGGGATCTTGGTAGGAATAATTCTGAATGCTGCCGCGACACAGCCACGCTGTTTAAAGACGTTGACACGGAAACGACCGAAGCCGTGTACGGAATAAGACAAGTCCAGCTCAAAATTTTCTTCAAATTCCTTTTGCTGCTCAGCAGTTAGCATGTTGTATATAAGTGAACGGGTGTCCATCGGCGTGAGCACGTCCAAGTCAGTAGGAATAAGCTCTCCGTCAACACGTATAACAGGAGGAGTTCCAACTGTGAGATGAAGGTCGGAAGCCCCGTTTTCTATAACCAAGTTCAAAAGGTCATTAAGAACGAACATCAGTCATGTCTCCTTCTAATTTGCTATAGTCAGCAGCAACTAAAATTTTTTTTATCCACAGATGAACACAGATTGTAATAAACAGTGGGTAGTGGCTGGTGGAGAGTGGACAGAGAGTGAAAATTAATTTTATGTTTCATTTCCGCTAATCCCTGTCCACTAGTTTTTGTTAGTGGTCGCCCATTGTGGCTCTTACAACTTCTTCAAGTGAGGTTATTCCGAGAAGAGCTTTTCTAAGAGCGGATTCTCTAAGTGAGAGCATGCCTTCTTCAACAGCTTGTCTTCTGATATCGTCAGTAGAGCCGCCGTTCAGAATAATATCTCTCAGGCGTTCTGACATGAGCATGACTTCATAGATACCGATTCTGCCTTTTGATTTTGACTGACCGCATGTTTCGCAACCGCGTCCGTTATAGAACATGAGGTTTCGTTCGTTGATATGTGGCAGATCCAAGCGTCGCAAAAGTTCGGGAGTTATTCCGAATTGGCTGATTTGCTCGGGCTTGGGTTTGATTTCCATTTTGCAGTCTTTGCATACTTTTCTGACAAGTCTTTGAGCCTGAACCAACAAAACGGACGTTGTAACCATGAAGGGTTCTATGCCCATGTTGACGATACGGCCGATTGTTCCGGGCGCGTCGTTTGTGTGAAGAGTTGAGAGGACAAGGTGACCCGTCATGGAAGCTTTGATAGCGATTTCGGCTGTTTCAAAGTCACGAATTTCGCCAACCATGATTACGTCAGGGTCTTGTCTCAAAAAGGATCTCAGGGCTGCGGCGAAAGTAAGCCCTATTTCCGGGCGGCACTGTACCTGATTGACACCTGAAAGCATGTATTCGACAGGGTCTTCAGCAGTCATGACGTTAACTTTCGGATGGCTGACTGTCGTCAGAGCCGAATAAAGCGTAGTGGTTTTGCCTGAGCCGGTGGGACCTGTAACCAGTATAATTCCGTAGGGCGAGGCTATGCCTGTTTTAAACTTTGCCAAAGTTTGAGGTTCAAAGCCCAAGTCTTCAAGGTTAACCCTGAGCGAGCTTTGGTCCAAAATTCTCATAACGACTTTTTCGCCCCAAATAACTGGCAGAATAGAGACACGGAAGTCGATTTTGCGTCCCTTGACAACCTTTTTGATACGGCCGTCTTGGGGAAGACGTTTTTCAGCGATGTTCAAAGAAGACATGATCTTGACACGCGAAATAATCGCAGCCATGGCTTTTTTGGGCGGTTTGATAGACTCTTCCAGCTCGCCGTCTATTCGGTAGCGGACTCTCAGTTCATTTTCAAATGGTTCTATATGAATGTCTGAAACGCCTCTTTCGACAGCCTGATTAATAATCATGTCAACGAGCCTTATGATGGGAGCGTCGTTTTCGCCGAGGTCGCCTGCCAAATCATCCAGATCGCCATCGTCAGCTTCTGAACCTATGTCTGCCAGTTCGCTTATGAGCTGGTCTTGTTGAGCTACTGCGCCATAAACGTCTTGCATGGCTTTGTTTATGTCTGTAGGCGTGGCGACAACCGGTTTGACAAGAAAGCCGGTTCTTATTTCAACGTCGTCTGTAGCCAGAATGTTGAGCGGGTCGACCATAGCTACCGTAAGCTTGTTGCCGACTTTGTTGATAGGGATGATCATATGGCGTTTGGCCAAGTCTTCCGGTATAAGTCTTGCAATATTCGGGTCTATTAAGTAGTTGGACAAGTCGATATAAGGAACTTTCAGCTGTTTGGAAAGAACCTCGACTATGTCTTTTTCTGTAACCAGGTGCATTTCAACCAGAACGGCGCCAAGACGCTGTCCGCTCTTTTTCTGCAAAGCAAGAGCTTGTGAAAGCTGGTCTTCGTTAAGCAGGCCTTGAGCTATCAAGGCATCGCCAAGGCGCATGCGTCTGCCTGGAGGGGATGGTTTTTTAGGCGGTTCGCCTGCTTGGGGATGAGGCGGCTGTCCAGGCTGAGGCGGCATTCCCTGCTGCATAGGAGGGCGAGGGGGCATCCCCTGCGGCGGTATCTGCCCATATGGAGGCATTTGAGGCGGTTGTCCAGGGCGAGGAGGCATTCCTTGTTGCGGCATGGAAGGAGCGTTTCCAGGATGAGGAGGCATACCACCGGCTGCAGGGCGGTTTCCCTGGATTGGAGGCAAGTTGCCTTGGTTTGCCTGAGTCGTGGGTTGAGTCATTTTCTGCTTTCCTTCCTGTAAATAGCTTCTTTCATGGTGTTGAACGGAGGTTTTGAACCTGTAAGGATCTCAAAAGCCTTTGCTCCCTGTAAGAGTAAAATTTCCCGTCCGTCAATTATAATACAATTTGCCAAATAAGCAAACATTAAGAGTTGAGGATCTTCCGCATAATTGAAATCTATAAAGATTTTTTCTTTTACTGGCGTAGTCTTTTTGAAAAAATAATTTTTTTCTTTGGCGGCTTCTCTTGTGGCAGTGTTTATTATAATATGGCTTTTCTGTAAAGCTTTACAGAGATTTTCTTCTGTCCATTCGGAAGACTCTATGAGGTTTTCCGGGAAAGAGTAGGCGCATTTGAAAAGGCCTTTTTCGGGGAAATTTCTTGCCATAAGAATAATTTTTGAAACTTCGTTTTTTAATGCGGCATAAGCGGCAGTTGAAGCCGAAGCGCCATTGCCAAGAATTAGGACGGTTTTTCCTTTTGGGGAAAATTTGGAAATAATATTGGAGATTGCGAAAAAATCTGTGTTCCAAGCGCTTATGGAACCGTCTTTGGCAAAGGCGAGGGTGTTGGCTGAACCTGTAGCCATAACAGTTTCGCTTTTGTCTGGGCATATCTGAAAGGCTTTTTGTTTCAGCGGGGCAGTTATATTTGCTCCGACAACTCCCAGAGTTTGTAGGCTTTCCAAGGCTTTGGGAAAATCTTCGCTTTTTATGTCAAAAGCCAGATAAACCGAATTAATCCCAGCTTCTTTAAGGGCCGCATTCCAGAAAATCGGACTTGAAGAGTGGGATACAGGATGTCCTATTAGGGCATAGAGTTTGGTGTTGGCATCAAGAAGAGACATTTAAAGCTTTTAAAGCGTCTTCTTTTGAATTGTAGATGTTTAAGGCTTTTTCAAGACGGGTCATAGAAAAAATCTCGCGGACAGATGTTGATAGCTCTGCCATGGCGGCACTGCCGCCGCCTTTGATAATTTTTTTTATCGAGGCGGCGAAGGCGCCAAGAGCTAAGCTATTTATATAGGAGAGATCCTTAAAGAGAAAAAGATATTTCTTGGAAGGATCCTGAATGACTGATTCGAGTCTTTCTTTGAATCGGTCAAGGTATTCGGAGCCAGCTTGTCCTCTGAAAGACAAGACTATGACTCCGCCTTCCGCAAGAGTTGTATCTATGAATAATTCCATCGCTTGAAAAGTCTAGAAAGTCTTGCTTGCTGATATTCTGTGGGCGTCGCCGAGAGTTTCGTCGCCATAAGAGTAGTCGAAGCGCCAAGTGTCAAGACCGAAAGAAGCTCCAAGCGTCAGGTCGCCGTCTCTGGAACCTACTCTCAAAGAAACATTGTCCTGGATTGCATACTCTGCGCCCAGGAAGAGTTTGGCATCTTCTCTTTCCAGCTTGTTAATGTCTGCTGCTACCAGAAGCTTGTCTGTTGCTTTATATGCTATGCCGAATGTGGCGGTAAGAGGCACATCGTCTTTTGCGCCGCTGGCGGTATTCCATTCGAGAGTCTCATTAATGTCTCTTAGTGATGCTCCAAAGGTGATTTTGTCGCTGTATTCATAGAGCAGTCCAAGGTCTAAACCAAATGTGTCGGCTTTGTTTTTGAAAAGCTCGTGTTTGAGATACTTGACGTTTACGCCTGCGTAAAAGCCTTCTGCCAGTTCTCGAGCATAAGAAGCGAAGGTGTTGGTTTCTTTGTCTTCGAAATAACTGAAAATATAGACCGTTTCACCTGCAGTGTATGTTCCGTCAGCTTTTGTGGCGGGCATGCCTGGCGAGTTTGTGGATTCTCTGGTTTCAGGTATTCCATCTACGCCCATGTGAATGTAAGAAAAGGCTAATACTCCTTTAGAGTTGCCATTTTTGTCAGTCAGAGCGTGAGCATAGTTGAAAAAGTTGAAGTCTCTGTCTTCCGTAAGGCTTGCGTGCATGAAAGAAGCCTGGGATTTCTGCATGCGGGCGAGTCCGGCAGGGTTCCAGAAAGCCGCTGTGGAGTCATCCGCCACTGCCGTGAAGGCGCCTCCCATACCTAAAGCTCTAGCTCCCACGCCCATCTTGAGGTAAGCTCCGGCTTGACCTGCTGAATCGGCTGCGTGAGCTGACACTGCAGTTGCCGATATGAGAGCGATCAGCAAGAGGGTTTTAAAAATGCTTTTCATATTATCTCCCCTTAAAATCAATAGATCTTGTAGTCTCTTTCGGCAGCAAGCCGTTTATTTTTTAGTCTCTATAAAAAATAAACGGAAAAAGCAGAACTTTTCTGTTGAAAGAGCCAGCTTTTTCCGCGGTTTACAAAGAGAAAATTATTTTCTGTTTTGTTCTCTTCTGAGAGCTTCTTTTGCTTCTAATGTACGGGAGTCGTTTTCGCCGTATTCGTTCTTGATGTTGATGTATTTGAGGAAGAGCATATTTATTTTTTTCATCTTATTCTCGGTAGTCCACTCGGCGGAAGTCCAGTCCTGAGCATGTCTTTCAGCATCAAACTTGTAAGGTGCAGACAGATTGCCGGAAGCGTCGGCATGAGCGGCAAAGCCGGGTCTCAAAACTAAAGCGCCCTTTTGCGAACCGCGCACTTCTACCGCTCCTTCAAATACGGAAACAGCAGCTTTATTGCGTGAAGAAACGGCTACTTCGAATTGTGTTCCTCTGATTCCGGCAACGAGGGTAGGCGTTTCGATTTTAAATTGGGTTCCCCTTTTTGTGAAGTTGTACCAGGTTCTTCCCTTGAAGACTCTTACGCTCATAGGAGCAACTTCAAGCAGAGTTCGTTCTTTCAGACGCATTTCGGTTCCGTCTGAATATTTGAGAACAGCTTTGGAGTCGCGAAGGGTCTCTATAAGATCTCCGGAGTAAAGCTGACATGGTTCGCTTATAACATCCGAGCGGGATGTTCCCACGCGGGTAAGCTTGACTTGTCCTTGAAGAATCTCCAAGGAAGCGTCAAGCGGCTCTGGAGATTCGCTTGCATAAAGCGGCGCTGTCAAAGTTATTGCCAATAAAAATACAAGCAGGCATCTTATGGTGTTATTCATTTATATTATTGCCTCCTATTTAGGACTCTGATAAAAGGTGAAAATATTTCATCTAAGTATAAGAATAATCTTTGTACCCGTCAAGCCCTGACGGCATTTGCCTAGTGCTTTGTTTTGTCTAAAACTTTCCTGTCAGCCTTTCAAAATTCACAAGACAATATCTCTTCATAAGATCGCACCGTGATGAGTGGTGCGTGGCGGGCGGCTAGCTTAATTAAATTAGAAATTATAAAGTATAAATTAGAAATAAATCTTTTAGTCTTTTCTGCAATTTCTGCCTGTGTATTGGGTTTTGCCCTTTCTATCCCCTACACCCTACGCCTTGCTCCCTGATTTTAAGCTATGCTTAAAATCCCATCTGTGTAATCTGTGGATGAAAATTCTAAAAGAACATTTAGGTGCAAGAGTCTGCTAGTTACTGTTTTTCAACAGGAGTGCGGAGTTTAAAGCTGTTATAATTGTTGTGCCCACGTCGGCGAATACAGCTGCCCACATTTTTGTAAGACCGGCAGCTCCTAATGCCAGAACAATAAGTTTGACTGTGAAGGTTATGATGATATTTAGGGTCGCAGTTCTTTTTGTTCGTTTTCCAATTGTGATAGCTTCAGGCAGCTTGAGCAGGTTGTCGCTCATTACAACAATATCGGCGGCTTCCATGGCTATATCGGTTCCTGTTCCCATGGCAAAGCCGATATCAGAAGCGGCTAAGGCGGGGGCATCGTTAATGCCGTCGCCGGCAAAAATCACTTTTCCTTTGGCTGTTTTTTTAAGTTCTTCTATTGTTTTGACTTTGTCGCCAGGCAACAGTTCAGCGTAGACTTCGTTAATTCCGAGGGCTTGGGCTGTTTTTTGGGCTTCTGCTTTGTTGTCGCCTGTGAGCATTGCAATTCTTTTGACTCCGAGTTTTTTCAACTTTTCTATAGCTTCTAATGCCTCCGGTCTTATGCTTTGTGAAAATTCTATTCGGCCAGCCAGTTTGCCGTTTTTTGCTATATAAACGCTGGTAGCTTGGGTTTCAGAAGGCATAGAAGAGACTTCGCAAAATTTCATAAGAGTTGTGTTGCCTGCGGCTATGATTATAGATTCATCAGAGTTTTTGGCAATTATTCCCATTCCCGGTTTTTCTTCCCAGCTTAATCCTTCTGGCAGTTTTTCTTGCTTGGAAGCTTTTAAAACCGACAAAGCTATTGGGTGGTTTGAACCTGTTTCGGCAAGCGCAGCTAGCTTTAGAAGTTCTTCTTCGCTTTTTCCGTTTTCCGGGAAAATTTTAGTGATTTTAAATGAGCCGTCCGTGAGAGTGCCTGTTTTGTCGAATAGCACAGTTTGCGTTTCAGCGAGAGTTTCAAGATGGTTTCCGCCTCTGGCGAGTATGCCTCGTTTTGATGCAAGACCTACTCCTGCAAAAAAGGCCAGGGGCACTGAAATCAAAAGAGCGCATGGGCAAGAGGCCACAAGAAAAACCAGAGCTCTATAGAGCCATGTTGATAATGAAGCTTGGGGAAGTATCAGTGGCGGAATAAAGGCAAGCAGAAGAGCAATCGAAACAACCGCCGGAGTGTAGTATCTCGCGAATCTGGTTATGAATTTTTCTGTTTTTGCCTTGTTTAGGGCAGCGTTTTCAGCCATCTCAAGAATTTTGGCTGCGGCAGAGTCATTCCAGAGACGCAGGGTTTTTGCCTGTATTAATCCGCCAGTATTAACTGATCCGGAGAGAATTTCGTCGCCAGTTTTTACGCTTTTAGGCAGAGATTCTCCTGATAAAGCTGAAACGTCAAGGCTCGTAAAGCCTTCGGTGACCAAGCTGTCGAGAGGGACTTTTTCCCCGGGTTTTATTATAATGGTTTCGCCTATTTGCACCTTTTCGGGCGTAGTTTCTATCAGCTTTCCGTCAATTTGCAGATTGGCATAGGCAGGTCTTAGCTCAATGAGAGATTTTATGGATTTTCTGGAATAGTCTGCGGTTCTTTCTTGTAATTTTTCGCCCAGACCATAAAAAATCATTACGGCAGCTCCTTCAGCATATTCGCCGATGACGAAAGCGCCTATGGTAGCAATAGACATGAGAAAACATTCATCAAACATTTCACCTTTGAAGATATTTGTAACAGCTCTTTTGAGGCATCCGTAACCGGATAGAATGTATGCGGCGAAGAAAAGAAAAAATTTAACTGCAGTATAGGCAGATGGAACTAAAAGCGCCAAAATAAAAAACATCAAAGCTGAGTAAAGAGCAATGCTGGCTCTTTTTATCGCTTTTTCTTCATTTGTTTCTTGAACTGTATTAGAAGCTTCGAAAAGACAGCATTCAGATAAGATTTTTACGCCTGGCTCTATCCTTTGAACTGTTTCTTGCAGGAATTTAAGAACATCGCTATGTGAAATACCATGAGCGACTCTTAAAACTATTTTTCTTGTGGCGAAGTTTAAAACTGCCTCGTATTTTTCAGCTTTATTTATAGTTTCTTCTATCTTTGAAGCGCAAGCTGGGCACGAGAGACCTGAAAGTTCGAATATGTGCTCTGATGAAAGAGTCTGAGTCATTATTTAGCCTCCCTTATATGTTCTTTGCCTTGGAGCAATATTGAAGTGACGTGATTGTCGTCGAGGGCGTAATAAACTACTTTGCCCTCTCGCCTGTCGCGAATCAGTTTGGCTTGTCTGAGAACCCTTAATTGATGAGATACGGCAGAAGAGGACATTTCCAGGATGGCGGCTATGTCGCAGACACATAGTTCTGAAATGGAAAGAGCTGTCAGGATTTTTAATCTTGTAGAGTCGGCAAAGGCTTTGTAAAGTTCAGCCAAATCCCTGATATGCTCATCGTCAGGCATTTTTGCGGAAACTCTTTTGACATCTTCTTCATGGATAATGGTTGTCTCACATTGATTGAGGTTGTTTGTGTCCTTTTTCACTCTGAGCCCTTTATTTTTCTTAAATTGTCGATTGAATATTTGAATGATTGTTCAATTGAATGGATTATAGCACTTTTTAAACTCTTTGCAATAAAAAATGCAAATTAACGTTTTTTTTCTTGCAAAAAAGCACATTCTTTTTATGTTTCAAATTAACACGGAGGTTGTCCTATGAAAACGCGCATAATCACACTTTCGCTGCTATTTGCAGCGGCTCTGTTTTTCGTTAAACCGCAAGCGGATGCTGACAGCAAGCGCTTAGCCAAGGATGGCACAATGCAGCTGGCTGGAGAGAGGGATTTAAGAGCTTATAAACTTGAAGATTATAAGGTTCCAGGTCACTACGATCGTAATAAAGATGGCAGATATGATTTGATTGCTATTGATAAAAATGGAGACGGAATTGCTGATTACTGGACTGTAGATAGAGATTTTGACGGTGTTTTCAATGATTACATTTATGACAGGAACTTTGATGGAAAACCTGATCAATGGGAATATGATTTAGATTTGGATGGGATTCCCGAAAATATATACTCTGACTCGAACTATGATGGCTTAGCCGATTTAAGAGCTATTTTGAACAAAACAGGGGATACCTATACTTGGTTTGGTGAATTTAGTAAGGAAAACGGAATTTAGGCGCATACTTAAATTTCCATATCATTCAGCCCGGGGTTTCCCCGGGCTTTTTTCTTCATTATTTTTAAAGAAACAGGTTTTATGATAGAATACCCCCTGCTTGATTCTTCTGTAGATCACGTTGGTTTTTTGCCAATTTATTTCCGACAGTGTACATTCTGCAGAGAAAGCATAATATAATTGCAAAGCTGTGCTTATGGAAAAATATACTTTGTCCCTTCATCACTATTTGTCTTTTGTTGTAACTCTTTTTGGCTCTTTGCTTGGAAGTTTTTCTAATGTGGTTGTTTTTCGTTCTGCTGAGTCCAGATCTGTGATTTTTCCTCCGTCGGCTTGCCGCAGTTGCAATCACAAGCTTTCTCCTCTTGATTTGATACCGGTATTCGGATGGATTTTTTTAGGCGGAGCTTGCAGATATTGCAAAGAACCGATTTCTCCCCAATACCCTCTTGTTGAAGCGTTTATGGCCTTTATAACAGGCTTGTCATTTTATAAAACAGGCCCCGGCCTTAATTTTGTTTTGGTTTCTGGATTTGCGGCTATATGGTTTGTGGCCTCAGTTGTTTTTGTCAGACAGGAACAAAAAAAATATTCGCCATTTTTGTGGGCAGCTGTTTATGCCAGTCTTTTATTGCGTCCACTTTTGCCTGGCATATCTTTTAATTCAAAAGTTTCTGCTATATATACTGGCGCTTTCTTTTTTGCCTTGCTTGTTGCTTTGATTGCTATGAGCAAAAAAGATTTTCACGAATATTTTTCCAAGGCTGCTCTATTATATATACTTTTGCTTGCTTCTCCAGGGCTTGCTTACTTTTGGATTGCTGTAGCCATTTCTGCTATAATTTGGTTTGCAGAACGCTTTGAAACTCAGGCAAAACATGGAGTGAAAGCTTTCTTTGCCCTCAACATTGTTTATATAATAATTTTTATGTTTAAAATGCCACACTTTTTCTCTTTGAATTTCTAGAAAGATAAAGCTTTAATAAACTTCGGTCTTTACCGAACAAACCTCCGAAGGAGTTTTTATGTATCCCAAAACGCTCTTGGATTATGACTCAGATACTTTGAAAGCATTGCTTGCCGAGCTTGGCATGCCTTCATTTAGATATAAGCAAATTTATGACTGGATTTTTAAAAAGTTCGTTTTCTCATTTGATCGCATGACAAATCTTTCTCTGAAAGAACGGGTAATGCTGAATGAAAATTTTAACGGTGTGGTGCCTCAGCCCGCCTCTGTCTTCAAAGATCGGGATGACGGTTCCTTGAAGATTCTCTATCGCCTGCATGATGATAATGCGGTTGAAGCGGTGGCTATTCCAGCTGAAGACGGTCGAATGACCTTTTGCCTTTCAACTCAAGTAGGCTGTGCGGTTCGATGCCCATTTTGTAAAACAGGAGAATCTGGTCTGATACGTAATCTCACTGTACAAGAAATAGTTACGCAGCTGATAATTCTTTTAAGATATACGGGTAAAAAACCGACTAATATTGTTTATATGGGGATGGGGGAGCCCTTTAATAATAGAGAAGCTCTCTTTGGTTCAATAGATGTTTTTACCGATCCTTCGGGACTTGGTATGGCCACAAGGCGCATTACTATTTCCACTTCGGGCGTAATTCCAGGGATAGAAGAGCTTTCTGCAAGGGAAGGCGAAGTTAATCTCGCGGTTTCTCTTCACACTGCCGATAACGACTTGCGCAATAAACTTGTTCCCATAAACAAAACCTATCCGCTTGATAAACTTCGCAGAGCTATTCAAAACTATACAGATCTGACTGGCAGAAGAGTAACTCTAGAAGTTTCTTTGTTAAAAGATGTAAATGACGGTTATCATGATGCTATGAATATAGCTTCTTTCTGTGAGGGAATGCTTGTGCATGTGAATCTCATAAGATTTAATTATTACAAAGGCAGTCCTTATAGACCTGCGGCTGAACTCACAGAGAAAAATTTCCGAAAAGCTCTTAAAAAAGAGGGGGTTTCAGTGACTGTAAGAAAATCAGCAGGGAGCAATATAATGGCCGCATGCGGTCAGCTATCGGATAGGTCAGATGGCTAAGAAAAAAAAGGATCAAACTTGTCTTGCGGTTCTAATTAAAATCGCCATAATAATGGTGGTTGTGCTGGCTTTGATAGCTGGAGCTACCTTCCTTTTATTCAGCAAGTTGGATGAATATTTTAATCGCGGTGAAAACGTTATAGTTCCGGATTTTCGCGGAATGCATATAGACGAGGCGGTAAAAATTAAGCCTCCTGGAATGATTCTTGACAGAAAAGATACTCAATATAATGATCAATATCCAAAGGATTATGTGACAGCTCAGTTCCCTGAGCCTGGCACGATTGTAAAGCCTGACAAAAGGGTTTCTCTTTCTGTCTCACTGGGCTCACAAAAGGTTGTAGTCCCTTCTCTCAAAAACAGAAGCTTGAGGGAAGTAGGAGTGGCTTTGATCAATAGCCGCTTAAAACATGGAAAGAGCGCTTACGTATATTCAGACAGCGCTCCGCATAATGCAGTTGTAAGCCAATCTCCGCTGGCGGGGGAAGAATATCCGGTAAATCGCGATGTCGACTTGCTTGTCAGTTTGGGAAAGGCTCCTAGGGGGGTAATATTGCCAAACCTTTCAGGGAGTCCTCTTGAAGAGGCAAGGAAAAGAACCGCTTCTGCAGGTTTGAGAGCTGGTCGAGTTTATTATAAATATGAGCCTGGGGCTGCAAAATATGTGGTTTTATCCAGCGATCCTGCTCCATATTCGGCTCTGAGACAAGGAGATACTGTAAACTTTCTTGTTTCATCGGGTTCTTCAGGGCTTGTTTCAAGCGATGCTGATATAGCCAAATTTGAAATAATGAGCAAGCCTGTTTTTCTGCCTATTTTAAAGGCTGAGCCGCCTCTGATTATAGAAGAAAGCAAGGAAAAAGAAACAGAAGTGAAGTCTTCGGATAAAAGAACTGAACTTTTCGAAACTTTTTCAGACAGTTTTACAACATCATCACAGAAAACTTCTATCGAAACGACAGAAAAATTTTCTTCAAATGATCTTACCGTTGTGCAAGCCGAAGAAAAACGTGAAAAGGAAATTAACTTCATTGTGCCTGATGGATTCATGGCTAAGGAGGTTAAATTTATACTTGTTTCTCCAGCAGGAAGAAAATTAATTTACTCAAAAACGCTAAAACCTTTAGAACTTGTTAAAGTTAAGGTACCTGTTCTGCCGAATAGTAAAGTGCAGATATATATAAATGACGTTCCAGTGGAAGAACGCAAAATAGATTGATATGGAGGCTATTCTCAATGCCAGAACAGGTTATCAACGGCCGTTACAAGACGGAAGAGGTGTTCGCCGAAAGCTATATTTACGAAGTTTATAAGGCGAAAGAAATTGAAACTGGCACGGATGTCGTCTTGAAGCTGATGAAGTCCGTGCAGGCTGAAAATACCGACAGAGTACGTATGCTCAGTTGCGAAGTGGCCAAATTTGCCGCATTTTCTCACGAGGGAGTTGCGGAGATTTTAGATTTTGATCTCTGGGAAGGCCGTCCTTACGTTGTTACACCTTTGATAAATGGGGTTCCTTTAAACGAGGTTATAGAAAACGGATCCTTGAGTTTTACTGACGCTCTTGATATAACTAGACAACTTACGGATGTTTTAGAGTCCGCAAGTGAACAGGGAATTGAATCAAGAACCGTAAAACTTTCCAACGTTTTGGTAGATGCGGATGGCAAAATCAAACTGCTTTCTTTCACGCACCCTAGATTGAAGTTGGCTTCAGCAGCTTCCAGAAATATAAAAGCTGCTGTTCATTCCGACCTTTTCTTTCTTGGAACCACTATGTTTGAGCTTTTGACAGGAGAATCACCTCTTAGAAAACGAGGCGGCTTGAATGAGCTTTGGGATATGAAATTGGAGCGCATGCTTAGAATCAATCATCCTGAGCTTACTCCGAAACAAATTGAAAACACAGTGGGAACAGTTGCTAAAACCTTGAGCAAAAACATATCTTTGCGTTTTGACAATTATACTGAATTAAAAGAAAGCCTTTCAGCTCTAGGACTTGCTAAAGTTATAGCTGAAACGGCTCGGGAAGAAGAAAGAGAGCTTTCTATGGCTTCTCAGGTGGTCGACGCTTTGCAGGCAAGCGTAGCTGCTTTAGATAATCGCAGGCTTGCAGCTGAGCTTTCTATGCCGATGCTGAAGCCAGACAAAAATTGTTCGAATATAGCAGGGAGCCTCAAACTTTCTGTTGTTAATGGTTCCGCGGCTATTCAAAATACGCAAAGTATTGCGGAAAGTGTGCCAAACAGAGCTATAACACAAAACGCTCATGCTCACCTTAGACTTGTTAAACCTCTGGAGTCTTCTTGCAGAAGAGCTCTGGCTTCATCTTCAAGTGCTTCTTGGGAGCAGGAAACTCCGCTTTATAAAAGTTTCGCTTTTATAATAGGCATGCTTTTGCTTGTAATGGCTCTTTTGATACTCTTCTGGTAAGCAGACATGAAAAAAAATATACTTATAGCTCCTTCTATCCTTTCCGCCGATTTTTCCAATATGGCTTCAGAGCTTGCTGTAATAAAAGACTCAGGGGCTGATTGGATTCATGTTGATGTCATGGATGGACATTTTGTTCCGAATATGACTTTTGGTCCTCCGCTTATAAAAAGTTACAGGAAAAACTCGGACATGATTTTTGACGTTCATCTCATGACGGAAGCTCCAGAGCGTTTGCTTGAGTCTTATAAAGATGCTGGAGCAGACAGACTTACTTTTCATGTTGAGGCTTGCCGTCATTCTCACCGTTATCTTAGAGCAATCAGAGATATGGGATTAGCTTCAGGAATCACACTCAATCCGCAAACTCCTGCGAGTGCCGTGGAGTATCTCCTTGAGGAATGTGATCAGGTTCTGATTATGAGTGTAAATCCCGGCTTTGGCGGACAAAGTTTTATTGAGCCGGTTTTACAAAAAATTCAAGTTGTTAAAAAAATGATAAAAGATAGAGGCTTGAAAACCCTGATTCAGGTTGACGGAGGAGTGAATTCAGAAAATTCGCAAAGGATTTGTGATGCAGGTGCCGATGTATTAGTTATGGGTTCAGCTTTTTTTAACGAAAAAGATAAAAAGAGCTTTGTAAATAAGATAAAAGGAACCCTTTAATACAATATGAGGCAGTGTTATGCAGGCAAAAAATCCAACGGACAGAACAAACTCCGAAGATACCAAGCTTTTGAAAAGGCTTGCTAAACTTTATACCAGCAGCGGAAATCATAGTGAAGCCTTAGAAGTTTATGACAAACTTTTAAAGGAATTTCCTGGCGATAGGGCGCTTTTAATAGAAAAGGCAGATTGCCTGATGGCAGCTGGCCGTATTTTAGATGCGGAAGAGTGTCTTGAACGTGTTTTGGAAATAAAGCCTGGTGATCCTAGAGCCTTTTTGAGTTACTCAAAACTTTACGGGGCTATGCATGACAGGGACAAAGAAATTTCTTTCCTGATGCTGGCTGTCAATTCAGTCCCTGCAGCTTGGAAGTTGAGATTGGCTCTTGCGGCTAAATTGAGAGAATATGGTGATCTTAAAGGTGCTCAAGTCCAATATCTTGAGGTGCTTAAAATTAAGCCTCACTTGGAAACAGCCAAGTTTGACTTGGGGCTTATTTACATGGGACAAGATAAATTTGATGAAGCCGCTAGAGAATTTTCAGAGATTATCACCAATAATCCGAGCGCTTTTGATGCTCACTTTAATTTGGGCAATCTTCATTTCAGAACCGGCAAATATGATGCCGCTATAGCTCATTTTACAGTAGCTGTTCGCAAAAATGATTTAGCTGCAAAATCATCTTATTTGATGGGACAATGTTTCTTAAAACTTCAAGATTTTGACAGTGCTATAGTTACATATGAAAGGCTTATAGATTCTGAGCCCGATAATATTTCTTTTTTGAAAAGTCTGGCGGAGGCCTATGTGGAAGCCAAAGAGTTTGATATGTCTTATGATGTTTATGAGAGATTGGTCGAACTTCAGCCGAAGAGCAGCGAGTTTCGCCTAAGGCTAGCTGAACATCAAAATAGATTCGGCAAACACAG
Source organism: Candidatus Rifleibacteriota bacterium (assembly GCA_012520995.1). Lineage (GTDB taxonomy): Bacteria > Muiribacteriota > Ozemobacteria > Ozemobacterales > Ozemobacteraceae > JAAYNI01. The sequence goes on from JAAYNI010000033.1 coordinate 48,231, forward strand.
TTCAGCCAAAATGACTCTCAAAGCTCTTTTTCAGATTTCTCCAGGACATATTGGCGGTCACAGACTTTTGGGAGAAGTCTATGCGGCAAACTCTGAGTATAAGGCGGCTGCAGAAGAGTTTGAGCGAATTTTGTTGGTTAATCCGGCATATTCTGATGTTTATATTTCTCTTGGAAAGGTTTATAGAGCAACGGGCAGATATGAAGATGAACTCAGTGTTTTAAGAAAAGCCTATGCTCTTGGAAATAAAGAGCCTTCTTATCTCCTTCGTTTAGGGGAATTAGAGTATGACAAGGGCAACGAGGCTTGCTTCAACAAGTTTGAAAGGTTAATAGAAATAGCCCCTGAATCGAATTCTGCCAAAGAAGCCGAGTATTATTTGAGACACGGGCTGCAAGCAGCCTGAAAGATCGGTGCTGAGTGGCGAGTGGTGGAGGGTCTGTCCACTACCCACTAATTACTGTTTTTTACAAGGCTTTCCAACAGGGCAATGACTTCATCTGTTATAAAGTCAGGTGTTGAGGCGCCTGCCGAGACTGCTATAGTTTCGAAGCTTTTCATTAGCTCAGGGTTAAGTTCTTGAGCTGTTTCAATATGAAAAACATTTGGACAGTGAGTTCTGGCTATTTCAGCGAGGCGTGTTGTGTTTGCGCTTTCCTTTCCGCCCACTATGACAGTGGCATCGGCTTGTTTAGCTAAGTTTCTGATTTCTTCCTGCCTTTGGGAAGTGGCAAGGCATATTGAATCAGCTACAACAGCTTCTTGGGATATTGTTTTTATATGTTCGGCTATATTTTCATATTCAGTTTTGCTGAAGGTAGTCTGTGATATAAGCATTACTTTGTCTTGTCTTTCAAGCTTTTTTGCGTCTTTCAAAGAAGATATTAAGATATGCTTCGGAGCAAAGCTTTTGAGACTGAGCATTTCAGGATGATTGGGGTCGCCTGTGATAATGATTAGATAGCCTTTGTCAGCATATTCTGTTATTTTTTTTTGGCTGACTTTGACGTGAGGGCAGGTTGCATCGACTACTTTTAGGTTGCTTTTCTTTATTTCCTCCATTTCGTCAGAGGGTATTCCATGGGCTCTTATTATTAAGTTTCCGGAATTAAGCACTCGCCAATCCTTAGCTACATGAACATTGAACTTCTCTAATCGTTGCAGAGCTTGCGGATTGTGTATTAAGGGACCGTATGTGTGAGTTGGTTCTTTTGAGCTTTTTCCAGTTTCTACAGCCTTTTGTATTGCGGTTTTTACTCCCATGCAAAAGCCTGATGTTTGAGCTTTGATTATTTTTTTCATTTCTCTGTCCAATTCATTTTTTGCTTTTAATATTTTAGCGGTCTGTCTCTTAATATGCTAACATAGATCGCTAAGTCTGTTAGCAAAAGGAAAAATTCTGGAGGACTTTATGAAACTTAGCGTAGTTATTCCTGTTTACAATGAAATTAAATTCGTACAAGAAATTGTAAAACAAGTAAAAGCCCTGCCAATAAAAGATTTAGAAATAATTATGGTGGATGATTTCTCAACTGATGGGACTAGAGAAATTCTTAAAAATGAGATGGAAGGGCAAGTAGATAAAATACTCTATCACGAAAGAAACAAAGGCAAGGGAGCCGCAGTAAGAACTGGTTTTCCTCATGCTACTGGCGATTATGTAATAGTCCAGGACGCTGACTTGGAATATGATCCTCAAGATTATCTCAAAATGATTAAAGTTGCAGAAGAAAAAGACGCAGATGTAGTATATGGCTCGCGCTATATGACAAAAAAAGCAGATCGTATACTGGGCTTTTACCATACTGCAGGCAACAAATTTATAACTTTGCTTTTCAATATGTTTCATGACACTAACTTCACAGACGTTGAAACCTGTTATAAAATGTTCAAAAGAGAACTGTTGCAATCGTTTGACTTAGTTGAAAACAGGTTTGGTTTTGATCCTGAAATCACAGCTCAGGCAGTTGCTAAAACTTCAAGTATCTATGAAGTTGGTATTTCTTATAATCAGCGCTGGTATGGAGAGGGCAAAAAAATAGGCATAAGAGACGCTTTCAGAGCTCTTTATGTAATAATCAGATCTGCCGTTAAAAATAAAACCAAGAAAAATCGTTGATTATATTATATAATTCTTCCCGACAAAAAATCACTAAAGGAAACGAAATGAAAGACAAACTCAAAAAATCTACCGAATTTATCAAGTCCAAAATTAACAAAGCGCCTCAAGTAGCTCTTATACTAGGTTCAGGTTTGGGTGCTTTTGCTGATCAATTAGAAAATGCTGTTAAAATAAGTTATGCCGATATTCCCGGCTTTCCTCGCTCAACCGTTTGCGGACATGCGGGCAAGCTTGTTATAGGTGATATTTCCGGAAAGACTGTGGTTGCCATGCAGGGTCGCTTCCATTATTACGAAGGTTACAGCTTGAAAGAAGTTACATTCCCCGTAAGAGTTATGAAAGCTCTGGGAGCTCAAGACATGATCGTCACCAACGCTGCTGGCGGACTTAATCCTGATTTCAACGTCGGCGATTTGATGATTATAGAAGATCATATGAACTTTATGGGCACTAACCCTCTTCTTGGCCCTAACGATGAAGAGTTGGGACCAAGATTTCCTGCTGTTCAAGGCATTTACAACAAAAAGCTTATTGAGGAAACTGTAAAAGCAGCCAAAGAATTAAAGGCTCCTATCAGAAAGGGCGTTTATATGGGGCTGACTGGACCCAGTTATGAAACTGCTGCGGAACTCAGATGCTTCCGCAAGCTCGGCGGCGATGCTGTCGGAATGTCAACAGTGCCTGAAGTTATAGTGGCTGCACATTGTGGCATAAAGAGAGTTTTGGGAATCAGCTGTATAACCAACATGGCTACAGGTGAAAGTGAAGCTGAAGCTAATCACGAAGAAGTGATAGAAGCGGCTGCCAATGCTCAAAAATACTTTGTGGCTCTAGTAAAAACTATGATAGGAAGGCTGTAAGTTAGTGTTTAAAAAGCTCGCGGCCATTCAAGCCGACTTCAAGGAAATGACAGCCCAGCTGGCTTCGCCGGAGTTGTTGTCCAATCCTGCGGAATATGCGGCAGTTGCCAAGAGGCGTTCGGAGCTTGAAGAGGTTGTCTCTGTTTATGAAGCTTATTTGTCTGCTCAGGGAAAACTTGATGAAGACAAGCAGCTGCTTGATGATCCTGATACCGACGCTGAACTGGCAGAAATGGCTGAACTTGAAATAAGCGAGCTGGAGGATGAGCTTTCAGAATTGGAAGAACGTCTTACCTTGCTTCTCGTAGAAAAGAACGAAGAAGATGATAAAAACACTATAATAGAAATCAGAGCGGGAACAGGCGGCGAAGAGGCAGGTCTCTTTGCTGCCGACCTTTACCGCATGTATTCCAGATATGCTGAGCGCAATGGCTGGCGTCTTGAACTTATGAGTATGAACGATACGGGGATTGGCGGTCTAAAAGAAGCTATCTTCGCAGTTCAGGGCAAAGGAGCCTATGGAAAGTTCAAGTTTGAAAGCGGCGTTCATAGAGTGCAAAGAGTTCCTGAAACAGAAGCGGGCGGACGAATTCATACTTCGGCTGCTACTGTTGCTGTATTGCCTGAAGCGGAAGAAGTTGATGTGACCATTCAAGAGAACGATATTAAAATAGACGTTTTCAGGTCTTCAGGCCCTGGCGGCCAGAGTGTCAATACTACAGATTCGGCTGTTCGTCTTACGCATATTCCGACAGGTATTGTGATTTCTTGCCAGGATGAAAAGAGTCAGCATAAAAACAAAGCCAAAGCTCTCAGGGTTTTGAGAGCCAAGCTTTACGAATTGGCAGTTCAAGAAAAGAATAAGGCCAGATCCGATTTCCGTAAGGATCAGGTAGGCACCGGTGACCGTTCTGAACGCATCAGAACTTATAATTTTCCTCAACAGAGAGTCACTGATCATCGAATAGGTCTAACTCTTTATAGGCTTTCTGAAATAATAGACGGCGACTTGGATGAGCTTATTAATGCTCTTGCTGAGGATGAAGCTGTTAAACAGCTTTCTTCTTGACTCATGGATGCTCAGCGCAAGGGCGATTTCCTCAAAACAACATTATCTGTTTCTAGAGAGCCTATCAGTCATTTTGAAGAGAAAGTAAGCGTTTGCAGCCTCGCAAAGAAACTTAAAGATATTGAGGCGATTCTTTCTGATAGGGCTGTAACTGAAAACCCTTCTTTTGAGGCTCTTTGTATTGCAGCTGAAGCTATGAGTCTTAAAAACTCTGAGGTTCTGTCAAAACTGCAATCACAAATAACTAGTGATGAGTCCTCTCATATGGATTCTATGGTCGCAAGGCGTTTGAAAAGAGAGCCTTTGCAGTATATTTTGGAAAACTGGAGCTTCATGGATTTTGATTTGTTTACTCTCCCTGGAGCTTTGATACCCCGCCAAGATACTGAAACTCTTTTGGAAGAATCTTTTAAAATTATCGAAGCAATCCTTAAGCCCGACTTTTCTTTTGCGGATGTGGGTTCTGGAAGCGGAGCTATAGGAATTTCTTTGCTAAGAAGATTTCCAAAATCTAAAGGTCTTTTTATAGATATTTCCGAACAAGCTTTGGCAATAACAGAAAAGAATCTTTGTTCGATGAGCGGATTTTCTGGCCGCTACGAGCTTTTGCTCTCAGATTTGTTTTCATCTCTCCAAGAAAATTCAGAATTTGATCTTATTTTTTCAAACCCTCCTTATATACCGACATCGGATATAGCAGAGTTAATGCCGGAGGTTAGAGATTATGAACCTTTGTTGGCTTTGGATGGCGGTAAGGACGGATTGGATGTTATCAGGCGGCTTCTGAAGGACTCAAAATCTGTTCTAAAGCCAAGAGGATTGCTTGTGTTTGAGCATGGAGCTGACCAAAGAGAAAAAGTTTCCTGTTTGGCAAAGCAGGAAGGATGGAGAGTTATATCTCTGATTGATGATGCTATGAAAAGACCAAGGGGTGTCATATTGGAGTTGCCGAGATGATTCAAAGAATAAGTATTTCAGAATTGACGAGCAGCACAGATAAAATCGAAAAATTTGACTTGCTTATGAAAAATGGCAGGATCGCAATAATTCCGACAGACACTGTTTATGGCTTTGCTGCTTCTCTTGCAAGACCCGATGCTTGTGAAAATATATTCAAAATTAAAGGCCGCAGTCATCAGAAGCCTCTCATTCTTTTTGTTTCCGATTTTTCTGACCTTGAGAAATTAGGCTTTCTTCTTGATGATGAAACTTCAAGGCTTATAAAAAAATATTGGCCTGGTCCTTTAACAGCTGTGTTGAAAAAACCTGATAACCGTTTTTTTTCTGAATTTCCTTATACAACCATAGGTGTGAGGATGCCAGCTCATAAGCATCTATTGCGTCTTTTACAAGGTGTGGACTCATATTTGCTTACTACAAGCGCGAATCGTTCGGGAGCTGATCTTATACAGACTCCTGATGAATTAGCAGAAGAGTTTTCTACGGAAGCCGATTTACTTGTGGAAGACGGCAGGCTTGGTGATTTGAGTCCCTCTACAGTTGCTGATTTTACACAAAGTCCGCCAAAAATTTTACGAATTGGACCTATAACTTGTTTATAATAGCCCATTTAAATGTTACAATTATCCTGAAAAAATGAAGACTAGACTACCTTTACAGGCAAAAATATTGATTCTGGCGGCATTATTGGTGATTTTGCCAATTTTGGTTATGACCGTCATTTTCTTCAGCTTTGACGATCTCTTTAAATCTAGAACATCCATTACCGCTTTGCTTCATCTTTCCAGGCAAATATCTCTTTCTGCGGAAGATTCTTCTTATCATAATGAAACTGAAAGCTCTCTTGATGAAGAAGACGAACTTTTGGAATTTGATGACGAAGAAGAGCTGGAAGAGCTGGAAGAGTTGGAAGAGTTGGAAGAGTTGGAAGAGTTGGATGATTCAGAGAAGTTTTCTGAGGATTCACAGCCTGTTTTAAATCCTAAGCCGCCTGGGCTTGAGGCTGCCAAGTCTTCAGAAGCTGTTCCCTTTTCTCAAGATTCAGAAGAGGTTCTCTTAGCAACGGAAGCTCCTTATAGGCCGTCTGAGCAGTCTGATTATCATAAAGAACAATTAGATAAAGCTCAGCAGGCGTTGATTGAGGAGCGTTTTTCCCAGTTTGAGTCTTTTATTTCTGAGAGAGGGCTTGAGCTGGAAAATATTGACAAAGGCTTAAAAAGACTGGAGAGTTACAAGCGGCAGTTCTTGATTTTTGCTATTCTTTTCCCTGTTCTGGCGACTGTTTTGCTGTCTTATTTTATAAATAAGTCTACTATCCATGCCAGACAGGTGGCTGAAAAGCTAAAGAGTTTTCAAAATGAGAAATATGATGATAGAGCAATGGATGTTTTGGAATGTGCGATTTATTTCGATTCTTTTTTGATAACTGCCAAGACCTTGCTTAAGGAATCACACTCAATAGCGAGAGATCTTTTCAATAAGCTTGAGCCTCTTACATCTGTTCCTATATTTTCGGATTCAAGTGTTAAACAGTTTTTTACAGACGTTCAAGAAGTTTCCAGAAGCTCTAATTATATAGCTAACACTCTTGATGCTACCACTCTGGGAATCAAAGACGTGGCTGCTTCTGCGACTGCTATAGCCGATCACTCTAGTAATGCTGCAAAACGCAGTATGGAGACGGCTGAGATAGCAGTAATAGGCAGAGAAGCTGTCAATGAGACGGTGGAAACCATGGAGGCTCTGAAAAACGAAATTTTAACTTTGGAAGATGTCATTGATAATCTGAATTCTGCGGGCATTCAGATAAGCGAGATAGTAGATACTATAACAAACATTGCCTATCAGACTAACTTGTTGGCTTTAAATGCTTCAATAGAGGCAGCTAGGGCAGGGGAGCATGGCGAAGGTTTTGGGGTTGTTGCCGGCGAGGTTAAAAAGCTTGCCGAAGAATCCGGCGAGGCAGCTGAAGGCATAGGCAAAAAAATAAAGCAGATGCGGCAAAATACTGCGCTGGCTGTTATTCAGATAAATGAAGAGAGTGAAAAGGTTTTAAACGGCGTTCGCATAGCCAATGAAGCTGGTGAAAATCTTGATAAAATTGTTAAAGCCGTTGAAGATGTCAGCGGAATGATCAGGAGAATCAGCAAAGCTTCTTCAGAGCAATCTCAGAATATAGAAACATTGAAGTCCAGTATTGAGAGTATCAGCGGCGCTACAAAGATTACTTCTGAAGGAACCAAAAGGGTTGCTTCTTCAGTGAATGAGCAGCTCTCGCAGATTAGGGAATATATGTCTACTGTGAAAGAAATGTTGCTTTTGGTTAAAACCATGGAAGAAATGCTGGACAAATTTAACTTTAACTAATCTCTTTATAGAAACTCTGGATACTTTGCTCTGTTCCGGAGTATACTTTTACTTTGGCAAAGAAAACATAAACCAGAGGATGATTGAGCTTGTCTTTAAAACGATTTTTTGAATTTTCTTCGGCTCTTTTTATCTTCGTTCTTTTCCCATTCTTGCTTTTATATGTGGGGATTAACCAGATTGCCGAAACCAGAAATTCAGTTGCTGAATACCAGACACGCAACGAAATGGAGCGCTTGGCTGAAAAGCTTTTGCAATATTCTGAACCCACCTATTATTATCACTCTCTTTTAAAAGAGATTTTCGCCATTTCTCAAAACATTGATTTGCTTAAGACTTCCGGCTCTGATGATTCAACAGCTTATTTAAAGGCTTCGTTGGAGAATTTAAATAGAATTTATGCTCACTCTTTCAGCTACGTGATTTGGGATTCGGAGGGACAAGTTGTAGAGTGCAATGGACTTTCTCTAATGAAAACAGCTTTTGCTATTTTATACGGTTATTTAGAGAGAGTTTGGAAGGAAGTCTCTTCTAAATATCCGGGAGATCTTTCTGAGTTTCGTTGCAAAGTCGGAGAGGTTCCTTATGTAAAAGGAATAATGGGAGAGTTTTTGATTCCTGATGTAATGCCCAGGCCTTTATATAAAGGGAATCTTGGAAGTTTGATTATAGCTTCCGAGAAAGAAGGCAGGGAGGCTGTTTGGTGGCAAAAAGGTTCGGCAAATTCAATTTTAGTCTTTGTGGACAGAAAAATACTTGATTCTTCTTTATATCTGCCGAAATTGCTCAACTCTTTACTATCAGCTCCCAACGGTTATAACTTTGCATTGGTGGATCTTGATGAGTCTCCGGAAGAATATTTTAAAGACTATTTAGATGTACGCTCTGAATTGATGACGGCCTATGCTAAGTTTGAAAACTTTGGAGGAGACTATTTTGAGACACCTTCAGTTTTAGCTCTTTTTAAACTTTATAGCTCAAACAGGCGTTTGCTTATATTTAAAGACAAGTTTGAGATTTTTATCACACCGGAAGAGATAAAAAATCTTTTATTGATTGCTTTTGCTTTGCTGTTTGCGATTTTTATTGCTATTTATTTTTACCTTCTCAGGACATCGGCCGACTACTCTGTCAGAGCAAGGCTCATCTTTTGCTTTGTTTATGCAAATGCTTTGCCTCTCTTGATATTAGGCTTTGCTGGCCATGAGTATCTCTATGGAAGATTTGCTATGTTCAAAAAGGAAGCAGCTGAGGAAACGGCGGCTTTGATATCAGATTTGGATGCCAGCTTTGATAGAGTTTCAAAAGATTATCTTGAAAAGCTGAATAACTTTGCCGACTCTTTCAAAAAATCAAAAACTCTTCCTGATAAAGATTCCTATGCTGCTCTTGAAGCAGTATTAAGCCACAAAGTAGCACCCGAGATCTTTGTGGTTTGCGATTATCTTGGAAAAAAAATATATGAAGGGGCGGGGGACTTTGCTTTTTCAGAAGCCCTTGGTAAAAATTTATTAGCTTTTTTGAATAGAGAGCCTTCTTGCACTTATTCAGCAGATTATTTGCCTAGGGAGACTTGTAAAACTAGACGTAAACTTGCTTTTGAGGTAGCTTCGTCTGCTCCGGAAGCCTATATGAATGACTTTATGGATTGTATTGGCAAATTTGTCGTTCTCAGGCTTTTAGGTGAAAGAGAATATTATTGCTATTTTAATGCGTTGGCTGATGAAAATGGCGAGTTTAGGCAACTTCTATTTGTCTTTTGGGATATTTCAAAGCTTCAAAAATATTACTTAGACAATCTATTAGAGGTATTTTCTGAAAACAAAAATGGAATCAAATTAATAGCTTTGTCTTTGGAAGATGCCTCAATTTTTCCAAAAGATGCAGATTTTTATTCTCTTTCTGAGCTTTTTAGACAGACCCAAGCTTTAAAAGCTATTTTTGCTGATAAAATTGTTTATAAAGGAGAAGACTATTTTGTCAGTTCAGCTTTGGGAAAAAATCTTTCTAAAATTGCTGTAGCTGGACTTTTTCCTCTAGCAAACTCCAGAAGAGAAACAGCTTTGATAATTTTATATCTTCTGCTGGCAATAGCAGCAAGCATGCTTTTGGTTTCTGCGGTTGCCCGTTCCTTAGCTTCTTCTTTTCTGAATCCTGTAAGAGAACTCTCAATGGCCGCTAAGGCGATTTCCTTTGGCAATTTCAATTATCGTCTTGATTTGAAATCCGGTATTGAATTTATCAGCCTTGGCGCTTCTTTTAATGATGCAGCTGTTTCATTAGCGGATCTCAGTCTTGGAGCCATTATACAGGAAAGTATCTTTCCCTCTGAAAAACTGACTTTGGGCAAATGTTCTGTTTGGGGGAAGAGCATAAGTATGACAAGGCTTGGTGGAGATTATTTTACATATTTTTCCCCCGATGAAAAACACATATTTGTTGTTTTAGGTGATGTTGCTGGACACGGTTTGCCAGCGGCAATGTATGTTTTTATGGCGGAGACTGTTTTGCTTTTATCAAGAAAAAAATTGATGGATCCCGCGGAGATTCTTGACCGAATAGATAAAACTCTTAGAACATCTGCAAGCCGCCGTATAAAGCGAATGATGACTTGCATAGCTTTTTCCATTGACGTTGAGACGGGCGATTGTTTGGTTTGTAACGGCGGACAGGCTTTTCCAATTAAAGTCAGCGCTGCAGGAAAGGCAGACTATATGGAATTGCCAGGACTAGCCTTGGGCTTGATAAAACCGAAAACCCCTAGAAGTTCTGCCAGTTTTAAATTATGTGATGGAGACAGACTTGTATTTTATACTGATGGTTTTATAGAGGCAAACTTAACTGAAGCTATTGAACCTATCGGGTATAATGGTTTTTTGGAAGTAGTCAAAAATTCTGATGCTCAAGATCCTGAAGAGTTTTATTGGAATATTTTAGAGGCTTACGCTGACATAAGAGCTGATGACGATTTAACTGCTGTAGTTCTTCAATACAACGAAAAGGCGGTTGGAGATGTTTAAGAAGATTTCAAAATTTCTCCTCTTCCTTTGCTGTTTTTGTCTGGTTCCTGCAGCAGTTATAATATTTTCTATAGAATACAAACGCAACTCCAATGAAAATGAGGCCTCTGAGGCAGCTATGACAGTTGCTGATGAAGTTTTTAGAGAAATTTCAATTTATACTTCGCCAGAAGCTTTCTGGAATGGTTTGCTTGCCAGAACTTTGTCGGATGTTTCTGAGCAAACTCTTATTTTGGAGACTCTTGAAAAGCTGAAGTCTGACTTTGGGATTTCTTATTTTGCTTATTTCAAGAATAGAAAAGAATCTGTAAGCACAATTGATGAAGTTTCTCTGGAGGATGCCAAAATTGTCGGGGATTTTATTTTGAACAATGTCACCAAACGATATTATGACAACGTTGAAAAGAAAACCCTGGCAACTTTAGACAAAGTGTTTGGTCCTCAATTTATCTGGGTGAAAGCGGAGAAGCTTTTGGATGGTGAGTCTGATACAGCTTTTATATTAGGCGATGCTCATTTCCGGAAGCCTCTTTTTTGGATGAAACGAACTGATTCTGCTTTTGTTTGTGTTGCCATATCAAATGAACTTATCTTGGCTTCTCTTAAACACTTTTCTTCTTATTTGGCTTCCAAAGCTGAAAAACAGTCCAAGGTTTTTATGTATGCATTGCTTTCTTCTAACGGTGAGTTGATTGTCAAAGGACTTTCAGAAAGCTACAGGGAAGAATTAAAAGAAGCCGTTGAAATCTTGTCTCGTGACAAAACGCGTATAGCAAAAACCTCTTCTCTTATCGTTTATCCGCTTTATTTAAATTCAGAACTTACGGTATTGGCTTTCAGAAAAAACTCTTATAATGAAGGCAGGGATGCTGTTACAAGAAAACTTCTTTACTTGCTTTTGTTTTTCATAGTTGCGGTAGTAGCTTACAGGGGATTTAAAGTCCTAGTATTGAGCTATCCGGATACTATGTCTTTAACCGTCAGAATATATTTTTTATTCATGCTGGTTAACGCTTTGCCTCTTTTAGTGGTGTTTTTTATAACCAGAACCTATCCAGAAAAGTTTTATAGGGAAGCTTGCAGAGAAAAGCTGTCAGAGGCGGTTTCTTTTTTACAGGAAATAGATACAAAACCTTTATCTGAACGAAAAAGACACGAACGTCAGATTAAAAAAACACAGGAGAATATGATTTTTGATATTCGTAATGGTTTGACATTCTCTAAGGCTTTTGAGAAATTTTGTTTTTCTTTGTCGGAACTTGAACCTTCAATTTTTCTTTATGACGATGCAGATCTTTTCTTGGTTTATGATAAATACAGGATCTATAGAGATAAAGATCTAAAAAACAAACTTTCTGATACGTACCTTGGTTTAAAATGGCAAATAGTTCAAGGCTTAAGGCAATTTTACTTCAATGCTGGAACTCCCAAAACTTATGAAGAGCAGCTATTTTTCATAAAATTCAGTTATTTGCTAGAAAGCATTCATGGACAAACTCTTAATACTTTTGTTCTCAATTTGCTTGAAAACAAGGGCAGGTTAGGTAAAGTTCAGCTGATGGATTACCCGGCTCTTATGTACTATGATTCTTTCGAGAGCATAGGAGAAAAATTAAGAAAAATGGGACTGATCTGCTATGTTTCCGAAGAAAGATATATCAAGCGTTTTTTGTCGCAAAACATTGACAGGATTGAGAGAAACGAAGACAATTTTAAAATTTTGATTTATAATCAGGAAAATAAGAGCTTTCTTAATGCCGGCATGGATATGGGGATTGAAGAAGCTCTTGCCTTTGCGGCAGGATTAGGCGATTTTCCTTCGGACAGGGTTGAGTTTTGTTCTCTGAATGGAGACAAGCATCTTGTCACGGGTATCAAAGGTACTGAATTGTCAGGATATAGTCTTTTGGCTTTATATCCCATTGCTCTGTTTTCAGCAAAAATGCAAAGTTTAAAGCTTTTTCTGCTGCTAATGATGATAGGTGCAGCTGCTGTTAGTGCAGTATTAGCACGAGCTTTGGCTTTGACTTTTTTGAGTCCTTTGAGAGAAGTTACTACTGGTATAAGAGCCATGGAAGAACAGCGGTTTGACTTTAGATTGCCAGTTCTTCAAGGGCGTGAGTTTTATAATCTGGGTCGTGCTTTCAACAACATGATGGAAGATTTGGGGGAACTCTCCTCAGCTAGAGCTATTCAAAACGAACTTTTGCCAAAGCCCCAAACCAAAATTGGAGATATTTCTTTTGTTTCCTTCAGGCGTTTCAATGACAATTTTGCAGTAGATTATTACGATTTTTTTACAAGCGGCGAAGGGATTGTGGCTTTGCTTGCTTCCCCAGTTTCTTCAGGAGGAGTTTATGCGGCTTTGCTGATGTCTATGCTTAAAGCGGGTATAATGCCCTCGGCTGAACTTCACTCACAACCGCCTGAAATACTGAAAAGGCTCAATTTGTTGATTTGTGCTTCTAAATTAGAAGCTGCCAGAAAGCTTGTTAATTTTCAATATCTCTTTTTTGAAAAGAATTCAAAAAAGTTTAAGGGGGCATTTGCAGGTGAAAATGTTCCCTTGTTAATAAAATTGTCAGAGAAAAAAGTGTTTCGCTTGAATAAGCCTTCTGCAATGTTGGGTTATTATGAAGAAACTTCTTTTTATCAGTATGAAGGTGAATTCGCATCAGGAGATATTTTGCTGTTTTATTCACCAAGTCTTTTAGGCAGCTTCGATGCTGACAAAGAAAAGGAGTTGAGCATTAGATTTTTTGAAGAGTTTTTTGATAAAGAAGAGAACTTCTTGGAAAAGTTAAAAGAGTTCTTGGAAAATGAAGTCTTGAGAGACAACTCTTCACTCTTTGTACTCAAGCGCGATGATTAACACAACTTGCAATAAGAGCTCTGTTAAAACAAAGTTTAACAGTTTGATAGATTTTTTTGCTACAAGAGCTGGACTTATTCTTGTTTTTTTTGTGATTCCTCTTTTGATTTTCTATTTTGCTTTAACCACATTCTATTCTTCTGCTTATAAAACTCAGAGGGAAGAAGCTCTTACCAAAATGAGCAGAGAAGTTGCCAAACTTTCTCTGAACAGCAATAACGAGAAATATTTGCACAATCTTTTAAGCTCAATGGTCGCTTATGCGAATTACATAGACTCCTTCAGAAACCAGGAAAAAGCAAGGCTTCCATATTTCGATCCTGTAGCTGGAAAAGTTGAAAATATTCCTGAGAATTATTCTGCAAAATTTGATCCTTACCTTTATTTAAAAGCAAATTTATTGCGTCTAAAAAAAATCTATGGAGATGAACTTTCATTTGTTCTATGGGACTCAGAAGGCAATGAAGATTATGACTTAAGTGAGAGAGCGTTTACCTCTGTAAAGAAAATTTTGTTTTCTTTGCTTCACAAGATTTCTGAGGTTGTGAAGGAGGATGAAAAAACCGCTATTCAAGATTTGCCTTTTGCAAAAGGCAGGGAATGGAGATTGGTAAGCAAGTTTTTGGGTACACTGCTTGTGCCGGAAAACTTGAAAAAACCTCTTTTGAAAAGTGCTCAAGCAGGACCTTTAATGGTCGACTTTGGCACTAAGAAGTCCTACGTCTGGTATAGTGCAAATTCCTTCGGAACATTTATTTGCTTTACCTCTTCAGATTGGGTTGCTTCAAGAACAGGCCTTAAAAAAATGGTGAAAAAAACTAATGAAAAACAAGAAGATTTCATTTTTACCTATTCAGAAACTCCTGCGACCTACAAGTCTATTATAGATATTGCCACAGATGCTGCAACGGCAGTAGAAGTGGCTTCCATGAATGTTTTTCCAGGCAGCAGCGGAGAATTTGAAAATGAAGAATGGCTTGTTTACAGTGTAAGCCCTGAGCCAAGTGTCAGAGTTTTTGCTCTATGGAAAAAGGCCTCTCAACATCATGTGGCTCGCCGTATAAGAATAGTTTTTAAGTTTTTTGCTTTTGGGCTTGCCATCTTTTTCTTGGTTGCGGTTATGTTTTTTAGAGTTGTTAAACCGTTCTTTTCTCTGAAATGGCAACTGGCAGTAGTTTTCATGCTTGCTAATATTCTGCTTTTAACTTTGCTCATGGCTTTTTCCAATAAGTTTTTTCTAAGCAAAAAAGAAGCTCTTATTGATGAAGAATACTTAAATGCCCTTTCTGTTCTGACTGATTACGAAATGTCTTATGATGCTCATGCTGGCAAATTGGGTAATTATTTGAATGAAATTTTGAATCCTTATGTCAAAGAGGCTGCTGTCGGTGAATTGCATCCTGAAACTTTGATGAATGTTATACCTGATATAGCTAAAACAAAGCCTAAACAATATCTCTTGGTCACTCATCTTGGAGAAGTTGTCGCATATGAGAGCATAGGAACAGGTTTTGAAAGTGAACATACAAAAACGCTTCTTCTCAATGTTGCCAACACAGTTATGGAACATGTTAATGGCAATGCAAGTAGTGTTGACAGCAAGGGGTTGAGTTCAATGCTGTTTGATGAGAAGTTCAGGGGAGGGCTGACGAGCTATTTGGGCGAAGTTAGGGAGATGACTCTTTTGGATGAGATTCAAGTTTATTATTTCAAGCTTTTTGGGAGTGATAAACGAAAGGATATTCGTTATACTTTTGGAGCATTCTGGGAAAAAGTTTACTATCAAAATCTCTATTTGACCTCAACCTTTGATGATTTGGCTGAGCGATTGGGAGCAGGATTGCTTGTTTCTTCAAAAGATGGCAAGTATTCTTTTTCAAAAAACATACCTGAGGGCATGGATTCATATCTTCTTTCTCTGCAAAACACAGCAGCTGCCGTAAAAGACCTTTTTTCTCATAGAGGCGAAGAATATTTTGTCATACGCGAGTTTGGCAAATCCTTGGTTGATTTTTCATTCTTGATGGTTTTTCCTGTTAAGAAAATATATAAGCCTTTAAACAAGCTTTATATTTATATTTTCTTAGCCGCTTTAATCAGCGTTGTTTTAACTTTGATTGTCATTCGCCTTTTGTCGGCAAACTTTCTGGTTCCCATAGCCAACTTGAAAGATGCTACTCTTGCTATAGACAGGCAGGACTTCAGGCATAAGATAAAAATTATCGACAAAGACGAATTTGGGCATTTAAGTGAAGTTTATAATTATGTTATTGAAGAAATGGGCGATCTGGCAATAGCCGCCAATGTTCAAGAAAATCTTTTTCCTGAAAACAATTTTTCATTCGGCGACTATGATGTCTTTGGCAAATCAGTGGTCTTAACAACACTTGCTGGGGACTACTATGATATTTTTCCTGTTGATGATGAGCATGCGGCTATAATGATAGGCGACGTTGCTGGACATGGTGTTTCCGCGGGTCTTTTGATGGCTATGGCAAAAGCGGCTGTTTTGGGAGCTCCTCAGGATGAAATCTTGGAGCCTGAAAAGTTGGTTTCCAGACTTTTTTACATGTTTGCTGCAATAAAAGACTCAAAGCTTAAACGCATGATGACATTCCAATATTATATTTTAAATTATAAAAAACATACTTTAGCCTATTGTAATGCAGGACACTGTTATCCAGCGATTGTTTCAAGAGGTAAAAAAGAAGTCCGCATGATTGAAAAAGGCTCTTTGCCTTTGGGAGTCGGACGTAAAGCCAGATATACCACGGATTATTTACAGCTTGATGAGGGAGAATCTCTGATACTTTATACAGATGGCATTGTTGAAGCGGAACATAATGGTGAACAGTATGGCTATGAAAGATTCAAAAAGCTTTTGATTCGGGTTGCTGATGATAACCCGGCAAAGTTTTATGAAAATATATATGCTGGTTATGAGGATTGGAGTGATGAGGAGAATGATGACTTGACTCTCATAGTGGTGAACAGGAAATGAATACTCCTCTTGAAAACAAAAAAGCTGATACGCATTTTCGAGGTTTCTTTTCTCTTCTCAGCTTATTTTTGCTTGCCTTTTTACCTTTTTTCTTTTTGCTTGTTGCTATTTGGAGTTACTTTGAAGTTAAAGAAGAGGAAGTGCTCTATAAAACCAAGCTGACTTTAGAGCGCTTTATTTACAGCAAAAGAGAGCATTTAAACGAAGAATATTGGATTTCTTATTTGCTCAATAAGTTTTTTACTGAAGATTTAAATGAGGAAATCAGGACAGAAAAAGGGACCAGAAAAAGATTTCTTACTCCTGAAGCTTTTCTTGCCCATATACTAAAAATCAGGGAAGAGCACGGGAACTTTTTTGATTTTATATATTTTTCTCCGACAGGAGAAGTTATAGAGAAAAATTTTGAAACTTCTCTCACAAATGAGGAACTCACTCAGGCATATTTGTCGGGAGCAAGACGAATTCCTTATTTTGGCGATGGACGCTATATGAATATAGGCGGTTGGCAAGAAAATGCCTTGATGGAAGAGCTTCTGGGCTCTTTTTGCAGATTAAACACTCCTTCCAAACTCTTTCACAACGGCGAATATAAACTTTTGCGCGGAGACCTGTTGGATTCTAAACCAAGATATGCTTATTATCGCTCTCATCTTGGAGGATTGATTGCTTTGGTCTCTCAAGAAGCTTTGAAAAAGCACGAAGGATTGCGTAACTTCATGCGTAAAAGCCTTGAGATAGAAGAAGTTGCATTAGGCTATTATGATCTGAAAACTAAAGACAGTTTTTGTAATAATCCCTCGCTTTTTGCAGGAGAATTTAACGAAGCTAATATAGAATTAACCATTAGAGGTAATCTGGAAAAATTTAATGCAGGTCATTTGGTTTTAAAAAAGACCTCGTCAGATTTTGTTGTCTATGCTTGTGCTCCCAAGGCTCATTCTGCTTTATTTAAAGCTATTGTTTTTATATTAGCCTCATTGTTGTTTGTCTGGCTTTTCAAGCCACTTTGGCATTATCTCTACAGCACTTTGATACTGCAAAAGAGCGGCGAGATGAAGATAAAGCGAAAGCTGGCTTTCTTGCTGACTATAACTATAGGCCTGCCCTTCTTGGCTTTGCTGGTATTATTTCAAGAATATAATATGTCCAAGCGTATGACATTGGTGGCAGAGGCCAGTTCTAAGGTTGTTTCAAATCTGCTTTCTATTAATCAGTCTTTTGAGTCTTTTTTGGAGGATAACTCAAGAGTTTTAAACACAAAATTCAGCATTTTGGAAAAAGAACTGAAAAACAAGGTTATGGATAAAGGGACTTTGTTAAAGGTTCATGAGGCCAGCAAAGTAATGCCGGGAACTAAAGGTCTTAGTTTGGTTGCAAGCGAAACAAGGCTTATGGGGACAATTTCAGGTTTATATCCTTACGTTGGAGATAATCCCGAGAATACAAAGTTTGATTTTGATAGAGCTTTTACTTTTACCCCTAACTTCAGAATGCATCCAATAGAGGAAAGGGAAAATAGGTATTTTCTGTTTGTTTGCAAAAAAATTCTTTCCAGCTTGAATAATACGGAAATGCCAGGCTTTATGAGCGGCACCTTGGAAGTGTTTTCTGAAATGCTCACAAGAAAGAAATTTTCCGAGGTTATATATACAATTGTCAGGTATAGCAATCGTTGTTCTTTTCAAGCAACTTTTAGCTCTAATGATTTGAGTTATTACACTTTGCTTTCTTCAAACACACCTTCAATATTTGATTATATTGTAGCAATGGTCTGGAGAAAAGAAGCTGTATTGAAGGCTTTTGTGGAAGGCTTTATTGAAAAAAGACAGAGAGATCCTTCCAATTTAAAGTATTATGCTTATGATTCCATAACAGGTGAAATGTTTCCGAGTAATCTGCAGCCGGAAGTTGCTGAAATATTGAAATCAGCTTTCGAAAGTGCCGGTTCTACTCCGGCAGATAATCCGGATGTTGTGCAAATGCCTGATGGGGAATACCTTTTTAACACTATAATTCCCAGTGATATGGGAAACTTCTCTTTTTTGGTTATGTACCCTGTTTCTGAAATTAACAGGCCAATAGAAGCTGAAAAGATAAGTTTTATATTTTTGGCATTTATAGTAATAGTATTTGCTTTGGCAGTGGTGAATCTGCTTTCAAAGAGCTTTTTGAAGCCTCTTGATGCTCTGACTAAAGGAGCTTGGGCTATAAATGAACGCGATTTTGAACACAGGATATCCTATCCTGGGAAAAACGAATTTGGCGAGATAGCTGAAATTTTCAACAAAATGATGGTTGGATTAGAAGAAATGGCTGTTGCCAAAGTTGTTCAAGAAAGTCTCTTTCCGCCCAATCACTTTGAGCAGGGAAAAATGAAAACATTTGCTAAAAGTGTGACTATGACAGACTTGGGAGGCGATTATCTGGATGTTTTTCAAGTTGACGAAGAACATGCTGTAATGCTTTTGGGAGATGTGGCAGGACATGGTGTTCAGGCTGCTATAACAATGGCTATGGCAAAGGCGGGTATTTTAACTTTCCCTGACCTTAGAAGTGATCCGGCGGAGATGCTAAAAGCTATTCATGGAATAATCAGAGACAGCAAGAAGGAAAGGAAGGTTTTTATGACCTTTCAATATATGTATATAAATACCGTTACTGGAAAAGCTCTTTACTCAAACGGAGGAGCTTTGACCCCGGTTCTTATGCTGAACAGCTCTTTTAGCAACAAGTCTTTGGAAATGTTTACCATGCCTTTGGGAGCCGGAAGAAAAGGCCGCTATACAAACATGGAGTTGGAGCTTGAAAGCGGTTCTTGTGTAATATTTTATACAGACGGAATTGTAGAGTCTTCAAACTCAGTTGGTGAATTAATAGGATTTGAAGGCTTTAAACAGATGTGTTTGGAACACTATGATCCCGATCCGGAAGTTTTCTATAATAATATTTTTGCCGCTTACAAAGAATGGAGTCCCGAAGCTTCCGACGACGTTACTCTCCTAATTACCACTTTTGACAAATGCTAGTGCTGTCTAACAATTAAAAGTTGCGTAAGAGTTTTTCACAATTTACAAAACAATAGCTGCAACAAAGCACTAGATATTTGCCAATCTTCAAAGAGGGTTGTATCATACTGAGAGACAAATAAAAAAAATGGAGATTTTATGAAAAACAGACGAATTTTAATAGCATTGCTTTTTGTCATGACGCTTGCTTTTGCTCAAGCTCAGCCAAAAGAATTTAAAACTACTGATCATTATATCTTCAATACAATCACGGTTGAAGAAATAGCGGCTTCATTGCCAGATAAGCCTATTGTTATCGGTTTAGACGTTGATGACACAGTTCTTATGTCCTCGCCTGGCTTTTATTATGCAGTAAATAACACTGATGGCCCGAATAAAACGAATATTTATGGCGAGAGACCTCTTAATAACGAACAGTTTTGGATTGATATGAGCTCCAAATATGACAAGTTCAGCATGCCTAAACATGCAGCAAGAAAGATTCTTGAAATGCATAACAAAAGAGGCGACAAGATATATTTTATTACAGCCAGACCTGCTATTAAAGGCGAAATATTGACTGAAATTCTTCACAGAACTTTCAATCTCAA
The DNA here is from genome assembly GCA_012520995.1 of Candidatus Rifleibacteriota bacterium. Taxonomy (GTDB): domain Bacteria; phylum Muiribacteriota; class Ozemobacteria; order Ozemobacterales; family Ozemobacteraceae; genus JAAYNI01. Next base: position 68,121 of record JAAYNI010000033.1, read on the forward strand.
AAATCAGCCTCCAGTAATTTTCTCAGGTAAAACACCTAAGTCTGAGTTTATCACTAAGCACGGCATTTCGATATTCTACGGAGATGCTGATTCTGATGTTCAAGCTGCTTTTGAAGCTGGCATCAGAGCTATCAGAGTAATGAGATCGCCAATATCTACCAACTACGGCAAATATCAGCCTGGTCATTTTGGTGAATTCGTGCTCGAAAACTCCGAAAATTGATATAAACTTGACAATTGCGGCTTTATTACGTTAGAATGCTGGCGTTATGAAAGATTGCATATTCTGTAAGATTATTGCTGGCGAGATCCCGTCTGAAATTATCTATAAAAACGACGGGGCTGTAGCTTTCAGAGATACTTCGCCTCAAGCGCCTGTCCATGTGTTGGTTGTGCCAAAAAAGCATATACCTCGCATCGACTCGCCTGAAGCTTCTGAGCCTGTAATAGCGGAATCTCTCTTTAAAGCCGTTGCGGATATTTCTGCAAAGCTGGGCTTAAAAGATGGATACAGAGTTGTAGTCAATAGCGGCAAGCATGGCGGCCAGACTGTCGGACATTTGCATTTGCATATTCTCGGCGGAAGGCAGATGGGTTGGCCTCCGGGCTGAACTTCATCAAAAGCCGCTCTCAAATTTAGGAGTTAGCTCCCTTGGTCTTGAAGGGGGGTGAATAGAATGGCAGAAGTAAGAGTACTAAATGACGAACCTTTAGAAAAAGCTTTGAAACGCTTCCAGAAAAAATGTCAGGAAGCGGGTATTATTAAAGAAATTAAGCGTCGGAGAGCCTATGAAAAGCCTAGCGAAAAGAAAAAACGTAAAGCTACTGAGGCAAGACGCAAACAGAGAAGAAAACGCTGATATGTCAGTCGTTTTTTCATGCGAAAAAAAGAGTTCCGCGTTCACTTCTATGTCGGGCGCGGGACTTTTTATATTGATTTTTTTCCTTTTTTTCGTTTCGGCTTCTCTGTATGCCAAGCCTAAAAATAAAGTCCTTGTCTTGCCTGTCACTGGCACAATCAATGATGCAACGGCACTTTTTATTGAAAGGTCGCAGAACAAGGCTGCTCAAGAAGATTATAGTCTCTTGATTCTCGAAATTAACTCTAATGGCGGCTTGGTTGATTCCGCGCAAAAAATAAAGAAGCTTTTGCTTTCAGATAAAGTAAAGACAGCCGCTTTTGTAAACAATCATGCTCTTTCGGCCGCAGCATTAATAGCTATTTGCTGCAATAATATTTATATGGCTCAGGGCTCGGATATGGGAGCTGCAACTCCTTTCAAGATAAACACTTCAGGAACGTCTATAGCTCCTGTTGAGGCTAAGTTCTTGTCTGCTTTCAAGGCTGAGTTTACTGCGGCGGCCGAGGCTCGTCACAGGGATATACGTCTGGCGGCGGCAATGGTGGATCCTGAGCACGAAACCATAGACGGTCTTGTGAAAAAAGGCGAAATATTGACTTTTACTACGGAACAGGCTTATCAACATGGTTATTGCGACGGCATTGTTAAAGATGCGGCAGACATAGCTATGATGCAGGGGTTTCCCTCCAATGTTCAAATAGATCGAGTTAAGCCAACTCCATTTGAGAAATATGTGATGTATCTGAGAACCCCTTGGGTTACCGGCTTGGTTTTCGCTGTGGGCTTTTGGGGAATAGTTATAGAAATTTTTATGCCTGGCTTCGGTGTTTTCGGAGTTATAGGCATACTTGCTATGCTGAGCTTCTTTTGGCAAAGTTTCTTTATGCATCTTGCTGGTTTTGAAATGATCCTGCTTTTCGGTTTGGGAATATTGCTGCTATTGTTGGAAATATTCGTAATACCTGGGTTTGGAGTAACGGGGTTTTCTGGTATTCTTTGCATAATAGGCTCGGTTATTATGGGTTTCGGCGGTTTACAGCAGACTTGGGATGCCATAACGGCTCTTTTGCTTTATTCTTTTGTTTTTGGTTTTCTGGCCTGGAAACTGATACCGCGTACAAAGCTTTTGCACCCTCTTATAAATGATACTGCTATGACTCCTGAGGCAGGTTATACGGCAGTCGAGCCTTCGCTTTATGAACATTTGAAAGGAATGGAGGGCGTGACGGCAAGCGTTTGCAGACCTTCCGGGAAAATCCGTGTGGGCGGCGAACTCTATGATGCTGTCTCCGAAGGCGAATTTATTGAGAGCGGCGAACATGTTCTTGTTATTAATGTTGAAGGAAACAAAATAACTGTTAGGCGTATAGCTGGTTGAAGTTTTATATTTAACCTATTAGCTCTTTTTTCTAAGATATAATCTTCTTATTTAAATATAGAAGTGTCAGAGGTAATTTTGAGATGCGTGTCACCAAACTTCATCTTTTAACATTCTTCTTCCTCTTTTTCTTTTCGATCATAGCTGGTCATGCTCAGAGCGGCACTCTCTTGCCTGAAAAGGGAGCTCAAATTGGAAATGAGAACAGCTCGAGCGATACTGTAAAGAGCAAAGCTTCCTCCAAAGTTGTCTGGCTAGTCGTAGTGGTTGTCTTGATGATTGTTGCTACGATTTCCATGATAACTGAGGCTTTGGTGCCTGGTTTCGGTGTTTTCGGCATAACATCTATTTTGGCTTATTCCGCTGCATTTGTAATCGCTTCCCTCACTTTGAGCTGGGCTGCGGCAGGCTTGGTTTTAATTCTTTCTCTCCTTGGTGTAGGAGCATTCGCCTTCTATTTCTTTGTTCTTTTTCCGAAGACAAAGGTTGGGCAAAAGATTATTCTTGGGGATTCTCACATTGCCGAAGGACAGAGTGCTATACCTGATTACACTTATCTGATAGGGAAAGAGGGGAAAACAATAACTGTTTTAAAACCCACTGGTACAGCTATGATAGATGGTAAACGCACAACAGTGCTGGCTCGCGGTATGTTTGTGGAGCCGAATGTGAATGTGGTGGTAACGGGTGTACAGGGCGTTGATGTTCTTGTGAAGCCCTTGGAAGAGGAATAACTTTTCCTTTTGTACATGTTTTGAAAAATAAAATAAAAATAACTTGACTTTATTTGAAGTTTTTCTTATTATCTCTCACAAGAAAGCTAGCTAATTAACTTTCGGGTGTCGCGAAAGGGGGTGTGAAGAATCCTAGAGTAGCCCGCAAGCAAAAGCGAGTTTTCGAAACAGGGAAAGAGAACGCTCTAACCTGACCTGAGTAAACAGAGAAGGTCGAACTAAAAGGAAACAAGGAAACTTTTAGAGATAGACTTCAAAGTTTGCGAAGAGTAGGGTAAAAGATTCTCGCCCAAACAAAATAAAATCCAAACCAAACTTTAGGAGTAAATTAATGAAACGTTTTTCAATACTCATGCTCGCAGTTATGGTATTCACTACCGTAGTAGCAAGCGCAAATCCTTTCTCTGATGTTCCTTTTTCTCATTGGGCATATGATGCAGTTAACAAGCTTTCCGTAAGAGGCATTGTTCAGGGTTTCCCTGATGGCACTTTCAAGGGCAGCAAAGAAGTAACCAGATATCAGATGGCTATGATGGTAGCAAAAATGCTCGCCAGCGTAGAACAGATGATGGAATCTGGCATGGGCACCAACCTTGTAACCAAGGCTGACCTTCAGACTCTTGAAAAACTTACAGTTGAATTCGCAGACGAACTTGCACTCCTCGGCGTTAAAGTTACAGCTCTCGAAGACGACATGCAGGTTGTAAAAGAAGACGTAGCCATCCTCAGAAACGATGTTGACGGAATCAAAACCTTCATCGCACAGGGCGGAACCGATAAAGTTTCTGTCGGCGGCGACCTCAGAATTCTCGCTCACAATGGCGAACAAGAGCCCAATACAGACCTTGAAGGCATCACAACAACTCTTCGCTTCAACTTCAATATGAACATTGATGAAAACGTTAAAGCCGTTGCAAGATGGAATGCTATAGTACGCCATCCTTGGAATCAGCGAAACATCAATGACAATGTTAACAACGCTTTCGACAGAGCTTATGTTCAGCTTAAGAACCCCTTTGATATCAAAGGTGACATGATAGTTGGTCGTCAGTATGTCGTCAGAGGTCACAGCTTGATTATCAACGACAACTTCGACGGTGTTATTTTCAACAAAAAAGCTGGTGAAGTAGATCTTTCCTTCGGCGCTCTTGACAACGATGCACGTATGGCTGATGGCAGCAAGAACCTTATCATGTTGGGTGCAGCTGGCAAATTCAAAGATCACGATGTATATGCTAACATCTATTACAGAGAATATGATGACAATATGGCAGCAGATACAGACCTTAAAGACACAATCATAGAACTCGGTGCAGCTGGCACATTCGGCGACAAAGGCACCATGGGTTACGACCTCTCCGTAGCAAATGTTAAACAAGAAGGCGATGTTATCGACCACTCTGGCATAATGGCTTATGGCGCATTCAAATATGACGACGCAGCTCAGGATTGGGCACTTAAAGTAGCTTATGGCTATGCTGATGATGAAGTTACAGACTTCGGTTTGGTTGACTACGACCAGAGATACCTTGATGGCGTTGAATCTCCTTTCGAAGACATCATGAGAGCAAGCGTTCTTTTCGGTGCTGCAGCTCCTGGCGGTGCTGTAACAAACTTCAGCAATATCAAAGTTCAGGGCGAATACAGACCTGTTGACAGCAAGCACTATGCAAGATTGGCAGTTGACATGCTGAAAGCTGATGACGATACTTTGCCTAGCTTTGTAGCTACAGATCCTAACGGCGAAGCAATGGTTCTCACATTCGAATACAGATATCAGTTCGCAGAAAATACAAGACTCAGCATCGGTTATACAGACTTTGCTAATGACACAGACAATTGTCCTGACTATGGCATAGCTTGGGTTGAACTCTTCAGCAGATTCTAATCTGAATAAAGCTAACGCTTAAAGCAAAAAAAGGGGCTCTCCTCACGGAGAGCTCTTTTTTTTGCAGTGGGTAGTGTGAAACTCCAAGGGTGTCGGGGTTAGGGCGTAGGGAGCTTTAATAAACTATAAATTAGAAATTATAAATAATTGTCCTTTGTGTTTCCGTGTATTCCGTGTGGTCTGTGGTTTAAAGGTCTTTGAAGTTTTCGTTTTCGTGTCTTTCGTGGTTAGAAAAGTTTGAGCTAAAAACTGGTCTTGTTTTTGTTTGAGAATGAGTGTAAAATTTAGCTCATAAGCATTTTCTAGGAGACAATATGAGAAAAACATTTTTATTGCTGTTTATGGCACTTACTTTAACGGTTTCTCTCTATGCCCAAGGCGACATTAAAGATGTCGATACAAGGTTATGGGTTGAGCATGTAACTTCAATGAGAGAGCTCAGAAGAGAAATTCTTTCTCTTATGCCGGTTGAACAACAAACTCCTGAGCAGAGAGTTCGCTTTGAAGAATTAAATAAGCTTTTTGATCAGAAAAGAGATGAATGGGACAAATACTTGATTGATGTCTCTCAAGGCAAAAAAGGCAATTATAAACCTGTTTCTTCAAAAGGACACAAAAGAGGCGTTCAAGTGCCGCCCAACCTGCGTTTTGGTGAAAAGAAAGCAGCTGGATCTGACAAAAATGTAAACAAAGTTAAAGCAGCTCCTTCACATAGCTCTCCTTGCAAGGATAATGCTGGCAAGGTGAAACCTTGCTCTGAGCATTGTAAACATACTCAAAAAGGACTCTGTCGCAATAATGATGCCTGCAAAGGTGACTGTAAGAACTGTGAAAATCATAAAGCTGATAAAACTGTAAAGGCTTCTTCTTGCCAAAAAAACACTCCTCGAGCATGCTGGCGCAGAATGTATAGTGTTGGATGCCGTGCAGTTTATGCTCATTTAAGAGATAATTGTAAAGGTGATTGTGAACACTGCTTGGAGAAAAGAAAATGTGACAAAGAGGCTAAGTTTGCTTGTTCCTCTAACTGTTCAAAAAATTGTTCTAAAGTAAAAGCAGACAAAGAAGCAAAATCCAGCTGTTCCTCTGCTTGTTCTAGCAAGTGCTCTGAAGTGAAAACAGGCAAATATGATAAGCTTAAAACTAATAAAAAACTAAAATCTCCTTGTAAAGGCGATTGTGATAATTGTATAAGAGTGGAATGCCCTAATAATCCGCTAAATATGGGAGTGGGAGTTAGAGGCAGAATCTGATATTAAATTTTGCAGTCGTTAAATGACTTTTTACAACAAGAAACCTAAAAAAATAGCGGCTTTTACACTATTAGAGCTACTTCTAGCTGTTCCCATAGCTCTTATGATATCTATTGCTTTAGCCGCTATTTATAAAAGTGATACCTCTGTTGCCATTGACACTGTAAACCTCGCACGCTGCCAAATTATGGCGGAGAATCTTTTTGGGGCTGCAAAGCTTGGGATAGACTTAGCTGGAGGTTCTATTCCGCCAGAAGGATATGAATTTAATATAACCTCTCCGACAGATACTTCAGCTTCAGATGCTGAAAAACGATTTGCATCTCTGCATCCGGGCGGCATGTTTAAGTTTAGAGTAAAACTTTCTCTTTCAGCGGAGAAAGAACTGACAATTAATGTCAGAATAGCGGACGGACAAGCTTTTGCGGGAAGCGGTGTTTCAAGCGCCTTAAAAACACATCTCTATCACCTATGAAAATTGAAATCGTTCTTAAAAAAGGTGCTTTTACTATATTGGAACTATTGCTTGTAGCTGCTTTGTTATCGGTAGTTGCGGCGGGCTCCTATGCTTTTTTGATAAAAGGATCTTCAGAGATTGCGGATACTAAAATGCAATCAGCTATTTTGGCAGACCTGCAGAGAGATTTTGTGAGTATTAGGCGAAATCTTGATTTTAGTATGATAATTACCAAAGAACTGCTTAATAACGGTTCTGGAACATCACCTCGCATGCTCTCGCCAGATATTGAATGTATTATTTGGGCACCATGAAAATCATTTCATACATCGGCAAGAATATCGCAAGCAAGATAAAGCCTACAAGAATTGCTATTCCTGTAATCATTATTGGTTCTATTAGGGCGGTCGAACGTTTAATAGCATTTTGCAAGCGCTCGTCATAATAGAGGGCTATTTCACTAAACATTAGATCTAAATTGCCTGTAGTTTCTCCTGACTCTATTAGTTTTATAGCCATGTTGGTGAAAATAGGGTCATTTTCCAGTGAGCTGCTTATAGTTTCGCCTTGTTCTGTTGCTATCAACATTTTTTCTATTGTGTTTTTCGGAGTCTGCACTGATATTGTGCCTATAACGTTTATGAGTATCTGCCTGAGAGGAATACCAGCTTCTAACATCAGAGAGAGAAGTTCAGATATATGGAGTTTTTTATTTCGGCAGGCTCTGATTGCGCGGGAAAGTATTGTACAGTAAAACCGGAGTTGCCAGAAAATATAAAGTTAAGTCTGGTGTTTTTTGGAAAAAAGTGACGAATTTCTCTCACTAGAGCTTTCCACGTTTCGTTGATTCCAGGCTTTACAAAAACTGTTTTGTATTCCCATTGGTCTTTTGAATTTTGTTTCAATAAGGCGAAATGAGAGTCTTCTATCTTGACATAACCTGCTTTTTGTCTTTTGCTAAAGAGCATGAAAGCATAACTCCTAAGTTCTTATTCAGTTAGAATATAGTTAGTATCGGCAAAAAAGCAATAATTATTGGTAAATTATAAAAGTTTGCGAATAAAAATCTTTATAATTGCCGAACATAGATTAGAAAAATGAAAACTATATGTAATACAACCATAGGCTATCTATATACATTGCTGATACTAGCTTTTTGCTTTTCGTCCCAAGTCAGTTATGGACAAGCTTGGGAAATTAAGAAAAACATGTGGTCAGTACAAGATGAAGAAATATATGGAAATTTTGTTACTTCATTTTGTGATTCCAAGCATAACAATCTGACAGAATTTATAAGGGATAAAACAGCTAATCCCTTGTATACCGAAGAAGATAAAAAGTTTTCTCTTAAGGCTGATTGTGCGGACTTGCCCTATGTCATAAGGGCTTATGTCGCTTATAAGCTCCGTCTTCCTTTTTCACATGTGCACGGACTTCGAAGTTCAGAAAAAGGAGATGAGCGGTACAGGGCAGGCAACAGGCCCGCTGGTTTTAAGTCGCATAATTCTTACTCTTCACCTCAACATCTTTTCAATGCTGTGCGAATAGTTAACTCAGGCTATTACAGAATGGCTTCGGGTGTTGAAAATTCTGATTTTTATCCAGTAAAAGTTCATTTTAAGAGCATAAAACCTGGCACTGTGTATTATGATCCTGACGGTCATGTAGCTATAGTTGGAAAAGTTGAAAGAAATGGCAGAATACGTCTTATTGACGGACATCCGGATTTGACTGTTTCAAAACCATGGTTTGGAAAAAAGTTTGCCAGAGGCAGCTCAAAATATGGCGGAGGTTTTAAAAATTGGCGTCCGATCCAAGTAATAAAAGATGGGGAAATATCCAGAAGCAGCAATCGTAATATTTCTGATTTTTCCGCAACTGAGCAATATCAAAAAAGTTTTAATTTGCCTAATCAAAGCGGAGTTTCTTATTACGATTATATCAAAGGTAAGCTTTCGCAAGACAATACTCAATGGGATCCGGTCAGCGATTTAATTTTTATGTTCATGGATATTTATGAAGATATAGCTTATAGAGCTATGGCTGTTGATGTGGCAATTGCGGCTAAAATAGATAAAAGACCGCATCCGGGCATATTGCCGAAAAATATTTATGGAACAGACGGTGTTTGGGAAGCATACTCCACACCATCCAGAGATGCTCGCCTCAAGGTTGCGTTCAAAGAAATGTATGATGTTGCAAGAAGTTACATAGGAAGCGCCAAAGAGCTCTATGGAAAAGCTTACTCATTGAAATTGGCAGAAGTGTTTTTGGCTGTTTACAACGACTATGGCTTCAACTTAGGGATAACTTATACAAACTCCGTTGGAGAGAGTGTGTGGCTTAGTTTTGATGAGGTCAGAGCCAGACTTTTTGATCTTTCCTTTGATCCTTATCATTCAATTGAGTTGAGATGGGGAGCAAAAGGCAAAGAGCTTGCAAGCGGAAAAGATTCTGATGTAAAAAAAAGTTTTTATAAAGCACAATATCGTTTAAGAAATAATATGGAAAGAGTTTACGGTGTTGAGACCCCTCTGACTATGGGGCCAGAACGTCCAGCAGACATCGATTTGCGTTCTTGGCTTATGAAATACTTGAAAGGAAAGCCTGTTTCTTGGGACTTTGTTGAAATTCGCCCGGAAATAGTTGCGGGTACCGACATTTTTTCTTCAGGAAGCAATGTTGCTTCTGATTCTGATATTCTTAAGGCTTCTTTGCAGAATGTGTCAGTAGAACTTTCAGAGCAGAGAACTTTGTTTTCTGCAAATGAAATTGCCGCAGTGAAAAAAGATGAAGCTTCGCTTAATAATGCAAACAAAAGTGCAGCTATAGCATTAGCGGTTTTGCCTAAATCTGAAGCAGATAAAAGTGAAGTTTGGACCCCTTATAGAGCAGATACAAGCCAAAGTCAGCTGATAAATAAAGCTGTGCCATTAAACAAAGGGATAGAGAAGAGAGAGAGAGAGGCCCCTAATCCAAAACGGCCTTCTGAAAGAGCGTCATATCCTAAGACAAAGACTGCTTCTGACTCGGGAAAAACTATAAAAGCGGATAAAATAGCTAATAAATCAGAAAAGAGAAATCCTCTTTTAAAGGCTATTTTTTCTTCTGGCGATAAGTTTGCAGGAGCAATAAAATCTGGCGACTTTACAGCACCCTGACTACTAGTCTGTAACATCTAAAACTTTTTTCTATCCACAGATTACACAGATGACACAGATTTTTATTTGAATCAAAATTTGCAATATTTTCTATTTGATTTATCCCATCTAAGTATTATTAGTTTTTTACATCAAAGCTTCAGCTGTTTATTAGCTGCTTAGAGCAATTATCAGTTTCAGCGATTGAGCTAAACAATTTCACTGCTCACTACCCACCAACCACTACCCACCAACCACTACCCACTGTTTGTTATCAGTGTGTGGAAAAACTTGTAATTTCTATGTGCTCGCCAGTTATGCGTATTTCTTTGAGATTAACCTTGAAAAGGAATTCGTCCTTAAATTCAAAAATAGGATTCAGTTTCCGCAAGAGGCTGTTAATAATGTTGCGAGGCATGTTGGCACGGTTAACTTTAAGTCTTCTGCTTCTGATATGCAATTCTTTTTCATTTCTGATTTCGAAACTCCCTCTTGTCCAGAAGGAAGCTCTGATAAAGCCGTATTTTGTTGAACCTGAAAGTTCCATCTCATTATTGTTGAATAATCTGATTTTTGGGTTTTGAATATTAATTTTTTTCGATTTTGTTTTTACAAAGTCATTCAAAGCATCTTCTTTGATTAATATATGCATGTTGATAAGAGCTTTGTTTAGAACTCGTATCTTTTCTTCGGTGAATAGCATTTCAAGATTTAAATATAGGTCGTTTAAACTCAGATGAGCATGGTGTACTAAAAGACCTTCAATAAAACCGTTTTGGACTTTTACATCAATTTTATTGAAATGTAAATTTCCATATTTATCAAAACTTTTATCGATCTGCATTTCGAAGTTTTCCGGTGCTGCTATTTGGTTCTGAATAGCTTTTCTTATCTTTTGCTCCAGAATTTCAGGGTTTTCTTCTATTTGGGTCAGTATTGCAGGCGGAGCTGCAGATGGAATAAATTTGTCTATGGTTTCGTAGACAATGTAGTCCCTTGCTTCTAGGATATTTGGAAAAAGGACAGCAAAAAGAGAGAGAAGCAGGAGAGGGAAAACAAGTCGCTTAGATTGATTAATAAAGCAGGCTTGAAGATTTGTTGTCATTCAGTTTATCCGTTTATTTTTCTTACTAAAATAAGGTTCGCAAAGAAAAAAATGAGATTTTGGAGCCAAGCGGAAAGGTTTGGTTCTATAATGCCAGATTTCCCGAGAGCTGTAAAGACACTCATCATAACGTAGTACACAAAAATTGTTATAATAGAGACACCGAAGCCTATGAAAGCGCCTCCGCGGCTGTTTGTTAAACCGAATGAGGCACCTATTATAGCAAAGAAGAAAGCCGCAAATGGCAAAGAAGTCTTAAGAGCCAAGTCGACTCTCAGTTCTGTAGTGTCCATAAATCTGCTTGCCTCATAGGTTTCGATCAATTCTTTAAGCTCTTTGTAACTCATTTCTGTAGTTCTTTTGGTTTCTCTGGCGAACTCTTTTGGTTTTTCTGTGAGAGGTTCATAAATTGTTCTTTCCAAGGTTTCTGTTATAGGAGTGTCTTTTCCATCCGGGTATGTTTGCTTGACAGGGCATTCAAACACCCAAAACTCTCCATTGTATTTAGCTTTTGGAGCTGAGATGCGTTTTTCAAGTTTTCCGTCGTCATTATAATATTCAAGTAAGAGATTATTGATTTCGCCTTTGGTTTCATTTACTGTGCCAGCATATGCAAAGGCACCATCTCTTGTGCGTAGAATTGAGTTTTCAGTGGACATTGGATTGGAGAGTTTTAGAATTTGTTTATGGCGGATATCTCGAGCTCTTTTGTTGGTTTTAGGAACTACAAGTTCATTGAATAGAAAGCCTAAGATAGTGACTAGTATTCCAAAAACAGCTACTGGCACTAAAATTCTGAAAAAGTTGATTCCCCCGGCTCGCATGGCCGTAATCTCTGCGTCTTTAGACATCCTTCCGAAAGCGAGGAGTGTCGATAAGAGCATAGACATTGGAAAAGTGTACATCATGTCTTGAGGTATCCTGTTTATAAACCACAAAAACATTGTTTTCATAGGGACATCTTCGTTTACGACTCTTTGCATTGTGGAAATCAGAGGGTCAATAGAAATTATTATAACAAAAAGAAAAAAACCGGCAAAAAAAGGTCCCAGAAGGGAAGTAAAAATATATTTGTCTAGTATTTTCATGTTCTGACACTGTGTTTCAAGTCGAAGTTGCTTGTTATTTTGTTCAAGACAGTTGATACCTTTATTTTATCTGATTCCGTCGACACATAGCGGAGAGTGGTGAGCTTTAATAATGTAGAATGTGGAGTGTAAAGTGTAAAGATAAATATTCTGTTTTTCTGTCCTTTCTAATCCCTAATCCTTGTTATTAGGCTCTTTCTAACTACCACCCACTAATCTGTGCAAAGTTCAGCAACATAACTATCGGCTATATTTAATTTATAAAGTTGGGTAAAACATTATAGTACGCTTACAGCTGAAACATCGCACTAGTTTAAAGTTTCATTTTCGGTTGGGTTGATGTTATATTGTTACTCATCTTATGCTAATAATACAATATATTTATTACAGAAAGAAAGACGTATCATATGAAAATCGCAGTCATAGGCACAGGTTACGTGGGACTTGTTTCGGGAGCTTGTTTTGCTGATTCTGGAAACTTTGTTACCTGCGTTGACGTTGATGAAGCCAAAATAGAAGCTTTGAAAAACGGCATTATACCTATTTACGAACCTGGTTTGGAAACTTTAGTCAAACGTAATTATGCTGAGGAACGTCTGCTTTTCACTACCGATATCAATGAGGCAATTGATAATTCTTTGATGCTCTTTATAGCTGTGGGTACGCCTTCTGTTGAAGATGGAAGCGCTGATTTGTCCTATGTCTTGAATGTGGCAAAAAGCATCGGTCAGAGAATGAGCGAGTATAAAATTATTGTTGATAAGTCTACTGTGCCGGTTGGAACGGCAAAAAAGGTAGAAGAAACTATTCGCGAAGAGCTTGATAAGCGTGGACTTCACAGGTTGGAGTTCGATGTGGTGAGTAACCCTGAGTTTTTGAAAGAGGGTGCCGCAATAGATGATTTTATGAAGCCTGACAGAGTGGTAGTTGGCTGCGATGACCCCAGAACAGCTGAACTTATGAAAGAACTTTATTCTCCTTTTGTAAGGACTTCAAATCCTATTCTTATTATGTCTCCAGCTGCCGCAGAAATGACTAAGTATGCTGCCAACTGCATGCTTGCGACCAGGCTGACTTTTATGAATGAAATAGCCAATCTGTGCGATGTTTTAGGAGTTGATGTCGATGAAGTGCGTAAGGGTATGGGCAGCGACTCTAGAATAGGCCATGCGTTTTTGTTTCCTGGAGCTGGCTACGGAGGCTCCTGTTTTCCGAAAGATGTAAGAGCCTTAATTCACACGGCTGATGAAAATGCTTATAACATGCAGCTTTTAAAATCCGTTGAAGATGTTAACAACAAACAAAAGGAAATTCTTTTTAAAAAGCTTTCAGAGGCATTAGGTACCGAAGATATGAGGGGCAGAAAAATAGGAGTCTGGGGCTTGGCCTTCAAAGCAAATACAGACGATATGCGTGAAAGCTCCGCTATCAATCTCATAAACAGTTTGCTCAAAGCAGGAGCGGAGGTTATGGCTTATGATCCTGCAGCAATGAAGAGGGCAAATGAAATTTATGGTGATAAAATAGTTTTGAAAAAGCGTTCTTATGATGTTTTACAGGATGTGGACGCTCTTGTAATAGTTACTGAGTGGAACGAATTCAGGAGACCCGACTTTGACCGCATGAAAAGCATGATGAAAAATCACTTGATTATAGACGGGCGTAACCTTTATAACCCGCACAATGTTAGGGAAATGGGATTTGATTACCGAGGAATAGGAAGATAAAATGAAAATAATTTTGCCAGTAGCAGGTAAAGGAACTCGTTTAAGACCTCATACTTTCAGTAAACCAAAATCTTTGGTAAGAGTAGCTGGAAAAACTGTTTTGCAACACGTTTTGGATGGATTGAAGCCATTGAAGGCTGAAGAATATATTTTTATCGTAGATGAAAACGGGCATATTATTGAAAAATACGTAGAAGAACGTTATCCCGAACTTAAAGCTTATTATGTGGAACAAAAAGAACAGCTTGGTCCGGCTCATGCCGTTTCTTTGGCTTCTGAACATATAAGTGAAGGCGATGATTTACTAATAGTGTTCAATGACACCCTTTTTGTCACAGATCTCTCCAGAATTCCCTTTTTATGCGAAGGATTAGATGGTCTGATTTATTCTAAAGAAGTGGAAGATCCGAAGAGATTCGGTGTAAATGTCGTTAAAAATGGCATAATAACGGAGATGGTTGAGAAACCTGATACATTTGTGAGCAACTTGGCTCAAGTTGGCATGTATTACCTCAAAGACGGTCTTCTTTTTATGAAATATTTGAAACAGAGTATTGAGAGCGGTTTGAGAACCAAAGGTGAATTTTATTTACCCGCGGCTTTTGAACTTATGATTAAAGATGGCTATAAATTTGGAGCTCCTGAAATTGAAGAATGGCTGGATTGCGGAAAACCGGATACTCTTCTTAAAACTAACAGATATCTTCTGGAACGAGCTCCTTCCAACCACAAGTGTATTGAAGGCTGTGTAATAATACCTCCGGTTTCGATTCATCCAAGAGCGGAAGTGAGCCATGCTGTGATAGGTCCTTACGTTTCTGTAGCAGAAGATTGCAGAATCAGCGATTGTATAATCAAGGATTCTGTAATAAGCGCAGGAGCTGTTTTACAGAATGTTATCTTGGAAGATTCCATTATTGGCGATTCTGCTGAGCTTTATGGACAATCCCAGCGTTTAAATATAGGTGATAACAGCATACTGGACTTTACTCCCTACAGGAAATGAACCGCTGGTGCTCCATTTTTTACTGAAAGTTGCCTATGTAATGTCAACCAATCCAGCAACTTCTTCATGCTTATCTGACGCAGTAACCGCACTATAGGGAGTAGGGGTTAGGGCGTAGGGAGTAGTAAAATTGTTTAGCAACTCAATATTATACAGCCAACAACTGCTTTTAGATGCTGATAAATAGCTGAAACTCGCATATTTCAAAAAAAATCCTGATAATACTTGTATGGAATAAATCAAGAGAAAACATTGCTAATTTATTATCAAGTAAAAATCTGTGTCATCTGTGTAATCTGTGGATAAAAAAAAGAAAAGAAACTTTTAAGTGCAACAGTCAACTAGTCTTAGAGGGAACGTTCTAATGGAAAGTAACCGGGAGAAGTGCAGTTCTATTTTGGATGGGAAAACCGTTTTGGTAACAGGCGGAACAGGCTCTTTTGGCCAAGCTTTCGTTAAAACGCTTCTCACCGAACATAAGCCTAAAAAGCTAATAATTTACTCGAGAGATGAATTCAAACAATATCAGATGCAATCCGCATTTGATTCGCCGATATTGCGTTTTTTTATAGGGGATGTCAGAGACGAAACCAGGCTTCACAGAGCGTTTAATGGGGTTGACTTTGTTGTTCACGCGGCTGCAATGAAGCAGGTGCCGGCTTCTGAATACAATCCATTTGAGGCAGTCAGGACAAATGTTGTTGGAGCAAGAAATGTAATTAATGCTGCTCTAGATGCAAAAGTTAAAAAAGTGATTGCCTTGAGTACTGACAAAGCCTGCAATCCTGTTAACCTCTATGGAGCTACAAAGCTCTGTTCGGATAAGCTCTTTATTGCTGCAAACACTTATTCTGGAAGCGGGGGCACAGCTTTTTCTGTGGCCAGATACGGTAATGTACTTGGCAGCAGAGGCAGTGTGGTGCCTTTGTTTAAAAAACTTGCTGCGGCAGGGGAGCCTATTCCTATTACTGATGAGCGAATGACCCGCTTTTGGATCACTTTGCCCGAGGCTGTCCGTTTTGTAATAGATTCCTTTGAGATGATGTCTGGAGGAGAACTCTATATACCTGTGATACCCAGCATGAGAGTCATGGATATGGCAAAAGCTCTGGCTCCGGCTTCGGAAATTGTTTTTACAGGAATTAGGGCAGGAGAAAGGCTTCATGAAATAATGATTTCTGGTGATGATTCTCGAAATCTCTATCGTTATAGGGATAGATATATAAAATTGCCTGATTTTCCGTTTTGGCAGATAGAGCTTCCAGAAGGGGCTGAAAGAGTATCTGAAGGCTTTGAATATGCGAGCAACACGAATGAGCATTGGCTTACTGCCGAAACTTTGCTCGAAAAACTCCGCCAAAGCGACTAGTGGACTGTTGTAACTTAATCACTCCCACTACCCACAAACCACTGCTTTTTACAATCTGTGGATAGAAAAATGAATAAAAATGTAAAAACTCAAGCTATAATACAAGCGAGACTAGGCTCCAGCAGGCTGCCAGGGAAAACAATGATGCAGCTTGCTGGAAAACCTGTTATAGAACATGTTTGCAGAAGAGTTTCAGCGGCATTTTCTGTTGACAGAGTGGTTGTGGCTACCACCTCTGACCCCAAGGATGATGCCCTGTGTGCTTGGTGTCGTGATAATGGCATATTATTTTTTAGAGGCTCAGAGGAAGATGTTTTAAGCCGTTTTTTAGGAAGTATTGAAGAATTTCCCTGTGATAATCTTCTGAGAATTACAGCAGATTGTCCTCTGGTTGACCCTGGACTTATAGATGCTTTAGTAAACCTTTTTGAAGTTGCGGAAGCAGATTATGCTTCAAATGTATTTGAGCCAACCTTTCCTGTGGGATTTGATCTTGAGATCCTTAAGGCTTCTGTTTTGCAAGAACTCGCTCAAAAAGAACTTTTGAAATCTCATAGAGAGCATGTGACACTTTATATCAGAGAAAACTTGCATTTATTTAAGACAGCTTCTCTAACTGCAAAAAGAGTATTTTCAAATTTCAGAGTCACTTTGGATTATAAAGAAGACTTTGAGGTTATCGCAGCTATTTACAAACATTTTGGTTCTTCAGACGGTCTGTTTTCTTATTATCAGATAATAGATTATTTGAAAAAGCATTCTGATGTTGCTTCTATCAATTCATCTATTGATAGATTTGACGGTTTAAAAAGATCTCTTGTCAAAGAAAATAGGGAAATGAGATTTTGATGAAAGAGGAGCGGCAAAAAAAATGTCTCTTCAGAACAGAGGCTGGCTCCAAAAGCGGACTGGGACATTTCTCCCGTTGCCGAGCTTTGGCTCTAAAGCTCTTTTCAGCTGGTTATGAAGTGAAGTTTTGTGGTCCAGGGCTAGAGTTTGAACGTTTTTTCGGGCAAGAAACTTCTTTTGAACTTTTGCCTGCTTATTCAGAGGAGAAAGCCTCTTTTATTGAGGCTTGTTTGGAAGGTTCCCTTTTAAAGTCTCTTTCGGGCGGATTCTTGATCTTAGACAGCTATTCGTTTTCAGGTCTTGATTTAAAACTGATGTCAAATGCTTGCAAAAAACATGCTGTTGTTTTTGTCATGATAGATGATTTAGCAGACAGAGAGATTCAGGCTGACTTCCTAATCAATCCCAACCCTGCTGCTTCAGATTCCTGGTATGCGGGTATGGCGATAAAGAAAGTATTCACGGGTGCTTCTTATACATTGATTAGACCTGAAATTACAGACCTGAAACGTACATATGATCCTTCTGGACCAGTTTTGATTACTCTCGGGGGGAGTCAGGCTGAAAAAGATTTGATAGCTTTGCTGGAAACTGTTCCTGACGAATATTTCCGTAAAATATATCTTTCTTTTCCCTCTGCGACAGAGAATCTGGAATCTTATGTCTCAGATTCTTCTTTAAAACTTGTTTTGAATAGAGACTCGGCGAAATTTCCTGAACTGCTTACAAAAGCATCCCTTGCAGTAACTGCTGGCGGCACAGCTCTATGGGAAGTTTGCTGCTTAGGGCTTCCTTGTGCAGTTCATATATTAGTTGATAATCAACGTAAGAGTGTCAAAACGATTAAAGAGCATGAGATAGCTTTTTTGCTGGACTTCTCTTTAAATTTAGGCTCTTTACTGTTAGACTTTGAGAGAAAACCAGAAAAATTCTTGGAACAGGTACCCAAACAAAAGGCGTTAATAGACGGCAAGGGTGCAGAGAGAGCTGTGAAGAATATATTTGAAGCTCAATATCCTTAATAGGGAGCAGCTAATGAAAATATCAGGAAAAACAATTGGTAAAGGAAATCCATGTTTCATAATAGCTGAAGCAGGCAGCAATCATAATGGTGATTTAAACCAAGCAAAGGCTCTTGTAGATGTGGCAGCTGATGCTGATGCCGATGCTGTGAAGTTTCAGATTTTTTCAGCTAAGACAATTTATTCTAAAAAAACTCCTATGCCTTCATATATGCTTGAGAATGAACTTGCTGATAAGAAAGAAACTCTTTGGGATATAATGAAGGATAATGAATTGCCACGTGATTGGATTCCTATACTAATGGACTATTGCAGGCAGAGAAATATCCTTTTCTTGGCTACTCCTTTTGATATTCCTGCTGTGGATGAGTGTGAAAAATTCGGGATGGAGGCTTTTAAGGTAGCCAGCTTTGAAATTACCTATTTGCCTATGCTTAAAAGAATATCTGCGACTGGCAAACCTATCATTCTTTCAACTGGCATGGCGAATATATCAGATATTGAAACAGCTCTTGCTGCTATTAAAGATGGCGGCACTTCTGAAACTGCATTGCTGCACTGTGCTATCGCTTATCCGCCCAAAGCTTCAAATGTGAACTTAAGGGCTATGGATACTATGAGAAGACTTTTCGGTTTGGAAGTAGGTTTTTCGGATCACACCATGAATTATATAGCCGATGTAGCGGCAGTTGCCATGGGAGCGTCAATAATAGAAAAACACTTTACTCTTTCCAGAAAGCTTGAAGGACCTGATCATCCTTTTTCTTTGGAACCTGACGAACTTAAGGCGATGGTTTTGGCAATTAGAGAAACAGAAGAGCTGTTAGGCTCACCAGTTAAAATTGCTTCTGAGGCAGAAGGAGAATTGCATGGTTTGGCTAGGCGCGGTTTGGTGGCTGCAACAGATATTCCTTCAGGAACAGTAATCACTTCTGAAATGTTGGCTGTAAAACGTCCAGCATATGGAGTTCATCCAAAATATACAGATATAATAGTCGGCAGAACAGCAAAATGCGATATTGAAGAAGACGATATATTTCTCTGGGAGATGGTTTGAAAAAAGAGAGTAGGGTATCTTGCTCAAAACTGGCAAAAAACTCAAAACTTGAAAAATGTGCCTTTTGAAGAGCTGGTATGAAACTTTTAAATAAAAAGCAGTACTAGTTATGCGATTGATTCCTTATAATAAAACCCATTGCCGGATGCTTTATGAGTGGCGTACAGTGCCTTTGGCTAGAGCTTTTTCATTGAATGATTCGCTTTTTACTTATGAAGAGCATAAAAATTGGTTTGAAAAGATACTTTCAAGTCCAAGGATAATGGGTTTTGTTCTTATGGACGGTGTCACTCCTGCTGCTCACATAAGGTTTGATAAACTGGAGAATTCTGACAGATATCTGATATCATTTGCGTCAAATCCAGATTTGCTTAGGAGAGGATATGCTTCAAAGCTGATGGAAATGGCTTTTTTAAGACCAGAGCTGCCAGCTGATGCTGTCTTTGAAGCAGAGGTTTTACCAGAAAACGAAGCTTCTTTAAAGACCCTTTTGAAATCCGGCTTTATAAATGATGGCAGGATTTTTGTGAATGGCAAAGAAATCTTAAGATTTATAAAGAAAAAATAGAGAGAGAATATAAAAATGTCAGTTTTAACCCGTTCAAAGAATATGAAAGCGATCCGAAGGCGTTATCCAGATTTGGCTCAAGCTTTAGAGGACTCTTTTGCTTCACCTAATCCATCAGGAAGAACCTACGAGTTCTCTTATGGCAAGCTGGGGAAGCCCTGTTTGACAGTAATCGATAAAAGTGGCAAACAGCATTTGATGCACAGCCGTTATGAACCGGAAAAGGAAGCTGAAGCTCTAATTGCAAGTGCCGATTTGCAAAATCCGAAGCTGGTGGCTGTTATGGGAGTAGGTTTGGGATATCATCTTAGAGCCTTGCAGAAAGCTATAGAGAATGAAAATATTCTTACTATTATTTTTGAGAAGGATTTACATCTCTTTAAAGAGGTTGTTTCAAAGATAGATATATCGGATTTGCTTGCTTCAGAAAAAACAGCGTGGTTTGTGGCAACTGAAGAGTCTGAAGCCTATGTGAAAATGTTCAATATGCTTACTGAAGGCGGTGTCAAGGTTCAGCTTTTCTTGAAAACCATATGTTTGCTTGAGCATCCGGTTTCAGTTGCTTTGGACGGAGAGCACTATGTTAAAATGATGCAGGCTTTGAGGGATGCAGCTTACGCTATCATATTCAATTACGGCAATTGTCCGGAAGACTCCATGATTGGAGTAGAGAATATAATGAAAAACCTCTCTCTTATTATGCGAACTCCAGGTATTAAAGACCTGTTTGGTGTTTTTAGAGGGATTCCAGGAGTGATTGTTTCGACTGGACCGTCGCTTGACAAAAACGTTGAACTTCTCAAAGAACTTCATGATAAAGCATTGATCATGGCAGCAGACTCATCGCTTCGTATACTCGAGAAAAAAGGAATAGTGCCTCATATGGCTGCAAGTATAGAGCGAATCGTGCATGTGGCTACTATGTATAAGGAGCTTTCTGATGAGTTTAAGTCAAAAATTTGGCTTGCCGCTCCGCCTCTTATACGAAAAGAAGCCTATGGTAATTGGAATGGTCCTAAGATTATGGTTTATAGGGCTTTTGAGCATTTTAAATGGATAAACATGCCAAAGGGAACTATAAATGGGGGCCCCTCATGCTCCAACTTGGCTTTTAAGACGCTTGTTGCTTTAGGCTGTGACCCAATAATACTGATTGGACAGGACTGTGCTTTTGTCAATGCTGAGAAGACACATGCTGAAGAGGCTCCTGCTGTTACGAATCTGCGCTTAAATGAAAACGATTTGTTTCAGGTTAAAGGTGCATATGAAGATTATGTGTGGACGAATCAGATCTATAATCTTTTCTGTAAAGCTTTTGAAACAGATATCGCTGCATATGACGGCGTTTGCGTAGATGCGACAGAAGGTGGAAGTTTTATTGCAGGAGCTGAGCTTATGACATTCAGAGAAGCTATAGACAAGTATTGCACTGAAACTTACAATATAAGCGCAATGGTGCAGAATAATCTGAGAGAGCCTACAAAATATGATCTCATGAAGGAGTGGGCCGCTTTTTCTAAAACAATGTTGGAAACAGAAACAGAAGTGGAAAGAGTGGTGAAGCTTTGTGACGATGGTCTTGCTATGATTGAAAATTTTGAACAGGAAGCAGCCGCTATGGGAATATCGGATACAGAAGGCTTTTTGCGCGATTATCCTGACTACGAGTTTGAAAAGCGACTTGCTCAAATAAATAGCAGCCGCATAAAAATTATGAATATGGGCGGTTATTTTAATCTATATCTTATGCACATTGTTCAAATGATTATTGTAAGGTATGAGCTGGATTTTAATCAGATTCCTTCTTTGTGCGATGACAAGAAGCGTTGCGGCTTGCAGCATATGAGACTGATGAAAGGCTGGTTCACTTCAATAGGCGGAGTTTGCAAGCTGGCTCTTGATTTGTTAAAAGTTGCTATTAAAGAACTGCACGAGGAGTTTGGAGAGTCTTGATGCAGCAGAAGAGACTTAAATTTAATCGCCTGCTATTGTTGTTTATTTATTTTTTGGCTGTAATTTTACAAGCAAACTTAGTTGGGGAACTGTATGTGGATAGCAAATTGCGTGAACCATACTATGTGGCTTCTCAGTATGACCAATTGAGAAATAAACTTAATCCTGATGAGCCGGTCGGGATTTTTCTGCCTCCCAAATATTTTTCTGATGCTGATGAAAGGCATTTAAACGGCTTTTTCTTTATGAATGAACTCTCACCCGTTTTGCTTGATAGGAGAAATTGGATAAGCAGAAATAAGGTTTTAGTATATTCTCCGTCGATAGAGGATTTTAAATCATTTCATATGAATCATCCAGAATATTCTTTCGTAGAGCATTGGCGCAATTTGGCTCTTTTTGAGAGAGCAAGATAATATGAGCATCATTATATTTTGGCTTTCTGTTTTGATTTCTTGGCTGATAGGATTGGCTTTTGTCAGAAAATTCAGGAAAATACGTTTGCCGGAATTAGCCGCTGCCATGCCTTTCGGGCTTGGAATTACGGGGTTTCTGTATTTTGCATGGTTCTTGATTTTTGACAAATATTGGCATCTTTATATTATTCTAGAGGCTTTGTTGGCACTTACATTATTCTTTTATTTTAAAAAGAATAATGTAAATTTGTTTTTTCTGGAAGAGAAGAACATCAAAGACAGTCGCGTTGACGAACAATTTTTGCCGACTAGGCTCTTGATAATCATGGTGCTTGTTTTTATGCTGCTTTTGTTGGCTGAAAACATTTTATTGTCAAAATTTCATGGCTTGGGAAGTTGGGATGCTTTAGCTATTTGGAATTACAAAGCTGCTTTTCTTTATAAGGGTGGAGAACATTGGACCAATATGTTTTCTGATGTCCTCAGAGACTTGGATCACCATAAAGATTATCCTCTGATGTTGCCATCAATAGTAGCTCGTGGATGGGTATACACAGGCTTTTCTGACCCGTTGGTTCCGCGTTTAATTTCAAAAATATTTGCATATTTTTGTGTTCTAATTCTCTATTTTGGCGTTTCCAGTTTAAAACAAAGCCGCATAGCGGGTCTGCTAGCTATTATTGTGGCAGCTATTCCGCAAACCTTTAATCTTCTGGCGGAATCTCAATGTGCTGATCTGCCATTGGCTTTATATGTGCTCTTGGCAATTTTCTATCTGCTTTCTTGGCATGACAGCGGTGAACAAGGAGAGTTGTTTTTGGCTTTTTTTGCTGCTGCCTGCGGTATGTGGATGAAAAACGAAGGTATAGCTTTCGCAGCTATCTTTGCAATCTTTGTTTTTTTACTTTCTCGCCTTGGCAAAGAGAAAATTCAGCCCTTTTCGATTGTAAAAACAGCTTTTATAGCTTATTTGCCAGCTTTGACAGCTGTCTTGATTTTGAAGTATTTTCAACAAAGTTCGAATGATCTCCTTGATAATATTTCTGTCTTTATTTTCAGAGTAATCGACTTTGATACAATTCGTTTAATAAGTTCATATATGGTTCAAGCTTTATTTATTGCTTTACCTTGGTTTTGGTTTTTCTTTTTATATTTGCTTTTCCGGCCAGTTAAAGTAAAAGAGAAGATTTCACGCTGTTTCTTAGGCCTTCTTATTGCTCAAGTAACCACTTATGTTTTGGCGTATTTGCTTACCCCATATGATTTACATTGGCATTTGGGAGCGTCTTTTCCAAGGATCTATGCACATATTCACTACGCATTTATAATGGTGTTTTTTGTCTTTGCTCATAACCCTTTTTCATCTGCGGAAAAAGGCGCTATAATGCAGGAAAATAATACATATGACACCAAGGGAGTTTCAGATGATTGAACTGAACGGCAGTAATTTGACAATTGAAAAGCTTCGGCTGATTTCTGAAGGCGAAAAGGTTTCTGTTTCTGAAGAAGCTATGCAAAAGGTTGCTGATTGTCGTAAAATTGTGGAAGAGCTGGTAGCTGAGGGACGTGTTGTGTATGGTATCACAACAGGTTTTGGACATTTATGCAATACAGGCATAGCAGCCAAAGATATAGAAAGATTACAGACCAATCTGATACGCAGCCATGCAACAGGTGTTGGCGAACCTTATTCCAAAGAAATTGTCAGAGCAGTTATGGCTATTAGAATAAACTCTCTTTTGCACGGTGTCAGCGGTGTGAGACCTGAGCTTATAGATGCTTTGGCTGAGCTTCTAAATAAAGATGTAACGCCTTGGGTTCCGACTCAAGGTTCGGTAGGTTGCTCTGGAGACTTGGCTCCTCTTTCCCATATAATGCTTGTGCTCATGGGCGAGGGAGATGTGCTTGCTTCCGATGGACGTTCTAGAGTCGATGCTGCGGAAGCTTTAAAAAAGGCTGGTATAAAACCTATAAATCTCAAAGCTAAAGAAGGCTTAGCTCTTATCAATGGAACGGCGGTAATGGCTGCTGTTGTTGCTTTAGGTCTCGGCAGAGCTCTTTCTCTTTCAAAATCGGCAGATATAGTGGCAGCTATGACCCTTGAGGTTTCCAAGGCATCTACAAAGCCCTTTGACCCTGAATTTATAGCTCTGAGACCTTATTCAGGAATGAAACAGGTAGCCGAAAACGTTTTAAACTGCGTTGAAGATTCTGAAATACGAGCGAGTCACGCAGGTTGCAAAAAGGTTCAGGATGCTTATTCATTGCGGTGTATCCCGCAAGTGCATGGTTCAACAAGAGAATATCTCAACTATCTTGAAGAGCAGATAACAATAGAACTCAATGCCGTAACAGACAACCCCATTATTTTAAGCAAAGACAAAATCATTTCAGGCGGGCATTTTCACGGCCAGCCCTTGGCTTACGCAGGTGACATACTGGGTATAATAACATCTGAACTTGCCAACATAAGCGAAAGAAGAATTGACCGTCTTCTGAACCCTTTAATAAATGAAATGAAGCCTTTCTTGTCGATAGATCCGGGCGTAAATTCAGGCTTGATGATTATTCAGTATACGGCTGCTGCTCTAGTCAGTGAAAACAAAGTGCTGGCTCATCCTGCGTCGGTTGACTCAATCCCTACTTCCGCTTATCAAGAGGATCATGTAAGCATGGGCAGCATAGCAGCTAGAAAAGCTTTAAAAATATTAGATAACAGCGTTCAGGTTTTGGCTATAGAATGGCTCAGCGCATGTCAGGCATATGAATTTTTAAAGCCTCTCAAACTGGGAAAAGGCACTTCGGTAGCTTATGAATGCTTAAGAGAGAAGGTAGAGCCCCTTTTGGAAGATAGAATACTTGCGCCTGACTTGGAAAGAGCCAAAGACCTTTTGATAAAGAATGTATTAACAGAAAGAGTTTCCAAGGTTGTTGAAATAGTTTAGACTAAATGGAGAGGAAGTCCTTTGATATGGAGAAAAAGTCTGCTGATTTTATTTTGCGGAATGCTGCAAATATAGTTGTTTATCCTTTCCCTTATAGAGGGAAAGGAACAGTTCCCTCTTGGCAAATTGAAGAAATTCCTAATGCTTCTTTGGCAGCTAAGGATGGCATCATAACTTGGATCGGTTCGACTGCAGAGCTTGAGAAAAATGTAAAGATTCAGCCTGATGCAGAAATTTATGATGCAGAAGGCTTAATTGCATTGCCCGCATTTGTAGATTCGCACACACACCTTGTTTACGGTGGAAATAGAGCTGATGAATTCGAAATGCGTGTTTCAGGAGCTTCTTATCTGGATATTCATGCTAAAGGCGGCGGAATACTGAATTCAACTCGTGCCGTGCAAAATATGACTATAGAAGAGCTTTTTAACGGAGCTGCTGAACGAATAGAGCGCTTGATGCTTTCTGGGGTTACAACAGTAGAGATAAAGAGCGGATATGGCTTGGATCTCAAAAATGAAATCAAAATGCTCGAAACTATACAGATGCTTCAAGAAGCCTTTGATATAAGGATTGTTCCGACATTCATGGGAGCTCATGCAATTCCTGCTGATAGGGCAGGGGATCCTGAAAAATTTATCGACGAATTTTGTAATGAGTGGATACCAGCAGTTGCTGAGAAAAAATTGGCTGTTTTTAATGATGTTTTCACGGAAAAATCAGTTTTTAGTGTGGAACAATCAAGAAAGATCCTTGAAGCGGGTTTAAAGTATGGCTTGAAACCGAAAATTCACGCAGATGAGGTCAATGTTATAGGCGCAGTGGATCTTGCTGTGGAAGTCGAGGCTGTAAGTGCTGACCATCTTTTAAAAACTGAGGAAGCCGGAATAGAAAAAATGAAAGGCAGCGGTGTCATACCTACCTTACTGCCAGGCACTTCAACCTTCTTGATGGAAAAGCGTCATGCCAATGCCCGCAAGATGATAGAGGCTGGTTTGCCTGTAGCCATCGCTTCTGATCACAATCCAGGCAGTTGCCAGTTCTTAGAAGCCAACTTGATTCAGAGCTTTGCTATGTTGCAGTTGAAAATGACTGCCGCTGAGGCTTTGATAGCTGGTACTCTTCATGCGGCTTATGCTGTGGGGCTTGGTGACAAAACAGGCTCTTTGGAAGTAGGTAAAGCGGCTGATATTGCTCTATACAATTTGTCATCCTACAAAGAAATAGCTTATAAAGCAGGCTGCAATTGTCTATATGATCTATTTTGTGATGGAGTTGCTCTAGGAATCTGATTTTATGCTCGTTCTATTTAAGAAAAACGCTTTGCCGGAAGATAAAGAAAAATTTGCATCTTTTTTAAAAGAGCATTGTTTTTCTCCTATAGGTACGGAAGCCTATGTTTCATGTGGAGCGGGTATATCAGAGGCAACCTTGCAAGAGTTTACTGATTTTGCTGCTTTTGGCAGGATAATAGATGATTCCTTCTATTTTTCCTCAAGGACTTTTCAGGAAAAAAATACTCTGATAACAATAGAAAAGAAGGCAAACAGAGTTGTTTTTGGAGGAGAAAGCATACCTTTTATTGGCGGTCCTTGCTCACTTGAGTCTGAAGAAATGGCTCTGAAGGCTGCAGAAAACTTGAAAAACTGTGGTGTTAAGCTGATGAGAGCTATGCTTTTTAAACCCAGAACTTCTCCTCATTCTTTTCAAGGTTTGGGGTTGGAAGGCTTATCCATACTCAAACGTCTTTCACAAGAGACTTCTTTGATTTTGGTTTCAGAACCTCGCGATTCAGAAGAGCTGGAAATTTTAGCCGAATATGCGGATATTATTCAAATTGGAACCCGTAACATGAGCAACTTTCAATTGCTGAAGTCGGCAGCTTCTATCGGCAAGCCCATTATTCTCAAAAGAGGCATGTCCTCTACCTTGGAAGAATTTCTTGCAGCAGCCGATTATCTGCTGTTATGGGGGCAAAGAAACGTAATTCTTTGTGAGAGAGGTATAAGAACTTTTAATTCTTATGTCAGATTTACTCCGGATATTGCGGCTATTCCGGAATTAAAAGAGTTGTCACATTTGCCCGTTATTTTTGATCCTTCCCATGCTTCAGGAAAGACTTCTTTAGTGCCTTCCCTGGCATTGGCAGGGATTGCGGCTGGTGCGGATGGTATAATGGCAGAAATCCATGAAACTCCTGAGAAAGCTCTTTCTGACGGCAAACAATCGCTTTCATTTGAGGAACTGCCAAATTTGCTTGAACGTGCAGCTTTAGTAGCAAAAGCTGTTTCAAGAAGCCTCGAATGAATTTCAAGGAGCTGATAGACGAGGTTCTTTCAGTATTTTTTTCATTCTCTTGTCTATTGTGCTCAGAAGATGCTCCATTTAATCAGGTTTTATGCAGTTCTTGCTATTCTGAAATTGCTGAAAGTTTCTTTCCTCCTGAACAAGTTTACGACACCTGTTGTGACTTTCAGGTTTTTACTGTCAGCTCTTATAAACGGAAAATCTCAGATGCTATGAGAGTTGTTAAATACAGACCCTCTGAAAAACTTTTGAGAACAGTTGCGGCTTTGGCAGCAAAAAAAGAAGAGCTTAAAAAATTCTTTGTTCCAGAGCAGGATGTGATCGTGCCTATCCCCATGCATCCCAAAAGGCTTTCTGAGAGAGGGTTTAATCAAGCAGAGGTTTTGGGTTTAATATTGAGCAAGGTTTTTTTGGTTCCTTATTCGCCTTGCCTTGTCAGAAACAGGCATACCAAAGCTCAAGCTGCTTGTGCTCAAGATGAAAGAATGAATAATTTGGCTGGTGCTTTCAGCCTTGCGGATGGTTTGGACAAAACTCTTTTCAAAAACAAAAGACTTATATTGCTGGACGATGTTGTTACCACAGGTTCAACTCTGCAAGAATGCTCAAAGCCGTTATATTTATTGGAGCCAGATAAAATTATAGGATTTGCTTTGTCACACTCATTTAAGAGGTCCTAGCACTTTTTTATCCACAGATTACACAGATAAGATTTGTAAGCTGGCTTAAAAATCATCAGTGCCGCGTGGTGAGTGACGTGTAGCGGGTAAGAACCAATATCCATAACAGCCCTTCTATCCGAAGATGAGGGCAAAATTGGACAAGAATTGCATTAACAATTATTGACCTAGCCTCTGATTTAAAGACAGATGCTTAACAACAGTGGGTAGCGGGCAGTAAGAACAGAAAACAGAATGTCTGTTCGACAACAGAGTTGAAAAGAATTTTACTGCTCCCCCTGCCTTCTACACCCTATTCCCTGATTTTAAGCACAGCTTAAAATCAAGGTGTGAGCGAGGCAGGATTATCCGTTGGCTTGATTAATTTGGGAGTGTTCGGGTTCTCTTTAGGTGTCAGCTTGAGTTCGTCGTTGTCGGGCGATGCGGCTAATATAGCTCCCAGATTTATACCGCCTACGCTGGCAGCAGTTTCCATCGTTGCAGTTCTCTCTATGTTGGAGGTGGCAAAACCGGTATCTTTCTTCTCAATCTCAAAGCCAGTGACACTTGAGTTGTTGAGTTGCTTGGTGAGCGGAGAATCAATAGGTTCCAAAGTTTCGTCAACTTGAACTTGCGTTCTTCTAATTATACCTTCTCCCGAGTTTGAACCGCTAGGGGGGGTATTCATAAGTGACTTTTGCATAGGATTCAGGTGAAGCGCTGCCGTTTTTGTCGAGGTTGGCGAAAAAGGAAATTATAGCGCCGCTTTCTCCTCCGAGTTCGCAGAGTTCTTTTTCTCCATATTTAGTGCTGTATGGAAGTGATGAGCGTATGTCCATTTAATTTACCGATTTGCTAGTTTATTCTGGAGAGAAAACTTCATGGGTTCTAGGTCCTAAAGTCAGTCCGTAATAATCGGATGTTAAAAATGGTTTTCCGCTTTCAAGCTTGGAAAATTTTCCAAAACTCCTGTCGAAAGCCCACTCTATTATAGAGTTTGTGCCAAGAATAGTTTTTCCTGGGGCTGTTTCAAAATCTTTGGCTACTCGCCCCAAGGATCTTGATACTGTTTTTAGCAATGAGTTTCGCACAATGAGTCCTCTCTGTCTTTTTCTAAACTGCTATTTAAATTTTAACAATTAATTGATTAAAAAGGCGACTTTATTGATAAGAATTTGCAAAGGGGTTCAATCAATCGCCTTTTTGGTGCTCTAAAAAGCTTCATTGACATTGCTTTAAATATTTCCTAAACTCTGTTGTCAATTTATTTCATAAAAATAGAGCGGAGTTTACTCAAAATGACAGAAAAATATAATGCAAAAGCCCTCCAAGACAAATGGAAACCAGTTTGGCAAAAGGCAGGTATCTACAAAACATCCGATGATAGAAACAAAGAAAAATTCTATTGCCTTGATTTTTTTCCTTATCCCTCAGGTAATGGACTTTCTGTAGGTCATTTGAGAAACTATGTGCCTACCGATGTTGTTTCACGTATGAAAAGAATGCAAGGTATAAACGTTCTTCACCCTATGGGATGGGACGCTTTTGGTTTGCCTGCGGAAAACTTTGCTATAAAGCAAGGAGTTCATCCGACTGTTTCTACGGCAAAAAACGCAAACAACTATAAAAGACAGCTCTCTTTGGTAGAATGCGGATATGACTGGGACAGAGAAGTTAATTCAAGCGAGCCGATTTATTATAAATGGACTCAGTGGTTCTTTTTACTTCTTCAGAAACGCGGTTTGGCTTATAAAGCCAAAGGAGCTCAATGGTGGTGTCCTGATTGCTGCACTATTCTGGCGAATGAACAGGTGGAACAAGGCAAGTGCTGGCGATGTGAGTCTCTTGTGGAAAAGAAAGAACTCGAACAGTGGTATTTCAAAATCAGAGATTATGCTGATCGTCTGATAGATGATTTGGAGCTTATAAACTGGCCAGACCGTATCAAAAAAATGCAGGAAAACTGGATTGGCAGAAGTGAAGGTTCGGAAGTAATCTTCAAGGCTGTTAATCCTTCAACTGGCCTGGAGGCTGAAATTCCTATATTTACAACGCGTGTAGATACTATTTTCGGTGTCACTTTTATGACTATAGCTCCAGAAAACCCTTTAACTGAAAAGCTTGTAACTCCCGAAAACAAGGCTTCTGTGGATGAATATATTAGGGAAGCTCTCAGAAAGAGTGAAATAGACAGACTCTCCACAGAAAAAGAAAAAACTGGTTTGCCTACAGGTTCTTATGCGATAAATCCCTTCAATGGCGATAAGATACCTGTTTACGTTGGGGACTATGTTCTTGCCAGCTATGGCACAGGCGCAGTTATGGCAGTTCCAGCACACGATGAGAGAGACTACGCTTTTGCCAAAAAGCACAATTTGCCAATCAAAATTGTAATAGCACCGCCAGATGCTGACAAAGACAATTTGCCGGAGCTTTATACAGAATACGGCGTTTTGCTTAATTCTGGGGACTTTTCGGAGTTGTCAAGCGAACAGGCTATACTGAAAATGAATGAATGGCTTGAATCAAGCGGCAACGGCACCAAGAAGATCAACTACAGATTCAGAGACTGGCTTATCTCCAGACAGCGATATTGGGGTGCGCCCATACCTATGGTGAATTGCGAAAAATGCGGCTCTGTACCTGTAAAAGAAGAAGACTTGCCGGTTCTTTTGCCTGATATAAAAGAATTTAAACCTGGCGTTAACGGAAAGTCTCCATTGGCGGATATCCCCGAGTGGGTCAACACAACTTGTCCTGAATGCGGCGGTCCTGCTAAGAGAGAAACCGATACTATGGACGGCTTTGCCTGTTCTTCATGGTATTTCTTGCGTTTTATTAATCCGAAGCTTGAAGATAAACCTTTTAACCGGGAAGATATAGATTTTTGGCTCCCTGTCGACTTGTATGTAGGTGGGGCAGAGCATGCGGTAATGCATCTTCTCTATGCCAGATTCTGGACAAAAGTTATGTATGATGCCGGTCTTGTTTCCTTTAAAGAGCCATTCAAACAACTCAGAAATCAAGGCATGATGCTTGCTGCTGACGGCACAAAAATGAGCAAGTCCAAGAACAACGTCATAACTCCTGATGAAATGGTTGAAAAATACGGAGCTGACGCATTGAGAGCCTTTATTCTCTTCCTTGGCACCTTTGAGCTTGATGTGGCTTGGTCTGATGAAGGCATCAGGGGCATGAACAGATTCGTTAACAAAGTTTATGACATGGTTTCTGCGAATATCCCTGCTGGCTCTAATAAAACCGATTCTAAATCCGAGGCCGATCTCAAACGCATGATCCATAAAACAGTTAAAGCTGTGTCCAATGATTTGGAAAACTTCAGCTTTAATACAGCTGTAGCAAGGCTTATGGAAATGACAAACATGATGCAAGACTGCCTTAAAGAGAGCGGCTTCTCGGCAACTGCGATCTGGAAAGAGGCAGTTGATACGCTTTTGAAATTATTGGCTCCTATAACTCCTTTCTTGGCTGAAGAACTCTGGGAAATGGTGGGCAATAAAGGACTCGTTCATACTCAAAAATGGCCTGTCTGGGATGAAAAAGAGCTTGTCGAAACAGTCATAACCATGCCAGTTCAGGTAAACGGAAAGCTAAGAGAACAGATTGAATTGGATGCTGATGCAACTGCGGAGACTGCAAGAAAAATAGCTGAGGAGCAACCTAAGGTTCAAAAGCATTTGGAGGGCATGGAAGTTGTAAGATTTATTTATGTCCCAAAACGAATGGTAAACTTTGTTGTCAAACCCGCTAAGTAGAACTGTATTGCAGCTAAAAGTATCTTTATCAGGATAAGAACTTATTATCCACAGATTGCAGGATACACAGAAAAGGCTGTAGCAGAGAAAAATCGACCTAAATTGGCATAGAATTGCAATTTAGGTCGATTTTTGCCAAAGAAACATTATAGAGGCGGAAGGACAGGAATCTACAGAAAAACAAAGAACCTTTATTTATCATCATCTTAAAGCAGTTGTTGGCTGCAATATTGAGTTACTAAACAATTCCACTGTCCACGGTTCACTGACCACTGTCCATTGCTGGCGCAGTGGCATAAATATCATCAGCTGTTGTCTTGTGAAGTTTGAAAATCAAATACGAAAGTTTTAGAGAAAACAAAGCACTAGCAGTGCTGCTATAAATAACTTGAAATCTGCTAGCTTTTTGTCTATATTTCATGACGATGGAAAAAACAGAACACAATTTTTCGGAACATCTAAAAGCCGTATTTGTCATAGGCACTTTTTCTCTTATTTTAGGCTCTTTTGTCAATTGCCTCTTTTTGTGGTTGGCTTATGGCAGAGCTTATGATATGGCTGGCATCATATTTAGTCTTCTGCTTGCTTTGGGTGTTTATTTTTCTGCTTTTTCCGTTTTTTTTAAAATATCAGAACAGAAACGTCTTATTCTTGTGGCTGTTTTTCTTGGAGTATGGTTAATAGCCTTAGGTCCTCTTCTAAGAGCTTTCGGCCTCCCATAATAACTGGAGGTTTTCAACTTTGAGCGGTCTTAACGAGACGTATGCTAAGCGCCACCACGAATCTGCTCTTCAACTCTTTGAAGAAGGACATTATGCCAAAGCTTTGCAGCAGATAGACAAAGCTATTCAACAAGACCCAAAAAATGTTTCTTATGTTGCTACAAAAGGCATATTTTATCATTATATGAATGAACCCCTTAAGGCGGCTCTTTGCTACGAAGAAGCTCTTGAAATTGATCCTGACGATCTTTATTCACACTATAATCTTGGCCTTATCTACATGAAACAGGGCAAGATATCCTTGGCTCTTAAACATTGGAAAGCTGCCGTGAAATCTCATCCTCAAGATCTTGAAACTAACTTCAATATAGCGGTAGCCTTGACTAAAATGGAACAAATAGATGCCGCTATGCCCTTTTATGACAGAGTTTTAGAGTTGGATCCGACTCATGTTATGACTCACCGCAACCTCGCGGTTCTATACAGAGACATGGGCGAATATACCAAATCCAAACATCACTTTATACGTTTGAGAGAACTTGATTCTGGCTACATTGAAGCTGTCAGAGATGAAATTTTCAGATGTGAAGAGCATGAGTTCATTCAGAAGCTCGAATGTACAGACTTTACTCCGGAAGATTTTGAAAAGTATCGTATAGAAACTCTTTTAAGCGATGCCTTGATGGAGCTCATTTCAAAAAACTATCTGAAAGCCCTTCAGACAATTCAAGAATATTTTGATACGGGTGGAAAAGAAGACTCCGCTTCAATGGTAATTCATGCTCAAGCGCTGAATGGCATGAATAAGCCTTTGGAAGCTATAGCAGTTTATGAAAATCTGCTTACTCGTCACCCCGCCTCTATAGATGCACTTTTCCAGCTGGGTAATGTTTATTTAAGCGTAGCAGAGTATTCCGAGGCATTAAAATGCTTCGAAAAAATATTGGAACTGGATCCCGAGCATCCCTTTATCAAAGAAAATATCAATGATTTGCATTTGCGTATAAGGCGTGAGAAAAATAAAGCTAAACAAACTGCAACTGACGCAGGCGGATTTTCTCCGTCAGACCAAACTATTTATGCGGGCGATTTGGATGATGACGGTCTTGATATAGAGTGAAAGTGCTGACGTTCTGTTTTAGCTGAAGCACAGCGTCAGTTATTTTTGAAGAATATCGACACTGCTTTTCGGAAGCAGCTCTGAAGGTGTTTGTTTTTTTCCTGCGAATCTTATTTCGAAATGAAGTCTTCCTGATTGGCCGCCAGCTATTTCGCCTATAGATTCACCTTTTTGCACAACTTCGTTGATTCCCACCCATATTTCCTTAAGATCAGCATAAACGGATGAAAAACCTTTTTCATGCCCTAGAATGACCATTTTGTTGAAACCGGAAACAATACCTTTGTAAAGAACTTTTCCTTCGCCAATTGCCAAGACTTCTTGCGGTTTGTGTGTGTAAATCTTCATTGAGGCTGTATCTCCGAATCCAGTTAGTTCGGCTCTGCTTATGTCAGAGGTATTAAAAGGCCAGTTGAAATCCAGAGCCTGAGCACCTTGTTGAAGAGTCTTGATTTGTCTTTGGGGCTGGTTCTGAGATTGTGCCTGTGAAGATTGTTTTGATTCTCTTTTTTGGCGGCTAGCTTGAAGTTCTTGATCCAGTCGTGCAGTGTTAGCTGATTTTGTGGCTTCAGTTATTATTTTTTCAAGCTCTTGTCTTGAGTTGTCTAGCCTTTTGCCTTTTTCCAGATTGGCTTTTTTTTGCAGCAACAGGGTTTCCATCATACTTTTCAGTGTGGATTCCTCTTGAGCTAAAACCTTTTCTCTGTCTGCAAGCTCTGCGTTTGTTACTTCTAAAACTTTCAGTTTGTTTTGCAAATGAAGAGATTTGCTTTCTTTTTCTTTAAGGTTTGAGCTAAGCTCCGCAAATAAGCGTTTATCATGTTCCATTAAATAGGAAACCATAGTGTATCTGTGCTGAAAAGCAGTCGCGCTTTTGGCAGACAGTATAGAGTTGAACATAGCTTTGTTCTGGTTCTTGTGGAGTTGTAGAATTCTCTTTTTTATTAAATCTGATGAGTTTTCGAGACGCCTTTTTATACTGTCTAAATCTTTTACCAGATTGGCTGTGTCTGTTTGCAATTGCTTGCTGGCTTTTGCTGCTGTTTGGATTTGTTGTTTAAGGTTTGCTATTTCGTTTGTTTTTTTCTTTATGTCTGATTCAAGCTTCTTGGTTTTGATTGTCAGTTCGCTGTCTTGAATTTTTAAATATTCTAATTGCAGATTTAAAGCTTCAAG
Source organism: Candidatus Rifleibacteriota bacterium (assembly GCA_012520995.1). Lineage (GTDB taxonomy): Bacteria > Muiribacteriota > Ozemobacteria > Ozemobacterales > Ozemobacteraceae > JAAYNI01. The sequence continues at coordinate 102,699 of JAAYNI010000033.1, forward strand.
TTCTGACTGAATTTCTTCTGCGGTCTTGGCATGTGAAGGTTGGCATATGACAATAAAGGTAACTATTGCCAGAATATAGAGAGCTTTTTTTAAAATTGTATAAGGCATTGAGTTATACGCCTTCTAGGGTAGCTTTATTGAATTTGTTGATATCTCTTAGAGACATCATGCTGCCAGCCACTCCAAGCATTATTCCCATCAAGAGCATCTTGATAGCAAGCTTTACTAAAACCTGCATTGGCATAGATATATTGAAGAATGGGATAAGCGGTTGAATTTTTTCTGCTGAAATTCCGTAAAGCACAAAAAGAAGGAATATTGCCAAAGTAGCTGCCAGAGTTCCTTCAATAAATGCTTCTGTTATAAATGGGCCTCTTACGAAGCTGTTGGTGGCTCCAACAAGTTTCATAATCAGTATTTCTTCTTTACGCATAAAAAGGGTCAGTCTAATAGTGTTGTAAATAATGAAAAGTGAGGCTAGAGCTAACAGTGAAGCTATGGCAATGCTTGCAAAGCTTATAAGGCGAGAAAGACGTTCTATTTTGTCGAAAAATTCCTTGCCATAAGTATATGAGTCTATAAGCGGTTCTGAGGCTAAATTTGTTAGAATAGATTCCAACTGAGCTTGAGAAGAGATAATAATTCTCAGACAGTAAGGCAACGGATTGTCCTGCGGGCTTATTTCTGAAGCTGAAAATTGATGTTCGTTTCCTTCTGGGAATAACTCTGCAAGAGACTGTTCCGGAGTTATCACTTTTATATCTTCTACGTCTTCGAGGTTTTTTAAACGCAGGGAGAGAGCATTGGCCTCATGCTTTCCGGCGGATTGTTTTAAATAGACGGTGATCAGTGAGTCAGATTTGAGATGCTCTAAAAAATTTTCCATGTTCATGGTAAGAAGCATTGAAGCGCCTGTCAAAAGCAATGCAGTTGCAATAGTGGAAATTGTGATAAAAGAGATGACTGGCGAGCGTCTAATATTGGTGAGAGCTTCGTAGATAAAAAAGGATAATTTAGATATTGACATCGTTTAAAGCCTTATCTTATTCGTAGGCATAGGTGCCAGCTTCCTCGTCCTTGATTATCTTGCCGTCAACTAAGGCTACAACACGTTTGCGAAGCTTGTTTACGAGATTGTGGTTGTGAGTGGCTATAATAACTGTAGTGCCTCGTTTGTTGATTTCAAGGAAGAGATTCATTATTTCATTAGAAATCATGGGATCTAAGTTGCCTGTTGGTTCGTCTGTTATAAGTATCAGAGGATTGTTCACTATGGCTCTTGCTATACACACGCGTTGTTGTTCTCCGCCGGATAGTTCTGTTGGATACATTCTTCTTTTGTGAGAAAGGCCAACTTGTTCTAAGGCTTCTTGAACGCGGTCGTTTATTGCGGAATTGGGAGCGCCGATAACTCTGAGGCCAAAGGCAACGTTTTCAGCTACAGTTCGCGTTTTGAGCAACTGAAAATCTTGCAATACTATGCCAAGGTTCCGTCGCAGGTAAGGGATGCGGCTTGCCGGCATTGAAGTGATATCCTTGCCGTCAATGTAAATAGTGCCTTCAGTAGGTATGTCGTCTCTGAAAAGCATTCTTAAAAAGGTGCTCTTGCCTGCTCCAGAAGGTCCAACTAGGAAAACAAAGTCGCCCGCTTTGATGTCCAGATTAACCTTGTTAAGGGCTCTGACACCGTTGGGGAAAATCTTAGTCACATCTTTTAAGCTAATCATCGGCCAGCCATATATTCTCTGAATTTTGGCTATTATACCAGCTGAATACGCTCAATTCAATGCAAAGTTCGGAAAAATTCTCGGAAAAATAAAAAAAAACAGTTTTATAGCGCTTTGTTTCACTTGAAACTATTTTTAGAATTTTCATCCAAAGATTGTAACAAGCAGAGTGCATGGATTGGTAGGCAGTGGACTGAAAGGACAAGAAAAACTGCAAAAAAATAAACGATGCATATTTATAGCATCTAAAAGTGCTTATCAGTTTTAGCGATTGACGATCTAAACAATTTAACTGTCCGCTCTCCACTGTCCACTGTTTTTTCCAAGTGTTTCCTTGACATAGCAAAGAAAGACTACATATAATATTTCCGTCAATAAAGCTCTTAAGGAAGTTAAATGCAATGAGTAATCAGGAAAAACAAAACAAAAAACAGTTGGACGAAATTTGTCCTAAGTCACAAAATCTTTCACGATGGTATACAGACGTTGTCACAAAAGCCAAATTGGCTGATTACTCGCCTATTAAAGGCTGTATGGTTATACGTCCCTATGGCTATGCAATATGGGAAAACATTAAGAGCCTCCTTGATGCTGAGTTTAAGCGTCTAGGACATGTAAATGCTTATTTTCCTCTCTTCATACCCGAGAGCTTTCTTACCAAAGAGGCTGAGCACGTAGAAGGTTTTGCTCCTGAAGTAGCTTGGGTTACCAAAGGCGGTACAGATGATCTTGAAGAGAGATTGGCTGTAAGACCTACCTCAGAAGCTATTATAGGTCATATGTATTCCAAGTGGATCAGCAGCTACAGAGATTTGCCCGTTCTCATAAATCAATGGTGCAACGTTGTCCGCTGGGAAAAAGTTACCAGACCTTTTTTGCGCACTACAGAATTTCTCTGGCAAGAAGGACATACAGCACACAGAACTCACGAAGAAGCCAAAGAAGAAGTTCTTCAAATGCTGGAAGTCTATAAGGATGTAGTACAGAATGACTTTGCTATACCCTTGGTTTCAGGACAAAAGAGCGAAAAAGAAAAATTTGCCGGCGCTGTCAGCACTTATACCATTGAAGCTTTGATGCCCGATGGACAAGCTTTGCAGTCAGGCACTTCCCATGACTTGGGACAAAACTTTGCAAAAGCTTTTGATATACAGTTTCTTGATTCAGACGGAGAGCGCAAATATGCCTGGACAACTTCTTGGGGTGTTTCAACACGTCTTATAGGCGCTCTTATTATGGTTCACGGCGATGACAGAGGTCTCAGGCTGCCGCCTAAGATTGCTCCGTTGCAAGCTGTAGTTATTCCTATTGTTTACAAAGAATCTCAGCCTGTTCTTGATAAAGCTTCAGAAGTCGTAAAGCGTCTTGCAGCTGTTGGAGTCAGAGCCAAAAACGATGATCGTGAAGGCTTTAAACCTGGTTGGAAATATTCAGAATACGAAATGCTCGGAGTTCCTCTCAGAATTGAAGTTGGACAAAGAGACTTGGACAAAAACCAGCTTTGTGTGGTTCGCAGAGATACCCACGAGAAAATCTTTATCCCCGATGGAGAGCTTGAAGTTACGGTTGAAAAGTTGCTCGTTGAAATTCAGGAGAATCTCTTTAAGCAAGCTCAGGAGATTTTGAACTCGAAAACATTTAAAGCTGAAAGCTTTGAAGAATTTATTGAAGTTATAAAAGAAAAAAGCGGAATGGCTGATACCGTCTGGTGCGGTTCAGAAGAATGCGAAGCCAAGTTTAAAGAAATGGGCGGAGCTACTATTCGCTGTCTCAATGGTGATGCGGAAGGACAAGCCTGTGTTTGTTGCGGCAAAACAGGTAAACATAGAGTATATGTAGCCCGTTCCTATTAAGAAACGACGGAGGCTTAATATGGATATCAGGTATAGAAAGCTTGTAAGAGATTTGAACGACAAGGATGTCGATTTGAGAGCCTTGGCGGCAATGACCTTAATGAAGCTTGATTTTCCCGATGCGGAGACAAGAAATAGCGTTAGAGAAGCTCTTGTTGACGCATCGCAGGATGAGAATATAGCAGTCAGGTTTTTTTCAAGAAAAGCGGTTGACCGCATCGACAAGCATGAAAAGAATCTCGGAGCTTTGGCTCAGCCAAGTGGAACATTAGATGAACAGCTTGCGTCTGATGACGTGCAAACAGTTGTGGCTGCTCTTATGACTATACGTGACTCCATAGCCAAGAATGACACTCAGTATGCTAACTATGGCAAAGTTTTGAAAGAAATGCTTTCTCACGACTGCCATAGTTATGTGAGAGCTACTCTGATTAGTGTGCTCAAATACTTCCTGCCTCCCGAGGAAACTTCTATTCTCAGCCCCTATCTTTCAGACCCCGATTCACGCGTTAAGGCTAATACTATAGAGGCTATTGAGTATCTGCAGGTTGCTGATTCTATTCCGAAACTTTTTCATATGCTCAATGATCCGGATAACAGAGTGAAAGCAGTTGCTGCTAAGGCTTTGCAGTCTTTTGAAGATGAAAAGGTTTACGGCGTTTTAGAAAAAATGTTGGAATCCCAAGAAGAATGGATGAAGGCCAGCGCTGTTTACTCCCTTTCCAGAATAGTTAGCGGAGAAGCTATAACTATGCTTATTCAGACAGTTGCTGATTCATCCGCAAACTTGGAAATACGTCTAAGAGCTTTGCAGGGATTAGGCAACTACTATGACAGTTTTGTTTATGCATTTGCCAGAAGCTTTATTCAAAAACCTGCTTCAACTAAAGATGAGCAACTGCTCAGAGAGACTGCTTTAAAGCTTATGCGCCGCTTGGAAGAACGCACAGGCACTCCTCCTGAAGATACTATAATGACACAAGAGCAAATTCAGAATTTGAAAAACTCTGGAGAGAAAATCGGTGCCGAAACAACCTTCTCTACTGTCACTAAGTTTTTTGCAAAAAACAAAGAGGCTGCTTCTTCTGGAGAGCAGGTCAATGCTGGCGCTCTTGAAAAGGAAAACCTTAAAAAACTTCAAAATGAACTGGCCTCTTTTTACAATGATGTGGGCACTTTGGCTTTCGACCTTTATCAGAGCGGAACTCTTGATAATAATGGTTTGATCTCAATAGGACACGAAATTTTGCAAGTTAACTACAGCATTGAGCAGTTTCATGCACGACAAGCCGAGGCAAAACAGCAGAAAGCCAGTTTGGGCTTTTTGGACAGCATTAAAAACTGGTTCTCAAGTAAAGTTGCAGAGTCAGGGCATAGCCATGAAAATACTCAATCCGCTTTTTTTGCAAAAAGACGTTTGCAATTGATGGAAAAGCTGGGTCGCGAGACTATGCAAAAGTATGAAGATGGAATTTACAGTCACGAAAAGTTTGAAGATAGTTTCCAGAAATATCAAACTCTCAAAGAACAGCTTGAAAGAGCCAAACGCTTGGCTGAAGCGGTAAAGCAGTCTGAGTCTCCGGCAGATACTAAAAAATAATGTCTGTTGTATATAACAGTTTCAGCGGTTTTATTGGCAGCTTTAAACAATTGAGCGAGTTGTCGGGTTCTCAACAATTCAACTCGCCACTAGTTGTTAGTTATTGATTTCTGACTATCTGTCTGATGCTGTTGACCAAGCTTGAAGTTGACGACAGACTTATAGCTATGTCCAGTTGTTCGTTGGCCTTGATTGTTTCGTCTCTCAAATAATAGGTATAGGCAAGCAAAGCATGTATGTGGGATTGATCAAGGTTGCCCAAGTGTTCGTTTTGGGATATATTCTCGGTGTTAAGGCTCTGCAAATAGTTTGCAGCTCGGCTAAAATCATTTGTAAGCAAATATATATAGGCTGCTCCAAGACGAGCTTCATTTATAGCATTTGCTGAATGACTGCCCATGTTTATGGCTTCAGTAAATTTATCTATAGCCATATCTAATTGATTTTGAGCAGATGCTCCTCCCGAGTTTTTATTCATATAATAAGACCATCCAAGACCGCTTAAGGCTTCCTGCTTGGCTGTTTTTTCGTTTGGAGTGGATGGATTTATTATTTCTGTGACAGGCTTAAAGTGGTTTATTGCGTTTGTATAGTTGGTTTCTTGGAAGCTTTGCCAACCCAGGGCAACATGTTCCTCCGGTGTCGGATCGCCAGCTGGAGGGTCGCCGCCGGGAGGAGTTGTCGGATCGCCGCCTGGAGGGTTGCCGCCGGGAGGAGTTGTCGGGTCTCCTCCTGGAGGTGTAATACTGCTGCCTGGTCCTAATGGATTTTCACCTGGCAAAGTTTGTCTGCCATCGCTGCTGCTTGAACCGCCGCATCCTGTTGCAACAAAGAGCAGCAGAAGGGGCAAAATGACGTAGCAGATTGCAGAAATCCAACTGTTTTTTTGCTTCATTATCTCAATACCGCCAATTTCAGAGTCTTTTTAATTTTCCTTGAGGGATTGAAAGGATCTCTTGCTTCTATTCTTGCGAAATACACGCCATTGGCCACTCTTCTGCCTCGTGAATTGCGCAAATCCCAAGGTATGTCGTAGAGATATCTGCTTGAAGTTCCAGAGTTCCAGGTTTCTTTGACTGCATTGACTGTGTCGAGTTCTACAACTTTGTCGCCGGAACTGTCATATATCTTAATTTTGACATATCCATCATTTAAATCGTCACGATTGGCTGCAATTCTTATGAAAAGTCTGTTTTTTGCAGGATTGGGATATTGAACAAGATCGGTTATGTTCAAAGGCAGGTTAAGTTGGAATCTGACGGCTGGCGTAGTTGTAATGTTGCCGGCATTGTCAGCTACTGAGAAGGAAATCTCATGGCGTCCTCCGACAAGATTTTCGGGAGGTCTGAAAGTGAAGATTCCGTCTTCTTGCAATGATGCCCTGAATGGAAGTGCCCCATTGATACTGCCTGTGACTCTTGCTACACCTGAGCCCGCATCAAAGACTTTTCCTGTGAAAGCGGGTCTTGCGCTTTGCAAGGTTTTGGGATCCTTGTTGAAATCATCAATTTCTATCTTGGGAGCTTGGAAGTCTTTCATTAAAGCGACAGTTCCAGGTCTGGCAAGGTTGACTCTTATGCTGTCTGAGGCCGTAAACTCAGAAGACAAGAACTTCCATGAAACACCTTCTTGTATGAATAGACAGGTCTTAGCTTTTTCTTCTCCTTCAGGGAGCTTAAGTTCAGCTGTGAGTCCATCCTTGGAGAAGGCGTTTTCTTTGAAGCCTACATCATAAGCCAAGCCGACAGGAGTCAATTCTGCAAGGTTGCCAGCATCGGCACTTGTTATAGAAAGACGTATTGTTGAGGAGTCGAAAGCAGTTTGGGGAGGCAATAGAGAAGCTCTGATTGAAGCGGCGGCAGCGGCTTGCTCTGTGAGCTGTTCTTTTTCTTCGGTGTTTTCTTCTTCGAATTCACGTTGCAGAATTTTAACAGTGGCATCTGTTTTAAGGCTGTTTTCTCTGACTGAGATATTAAGTCTTTCATCAGGTGAATTGATTGAAGCTCTGATGCCAGGGGCAAAACTTGTAATTGAGAAGGGCACTTCTCTAGATGTTTCGTTGCCGGCTTTGTCTGTTACTTTAACCGTTATTTTTCCTTGTCTTCCGTTTGCGGGCGTGACAGATATCCCATAGGTGTAGGTTAGAGGACGCAGAACTTTGGCCATTGCAAAGGTTTCATTGCGTGTTCCTTGCTCCAATGTTGCCATAGGAAGTGTGTTGGGTTTGAGTTCTTCGTTGGTTTGAGCAAAGAGAATCAAGTCTTTGTCGTTTGTTGGATTGTTGAAGCAGACTACTCTAAGTCTGGGAGGAGTCATGTCTCTGCCTTCAAACTCGAAAGGTTCGTTGCTTGAGGGGTTGCCAAGCATGTCTTTTATATTTTGATATTTGAATTTATAGGTATTTCCTTCTTGCAGAGGCGAGAAAGTGGTAATAAGCAAACTCATGCTGTTGGAATCAAGTGCAGCCGTAGATATGGGCACGGGAGTGCCTGCGGCATCCACAATAGAGCTGTTGCCAGGATTATTGGCTGAAGTCTCAGAGATGGGTTTGGAGAATACAAATCTGACTGTGTTGTTGCCGGCAAGACTATCAAAGTTATAGGCCAGAACTCTCGGCTTTTCAGTATTAGCCATGATATTGCGCGATTTATAGTTGGCATCGGCTGAAGATCCATAAATGCTCTTGCCGCCGATTACAGTGACTTTATAAGTTATTCCGTGCTGCATTTCTTGAGCGAGATTAATTATAGCCTTGTTAAGCGAGGAGTCGTCTGCAACAATAGAATCAATACCAATGTTAGGCGATATGGTTACAGCGCCTGGCAATGCAAAGGTTGTGAGATCTGGCTGTTGATTAAAGACAGCTTCAAGCTGAGCGGGTGACTTTTGAGCCAAGCCGGTAAACTTGAAGGTCTCAGACACAAGGTATATTTGATATGTAAATTGATTGTTATAATTGCCGGCTGTGTCTTTTACCTTGAAGGTATAGTTTCCGTCAGGGTAGGGCATTCCGTTTTCATCCAAGCCGTTCCATGTAACTGTAAAGGAACCTGGCATCGAGTTCAGAGGTACGGGCAATGTTGCAACTATTTGCCCTGATTGCGTAATAACATCTACTCCTTGGATGCTTCCAAGTTCAAAGAGCGGATCTGGTGTGACAACTTCGATAGAGAGGCTGTTGCCAGTTCCTGGAGCGAAGTAACCGGAGGCGGCAGCCTCTGAGTCGGAAGTGACATTCATCTCTGTGATAACTGGAGGTGTCTTGTCTATAACTAGGTTATAGAAATAGTTGTTGTCAGGAATATCCGGATGTTCAGCCAAGTTGCCAGCTTCATCTGCTAACATGATGTTATAATTACCGTCAGGCAAGGGCTGTTCTGTATTGCTTAAAGCTCTGAAATTATACTTCCAGACTCGGTCTGATTTCTGGAGAGGATAGATGTTCAAAGCCGGAGGAACCGCGTTGTCTGAGACAATGAGAACAGGAGCGGTATCTTCCAATCCAGTAAAGCTGATTTCAAAACCAGGATTTATATCAGGATTGAGATAAACAGTTCTTTCCGCTCGCAAATCTGAGCCGCCACGGAATTCTATGTCTGCGGGCACAGGCTTGACTGAGTCTATTCTAAGGCTGTAATGCTCTATAGACAGGTTGTTGTCGCTGTCGACAAGATATATTCGGTAAGATGTATCCTGATCAATTGGCAAGCCTGATGTGAAGTCTATAGTCGCTGTGCCTTTCAAGCCGTCAGGAGTCATTGCCAAAGGAGCGGAATAGACCAGGTCGGAATTTTGGTAGAGCTGTATGAAACGTCCATTAGGATCGGCTGTTTGGAATTCTGCTTTAATGGTTGCCGTTTTGCCGCCTTCTGAGAAGCTGACAGGTTTATCTAAGAGCTCTTGAGAACCATAAAGGTGTGGTTGAGTGGAAACAATTTCCAGTTTTTTGGCGACTGGACCCTTGGACTGAATCAAGAGACTGTAGCCTGGTTCTGTCTGCTCAGGCATTGGGTTGCCCGTCATATCCCAAGCGCTTACTTTATAAGAATATCTGCCTTGCAAAACCTTATTGGTTATAGCCTGTTTGTTTCTGAATACAGCTGTATCCTGCTTCATATCTGAGTCTTTATAGGCTACGAATTCCATAGGAATATCCGCTGTGGTTGTTGCTAAGGATAGAGTAGGCATTTTAGCTGTATGTAAAGATTCGTTAAACTTCACTTCAATTTCCAGCTCGCCTTGGTTGCAAGTGGTGACATAATCAGGAGAAGCTGGCAGGGTTTTGGTGATTTGTTTGACGAACGGAGGCAGTCTGTCAATTGTTATAGAGAAATTGAATACAGAATCGTCTTCTTCGTTTATGGCAGCGTTTCCTGCCCAGTCAGCTGCATAAGCTTTATACAGACCATCTTCAGGAGATTGGCCGAAGGAGTTGACCAAGGTTCCAGAATAGACGAACTTGCCTGCGGTAAGATTCAATTTGTGCGATGTTGTCGCAATCGGAATTTCATCGGCCATCTTGGCAAGCAGGAGCTGCATGTCATTTGAGGTATTGGCTGTTAGATGAATTTCAACTGAATCTAAGGAGTTGGGATTGTAGAAATAATGTTTCTCAAATCTAGCTTCAGAAACCTTGTTAACCGCATGATGATTTACTTTAGGAGCTCTGCCGTCATAGAGTATGGACAATGGGCTTATAGCAACGTTGCCTAAGCTGTCTGCGACTCTGAAGCTGTATTCTTTTTCAGTCTGACCAGGGTTTGTGCCATCAGGCATGAAGAAGAAATCAGAATTTACGATGGCGCTGTATTGGTTCTTTTCGGGAATGTAAACTATAGGGGCAGTGGCTACTTGGGTGCCGCCTTCAAATAGACGAACGAAGTGCGGCAAGGCATATGGGCCTTCCTTGTAGTCAATCAGCAGTAAGCCTTCATTGGGTTTAACATATGGGCTGAAGTGAGCATTCTTATACGTGTAGTCATCCGCCATAATTGGCTTGGTGACTATATATTGTGAGCTGTAGAGATTGGCCAGGAAAAGAGGTTTTCTGGCATATATCGTGGCTGTAGCATCATCTTTCGGTTCATTTTCATTGCCTGCTCTGTCATAGGCTTCTGTGAGAATCAGTTTGGCAGTTCCCGCAGGGAATTTGCCGTCGTCAAAGCATCCGCCCGTTGTGAATAGAGCTGAGTTGGTGCTAAGCCATCCTGCAAAGACAGGCTCAGCTGTGACTTCGTTTTCGTTTTCATTAAGAGCTGAAATCAGAAGTTTGGGGTCACGTGTTGTATCCATAGGTTCTGAGAAAACAGCCGTGAAATATCCTTTCAAGCCAGCTGCTTCTAAGGGGTTGCCTTGGGCGTCAGAGACAGTCAGTTGAGTTATAAGAGGTTTGGTTCTGTCGGACAGAAGTTTAAATGTTGAACCCGCAGGAGTCACCTTGTTGCCTGCAAGGTCGTAAATATCAACCAGGTAAGAGCCTTCAGGCAAATCGGAGCCGAAAGTTTTCGTGTGTGTTCTGTTTTGACCAGGTTCCAGGAAAACTTCATAGAGATTTGCGGGAGGTTCCGTGTTTTTTAATATCAGCTTATGCTCTGTTTCGTTGTTGAGTATAATCAGGAAACTCATGTCGCCGTTCAATGGAGCATAGAGATAACCGTCTTCAGGATCCTGAGTGAGTTGCTTTTCGCCAATCTTGAGAAGAGGAGGAGCTGACAAAGCTGAGGCGGTTTTATCTACAATAGCTTTATGAGCCAATTCTGGACCGATTGTGCCCAAATTGTTTCTGATTTTTAGGCTGTATGAGTGATCATAGGCATAGGGTGGAGTGGCAGGGAAAGCAACTTCTCCGATTGTGCCTGTAATAGAAACCGGAAGTTCCGCTAATATTTGTTCAGCTTCGTTGAGAATGAGCAGTGAGTGCGGTGTGTGGTATGGCTCAGTTCTATAGTCTAAAGTTATTCTTGTATTCGGGTTGAGATTCGGATTGAAAGGCACATTGTAAAGGTCTTTTTCAGAACCGTAAATATGCGGCTGTTTGGTGATTATATTGCAATCAGCTACCGGTCCTTTCGAGTAAACATTGACTTGGAAAGGACTGTTGCTGGAATCTATCTCATCCATCAGGTTGCCTGCAAGGTCGTATGCTCCTTTGATGCTGTAGGAGTATTTGCCGGCATTCAGGTCGGGTGATATGGCATTTATGTTGACAAACTCTGCAACTTTGCCTTCTGCATCCCAATTTCTGAAAACCATTGGTATTTCATTGTAATAGTTCATTGTTTGAGTTGCCAGATTAAGTACAGGCTGTCTTTCCGGGAGTTTGTCTATTGCCTCGCTGAAAGTCACCTTAAAGCTGATACTTTCAGCTGCAGCTTCAGGTATGAAATCGCTTGCGCCAGGGCTTATGCTTATAACCGTCGGTTTTACAGAGTCGACAGACAGATTCAGATTGGCTGCTCCCGTGTGGAAGTTGCCTGCCAGGTCAGCAATGCGTATGACATAATCGCCGTCTTCCAGATCTGTTGGGAAGGAGCCTTTGTAGTTTCCGTAAGATCCAGGTTGCATTAAGAAGGTGTTTGTAGCTGTTTGCCCTTCGTTGCCTATGATTTTTGCCAAAACTACTTTTAGACCGCGTTCATAAGCGTTTGAAGAGTCAACGTCGGCAATTAGTGTGTTTTCTGAAGGCTTCCAGTGGTAGCGGCCGGTTGTATCTTGCATTGCATTCATAAGCTCAAATCTGGTCACTGCAGGAGGAACCGAATTCAGCTTTATAGTGCGAATGTTGTCGCTTTCATTGCTTGCCTGATCAATCAACTTAAGGCCTATGTTGCAGGTTTGAGGCGTTGTTGGTATAAAGTCGCTTTGTTTGAAGATGATTTCAGCTTGGATGCCATCTATGATGGATACCGGGAGCTTGGCCAACTCTCTTTGATTGCTTTCGTCAAAGAAGATGAGCATGTGAGGCAAGCTTTCGGGCATTTCCGCATAGGTGAAATTGACTTTAAGGCTGCCTGGCTTGTTTGAAGCCGAGAAGCTGAAAGGTGTGTCTAGCAAATATTCTGAGCTGATCAGATCTTGTCTGCTCATCAGATGAACACTGTCAGGAAGCACTTGCGGACGATTAGTGTTGATGGAGAGCATCCTTGTGCGGTCTATCAGCATTCTGTTGGTAGCCATGTCTTCGCCCATAGATATATTCCAATACCAATTGCCGTTAGGCGTGTTCTTGATAACTGGTTCACTGTTTCTGAAAACAGCTGTAGTTTGGTCATTTTCCCAGCCATCGAATATCAAGGCGATTCTGTTTAAACCCATTTCCAGAGAGGCTGTCGGGTTAATATCAGGGCTCATGGTTTCAGAGAAGGTGACTTTGAAAATTTTGCTTCCAGCCGGCACTTGTCCTATTAAAACAGGCTCTGTATTTGTGACGGTCGGCAGAGTGTTGTCTATAATAAAGTCTCTTGCTACTTCCAGATAGCCTGAAGGTGAAGAGTTGGATTGTTTGGCTATATTGAAGACTTTGTTGCTTTGATAGCTCGGTGAATAGTTGCCAAAGATGTCTTTTACAGGCTCCATTTTGATTGTGCCTAAGACACCGTCTACTTCGCCTGCAAAAGGCAGACTTGCTTTATAGGTGAATTGTCTGCGCTTGAGGCCGTTTACCACTCTGTCCTTAGAACTTTCATATACCAGCGACATGAGGGGAGAGAAACCCTGAGTGTCTACTGTCATGACAGGTTTGTGGTTTTCATCAAATGGCAAGAATATTTCGCCTGCTCTGCCATATGAATACTCAGCTATGATGCGGAGTTTTTGAGGGTCTTCCTTGGTAGGCGGCTCATCGCTTACTGCGCACGCCAAGAGTTGAGGCAAAGCGTCAGGCTGTACTTGTTTTATAATAAGATCGCCGGGAGCTACGGAGAAGTAGGCCGGGTTAGGTCTGCGCCACATATCTATGAAGGCGCCTTCTTTGATCTTGATTTTCCACAAGGGCGCAGGTGAAGCCGAGTAGAAAGTCATAAAACTTTCAAGATTCGCAGGAGTGAATTTGAGGCGAGCCTTTGTTGAAGCGTAAATGTTGTCGGTTACGCCGTCTGTCGGGTCATAATCATCGCTTATGTCTTCAAACTCGCAGAGGAACTGTCGGCCGCTTCTAACTTCGTGAATATAAATTTTATCTGTGAATTCGTTGATTCCGTAAGGAGTTAAAGCCTCAGGAACAGCCAAGGTAGGTATGGAAGGATCTTTCGCTTGGAAGTTGGGTTCAAAAAGCAGAGCTCTGTCTACAAAATTGATTTCCAAAGTTCCCTTGGAAAGATCAACTACTGGCCTATTGGCAGTTGACGGATAAACGGAGAGTGCGGGGGGAGGATTGGTAAATCTGTTGTCATCAGCTCTTACAGGAGAGAGGGGAGAATAATACTTCATGATCTTTCCTGTTTTAGCTTTGGCAAGCAGAGTCATGTTGTTGTTTCTGTGAGCAAACTTGACGTGATCGGAAGTTTTATAGCCTAAATTGGAGGCAAACCAATCACGGCCGGTTGTTGAGATCGTAATAGTCAGAACTTTGTCTTCTTCGCTCCAGACGGCTTCATCTTTGTTTTCGGGCTCTGTGCCGTTCTGCAACAAATAATAGACGGAATAATCGGGAGCCGTTATAACTGATGGTATAGAGGTTGCTGTGAAGAATACTATGTCTTGCCTGGTCAGAGTTGCAGGATCCATAGGACGGTCGAATTCAAACCTGATTGACATGTCGTATGGCCAGTTCTGGAGAAGTTCAAGTTTTGTTATTTCGACAGGTTTCAGCCAAGTGTCATCAGTGACTTGGACATTCCAAGAGGATTGCAGTTTGAGCCAGTTGCCGTTTATATCTTTGATTTCGCCTGCAAAAGAGGACGGAGTCTTCAGTTCAAGCTTGAGAGGAGCGGTTGTCCAAGAGGAAATAGCTTTTTCGCCTTCCAAAGTAAGCTGAGCTTGAAGGACGGTTTCTGATAGAACCGACAAAGCGGCTATGTCGGAGGAACCCAAGTCTATAGAAGCGGAGTTGTTGTTGGGTAGACGACCTATAAGTTTAAACAGAGCTAAATCAGAAGTATTTGCAATAGGTTCGTCAAATTCTGCTGTTAATATTTTGCCGTCAAATTTTACTGCCGAGATCTCGGGAGATTTGTTGTCCAAGGGGAAGGTAATTGTTTTGGCTAGGTTTTGTCCAAGAGCGTCTGTTATGCGAACTGTGGCGGGCGCGTTGCGAAGATTTACTGGCGGGTAGGGTGATAAATCTATATCAGGGTGAGTCAGTCTGTAACCGCTGATGCCAGTAAGTTGGATATCATTCGGATAACCTTCTGTGGCGGAGAGATCCAAGGTGGCGGAAAGTATTGTGTCTGAAGGGTCAAGCTCAACATAAACTCGCAAACGGTCGCTTTCTGTTCCGTTTGTGTTGTAAACACCTATTTTCGGATTATCAGGAAGTATTGTCAGAGTATAGTTGACTAGACCTGGCAGGGTGTTTTTAATCTTAAATACGCTGTCAGTATCATGGGGAAGGCCATTGTTACCCATTAAGTCCTTTACGTTTATAATGTAATGAAGAGACTCAGTGTCAAAAGTTTTCCAAGTTAGGCCTTCTTCAGAGTAGCCAGGCTTTTGCACTGTGATAAATGCTTCATAGTGATTTTTGCTGGAATTCCATTGCATTGGTTTGGACAAGTATCTGCCAGGTTCAATCTCGAACATGGCTTCTAATGTTGCTGTAGACTCTCCTTTGGCGAGTTTGGCATAGCAAATCAGTTTGTCTCCTTGTCCGCAGAGATCCGGGCTGGATCCGTCGGCAGCTCGCTCATATATGGCCATGCCTGTTTCAGCAGCAATGAATTTCGGACTGAAAAGGTCTATGTTTATAGGATGGGAATCTTTGTTTAATGTGTTTTTGGCTTCGTCTTCTACTATTGCTTTGAATCTGAATGCAGTAAGCTCAGCGTCATGCTCTGAGAAAGTATAGGAGAGTGTAAAGACTTTGTTGCTGGAATCCCAATTCATAGGATGAGCGGGACTTCCGCCAAAATGTGAGAAATCAATAGTTGCTTTCGGAGTTGAAAGCTCTTCCGGCAAGGTTAGCTTAAAGTCTACAACGTCTCCGATTATTATATTTTGCACTGGCTGATCTGCTATAGTCACTTGAAGATTGCCATCTACGAGAGGTCTCACGTTGTCTATATTCAGGTATGGACTAGTTGTTTTTTTGTTTTTGTTGCCGTGCTTGTCCATTATAAAGACTTCCCAGTTGCAAGGAGTGCCGCCTGGATAATCGTTTAATTCGCCGTCTATCAATGGGGTTCTGACAATAAAGGAAGAGCCGGGTACAGCCTGGTTGGGAGAGAAGTTGACGTTCTGATAGCCGATATTGGCCATGTTTACTGTCGGAAAGATGCCGTCGTTGTCAGTTACCGTTGTAGTTATTTCGATAGTGGAGTTTAAATTGGCAATCTCTATGCCACTTACTGTGACGGGTCTTATGATTCTGGCATTTAGTTCTGTGATTTTGGGTTTTACATTGTCTACCGTTACTTGTGGCGTGACAAGCTCTAAAGTGTGTGCTCTGCGTATGTTTCCGCCGCTGTCTATGATTGTGTCGTTGATATGAATCGGGAATCTTGTGACTCCTTCAAATGGAATTACGGCAGGGATGAGATCTGAGTCTTCAATGGTTTGAGTGCAGGTATAGACATTCTCTGATTCTTTAGTAAACTCAAAGCAACCTTCAACAGGACCTGTTTGTCCTAATTGCCTCAAATCTAAGAGTACTTTTCCTTGTTCTACTCCTTCCACTTCGACTTTGACTCTGAAGGTAGTGCCTATTAAGAGATTGGAGTTATCCTGTTCGTTGACAATGGTTACTGTTGTTCGATTTTGATCCTTAGGTCTTATGTTGTCAATTTTTATGGGACCGTCAGGATTTGTGAAGGTGAAGTTTCTTCGGATTTCTTCTCCGTTTACTGTTCTTGTATAGTTTCCATAAAAGGTAAGATCCGTAAAGTCTTCGATGCTTAAGCCGTTTTCTTCCGGCACAGTGTAAACATATTCATATGTCATTTGACCACCCATTTCACCTCTTGGAGGTATCGGAGTGTTTTGATCGCCGTTGACAGGAGTCATGTTTACCGTGAAGGCCATGTCGTTATTAGATGCCAGCAATGGCTGGTGCTTAACGTTGAAGACTATGCGGCAGGTGGTTGATGCAATGTTTGAAGGCACATTTGGGGTTGAGCTGGAAGGGGGCGTGGTGTAAACCCTTGCATTGATGTTAATGACCTGATTGTCTATAAAGAAGGGAGGGGTTTGAGCAGTTACTGTGTGAGCTGTAAATTCTCTTATTGGGTCTCTGGCTATAACAGGAAAGCTCATTTCTCTGGATACAGGCTGAACAGGGTTTTGAGGTCCTTGAACTATAAACGAATAAGTATAGGTGCTAGGGGCTCCGTTGACACCGGCTGTTTCCAAGATCATGGTTTTTTCGTCAGGAAGACCCATGCCCAGTGATGCTAAGTTTACCACGACACTGCTTCCCGGCTGTCCGTCTTCAACGTTAGTGACTTGAGCTCTAATTGTGATTCGATCGCCTACGACAGCATAATTGCCTGCAGTTGAAGTGATCTCAACTTGGTTTATTGTCGGACCTTGGCTGTCTACGTAGACCCCTCTGGGAACAGGGACAGTGCCTTGGATAGCATCTGCACCTTGCCCTCTTGAGTAGTCAATTGTAAAGCCGTTGGCTGTTTCAGGAGAAAACAACTGATCATTCAAAGTGCCTGCAGGAACTGTGAAGGTGCCCGTGAAGGTGCCACTGTTTGCAGGGTTTTCCTGCATTTGGACAGTATTATTTCCTCCAGCCAAATCTTGCGGAACGTTCAAAGTCATTGTGACTTGGTCGCCGTCTTGTCTTGGAATAGTTGCTCTGACTCTTATTACACAAGTGTCGGTGGCAATCCTGTTGCCGCCTGATGTAAGAGAGGAGGGTGCATTGTTGCATAAAACATCCAAGGTGACGTTTGTTGGAGCGGTAGGGCGCAAGTCGTAGCGGAAAGTTACTTCTCTTGTCGAAATTACGCCGTTTTTGTTGTATCTGAAAGTGGCTGTGCAAGTGCCTTGTTGTCCAGTTGTGGCTAACGGTTGAGTGTCAGCTCGGAAATTGTTTCCTGTTCTTGTGAGATTATAGGTAGTTTGTAGACCTAAAGCCGCCGCATTAGAAAGGGAAACTGTTACAGCGGTTTGTTCGGGAGTTTCTTGAACAGCTGTTCTGAAGCTTAGCAAGCTGCCAGGGTAGACTACGCCTCCTTGGCTGGCAAATTCGTTGCCGCCTGCGGTTCTGATAAAAACTTGAGCGTCTTGTACAGTTGCTTCTGTTGTGTTGACGGTTATGTCGCCAGTGGTTGTTGTAACACTGTTGTTGTAACCGTCAGAAACGGTAATAGTGCAATTGCTGGTTTGATTTTTGCCATTCAGCCATGGCATAGTGTCAGCGTTTAAAGTCAGAGTATAGCCTGATGTGGTTCGTTCCATAGTCATATTGCCGGAACCGCCGAAAGGAGAGGCATCAAGAGTTGCGGTTGAAGTGGTTTGAACCATCGGGTCTGTTACGGTTATAGTCAAAGTTCTGTTGTTTCCGTCAATGGTATTGTTTGACAGATTGGCGGCAAGGGGTCCTGGCAGAACAGCGTCAACAAGGAGAGCCGCAGTTAAGTTGGATGCTGTTACGGGCGTCTCGTTTCTCATAAGCCTGTAGGTAAAACTAAAATTCTTCAGGTTGGCTTCTGTCGTGTTTCGAGCTGTTAAAGGTCCAGCTGTTCCTCGCCACACATTGCCTATGCCGCCGCTTTGATTAAGCCGTGTGTCGTTTATATTTAATTCGGGTACACCTGCTACGAAGATCTGATATTCATTGTTGTCGCTAGCCGGTCTGGTAAATTCAACAGAAAAATTAAGCGTTGAACCAATAATTGCGGCACCGTTTCTATTGGGTTCAGCTGTGACCAAGGCGTTGCTCATCAAACCGCCCGTTGGGGTGGAAACTGTTATAGGCTGGGTTTGTACTGTGGCAGTTTGATTGTAAGGGTCTCTTAGGGTAATGGTGCAGGCAGCATTTGGTATGTTTTTGCCTCTTAGCCAGCTGTAGGGATTCTGGTCTTTGTTAATAACTATTTCGAAGGCATTTCGCGTAGAATTCCAAGTCATAGCATGATTTGACAAGCCTCCCAAAGGTGTCAGGTCTATAGATGCTGTTGTAGATGGACTTGTCTGGTAGGCGTTGTCAGGAACTCTGATTACCAGTTGCGGATTATCATTGTCTATGATTGGAGGAGATGTCGGCGAAATTATAGGCTCCCCAGGCTCAGGAGCCACAACGTCAACCATAAGCAATACACGGTTTGTGCCATCAACTGCACCAAAATCTCTGACTCTATATTCATAATCGAAAGGAATGGCTTCTCCGTTAACTCGGCCAAATAAAGCGGGAGTTGCAGTCATTTCTCCGGAAAAAACTCCTGTATTGTTTTCACGGTTGAGCCGGATATCGCCTTGTCCTATCGCGGAGCTATAGACCCAGGCAGTGTCAATTAGGTCTGCGTTGTCAGCAGGGATACACGAAACCTCAAATCTTACAACGGTGTTAGGGATTATTACTTCTCCTGTTGCTCCTCCCCCTCCGGATACTATAATAGCCCTTAGGTCGCGCAATATTACGTCTTGAGCATAGAGCAAACTGGTGTTAGCAAAAATAAATAAAAAACATATAAATAAAAAAGCGAAAAATTGCCTGTATCGCTTCATTGTTGGTAAAACTCCCGTTCAATTTTAAAAAAAAGTCACAAATGTACAGCACACCTAATCATAGTATACAATAGAAGTCGGTGGGCAACAAGACATACAAAGCACATTTTAAGGGTTTTTCCTCTTTCAGTTGTGCTATAATTCCATTATGAGAAAAATAAAATTCTTTTTAATTTTTTGTTTGCTGATTATTTCTGTTTCCCCCGCATTTTCATCTCTTACACGCATGAAGGACGGAGTTTTTAAGTCGGCTGCAACTTTGGAGAGAATCGAAGCTATAATTGATGGCAGAGAAACCACTGTTTACCTTCCTAATTTTATTTTTTCTTCGCCTGATGACAGAGAAAAACTCGAAAAAAATGCTCTTAAGCTTTTGCAGCAACAGGATGCGGTTTTTCATCTTTACCAAAAAGACGGTAAATTTATCAGGCAATTCGGTGCTTATTTTGCCACAGATGTATTTCTGAAAGATGAGAAAAATAACTATATAGCCTTTATGAAGCGTCGCGGAGGTTCATTCAAAGTTTCTGGCAAGCCGCCTTATGAAGAAAATGCACAGGTGCTCAGCCATACTTTAGCCGAAAAGGCTAGGGCAGAGCAAGCTCAACAGAGGGAAGAAAAACTTTTTGCTATAAAAAATTCGGGCACAATAAAAACAGTTTACGATGTTTTGCCAAAAAATCTTTTGCCAGCTCCAGTCAGAGAAGATAAAGAGAAGGTTGAAGCTATTTTAAAAGAGGTAAAGGAAGATCCTCTGCTAAAGGAAAAAGTTGAAATTCACCCTTTAAGATGGGCAACTGGCAGGATGGGGAGAATGACTAAAGACGGAGGAATTCTTGGCTGTATTGTTGAAGGACAAAGAGTTGATCTTTATACTATCCCGCCTAAAAACGGTATAAGTGAAAAGCTGTCAAGACAGTTGAACGGACAGTTTTGCGAATTTGTTTTTCAGCTGGACAAAGAAGGTAAAGAAGCCAAAGATGGTAACAGGTTGATTGTAAGAGACTTTTATTTTCTGAATCTGAAGAAAACTTGGGAGGAGCTCTTAGCAGAAGAGGGACAAGAATATCCCATGTTTATTGACAAGCCTGAATATGCTGTGGAAAAAATTCCGCTTACGGTAGCCTTGAAGCCTGGCGTTTTTGAAAGACAAAGATCTTGGTTGCTTTGCAATATAAAATTTGAAGATCAAAGTTTTCCGCAAGCAGTCAGACTTTTGCCTCCCGACAAAACTCGCCCTACAGCACGCGAAATCCCAAAGGTTATCAATGCTTTCTCAGGCAGAAGAGGTGAAGCGGTTGTCGCTTGGCTTCTGCTTTCTCCCTCTGGAGCGCCTTATAGCGAACTGGGACAGTTTAAGGCTATTAAAGTGGTTTTTGCTGAAGATAAAAAAAGCTTGGCCGAAATTCAAACAGAGGCCTACTGATGGTTTGACTATTGAACCTTTTTATTCTAGGATCTTTTTGAAAGATTTAAACAACAGAAAATACAAGGAGATTGAACATGGCGATTGTGAGACCTTTTAAAGCTTTGAGACCACCTAAGGAATTGGCCGGACAAGTGGCTTCTTTGCCCTACGATGTTATGGATTCTAACGAAGCCCGCGAAATGGCCAAGGGCAAAGAAAAATGTTTTCTGCACGTGGTAAAACCCGAAATAGATCTTGATCCTTCTATAGCTCTTTATGACAAACGGGTCTATGCAAAAGCTGCTGAGAATTTTAAAATGTTTCAGGATAAAGGCTGGCTGAAACGTGATACAGAAACCTCTCTGTATGTCTATAGACAAATTATGGACGGCAGAAGTCAAACAGGTTTGATGTGCTGTTGCAGCGCCGATGAATACTGGGCAGGAAAAATCAAAAAACATGAGTTTACCCGCCATGATAAAGAAGAAGACCGATTGGCTCACATAAGAGCTACGAATGCTAATACAGGTCCTGCGTTTCTAACCTACAGAGCCAGACCTGAAATAGACGCTCTTATAGAGGAGGCAGTGAAATCAGAACCTGTAGCCGACTTTGTTGCGGAAGACGGAATTCAGCATATGGGCTGGAAAGTCAGTGATAAAAAATGGATTGATGCTATAGTTAAAGAATTTGCCAAAATAGAAGCTCTTTACATTGCTGACGGTCATCACCGTTCTCAATCAGCTTGCCGCTATGCAAAAGAAAAAGCAGAAGCTAATCCTAACCATACGGGTAACGAAGAATATAATTTCTTTATGGCGGTTGTCTTCCCTCAAGAACAACTGTTTATCTATGACTATAACAGAGCTGTAAAGGATTTGAATGGTCACAGTGAAGAAGGATTTTTAAAACTTATAGGGCAAAAATTCAATATAGAGAAAAACCCTCAAAAGAAGCCTTCAAAAGCCAGAACCTTCGGCATGTACATGGATAAAACCTGGTATATGCTCACAGCTAAGCCTGGAACTTTCGATGATAAAGACGCAGTTGCCAGTCTCGATGTTTCTATCTTGCAGAAAAACCTTTTGGAACCCATACTCGGTATAAAAAATCCTCGCGAAGATAAGAAAATCGATTTTATAGGCGGTATCAGAGGCATAAAAGAACTGGAAAGAATAGTGGATAGCAATAAATTTAAAGTAGCCTTTTCAATGTACCCGACAAATATTGATCAGCTGCTTGCAGTTGCTGATTCAGGCCAAGTTATGCCGCCAAAATCCACATGGTTTGAGCCTAAACTTCGTTCAGGTCTCTTTATTCACACTCTATGATACGGCCTTCCATACAAACCGTAGCCGCTATACATGATATTTCCGGCTACGGAAAGGTTTCTCTGACAGTTGCCATACCTGTTCTTTCGTCAATGGGTTTTCAAGTGTGTCCTTTACCGACAGCTGTTTTGTCAACTAATACAGAATACGGTGATTTCTCTTTCCTTAATTTGACAGACAATATGGAAGAGATGATTAAGCACTGGAAACGTCTGAATCTGAGATTTGATGCTATTTATTCAGGTTTTTTAGGTTCTCATAGGCAGGTAGAGATAGTTCAAGACTTTATAAACCATTTCAAACAAGAACAACAACTGGTTGTTGTAGACCCTGTTCTTGGAGATGACGGGCATCTTTACAATTCTATGAGTCCTGCCATGATTGACAGCATGAAAGAACTGATAAAATCTGCTGATGTTATAACTCCCAATCTGACAGAAGCAGCTTTGCTTTTGGAATCGGATTATCGTGAACATGTTACTGAATCACGTCTCAAGGATGTAATGAAAGCTCTTTCAGAAAAGGGCCCTGAAATAGTTATTATCAGCAATGTAAACAAGTCGCTAAAGAAAAAACATACTTATGTTTATGCTTATAATGCTGCAAATGAAACCTTCTGGAAGATAACCTGTGATTATTTGCCAGGCAACTATCCGGGAACTGGCGATACTTTTGCAAGTGTGGTTACAGGCTGTCTGCTTCAAGGCGACAGCCTGCCTATTGCTCTTGATCGCGCCGTTCAGTTTATATCTACATCCTTAAGGGCTTTGTATGGAACAGGTCGAGATCCGTTGGCTGGCATAGCTGTTGAGAAAAACCTTGCTAATTTGACGGCTCCATTTAGACCTAGCACATTTGAGATGATAGAATGAGCCTTTCCAAAAAATATATAGGTGCTGTTTTTACTGATTTAGACGGCACCTTTTTAAAAAATTCAAGTGAAGTTTGCGAATACAACATTGAAGCTTTAGAGAAGCTGGCTGACTACCATGTTGCAAGAATAGCTGCCACGGGACGTAATATCAACTCTGCTCGAGAAGTTATTGGCTATTCCCTGCCTTTTGATTTTTTGATGTTTTCAACAGGGGCAGGAGTTTGTGATTATAAAACTGATAATATCATTGCAAGAGAAGAGCTGGATATGTCTCATGTTTTCACTCTTTACAGCTATTTTCTTTCAAAAGGCTGTGATTTTTCGGTTCACTTTCCTATTCCTGAAAATCACAGGTTTTATTGGTTTTCTCCAAACAAAGAAGTTTCTGAGGAAATGCAAAGACGTTTGAACGGCTTAAAAGAATTTTCCCATAAGGGAAGCAAAGAGCTTTTAGAGAAAATGACCTCGGCTACCCAACTTTTAGCGGTTGAAAGGGAAGGCAGAGCTGTTGAAATTATAGAAGAAATGAAGCTTCTTTTCCCGGAATTAAGCATTATAAGAGCTACATCGCCTCTGAATGATGCTTATGTCTGGATAGAGGTTTTTCCCGATGGCATTTCAAAGGGCGAATCTGCTTCTAAACTTTGTAATTTATTAGGAATTGAGAGAGCAAACACTATGAGTATTGGCAATGATTACAACGATCATTCTATGCTTGAATGGACAGGCGAAGCTTTTGCGGTTGCCAATGCTCCATCAGATTTTTTGCCGCACTTCGAGAGAGTTGCTGCAAATGATGAACGCGGCTTCGCTGATGCTGTTGACAGATGGCTAAAGCTTATGGGTTTTTTGCGGCAAGCATGATAAGAATCATAACCGGTCCTGTTAACTCAGGCAAAACTTCTTATTTGAGAGGCTGTTTTGAAAAGCGTCCAGAGGTTAGAGGTTTTCTGTCAGTCAAGACCAGGGATAACGAACAAAACCATATAGGTTACGACCTGCTGGATTTACATACAGGCAAGAGCTGTCCATTTATAAGAAAACCAGAATTTCTGATATCAGGTTGGCAAGAGGCTAATAGGATAGGTGAACGTTACAGTTTCAGTTCAGAGGGATTTGTCTTTGCAAGAGATATATTTGAACGGGCTTTAAAAGAACAAGCAAGGGCTTTTTGTCTGGATGAAGTGGGCAAACTAGAGTTGCAAGGGGATGGCTTTGCGCAACTTCTTGAGGAGCTTTTGAACTCCAGTATTCAAGAGAAAATTCTTGTGATTCGGGAGAGTTTGCTAACTGATATTAGGAAGAGATTCTATATTTGAATTATCTGCAGAATCATGTTTTTCTTCTTTTTCCTCAACTTTATTTTGCAGATTTCCTTTGTTTTCCATGTCTCGAATAACGTCATAGGTAAGTAAAAAGGACAGAGCAAAAGTCATGAGGTCGGAAACAGTTTGGGACACTTGTACGCCTTTAAAGCCCCAATATTTTGATAAAATTAATATGGCCGGTATGTAGAATAGGCCTTTTGCAGCAAGAGCCAATATAGTTGCTCTGACTGCGCTGCCTATGGTTTGAAGAGTGATATTTCCTAAAAAGATCCAACTGTAAAGGGGAAAGCTCATGGCTTGAAAGCGTAGAGCAGGCACTCCAGCCTTTAAGACTGCGGGATCGCCCTTTCTGAAAAAGGAAATTATCTCGGGAGCAAATATAATACCCAGAGTAGATATTGTCAGTGTCAGCACAATTTTAAATTTTAGTGAGAACCAAAAAGCTCTTTGGACTCTGTCGTAACGTTTGGCTCCGTAATTTATACCGCAAAGGGGATGGTAAGCATGTCCTATGCCTGCCATAAGAGAGAAGGCGGCAGCAAAAGATCTGCCGACAATTGACATTGCAGCTATAGCTGCATCTCCGTAGGGAGCTGCAGCCTTATTCATTATAACTATGGCAAAACCGTTGAGAGCTTGTCTGACAAGGGATGGCAGGCCGCCGCCGGTTATTTCCTTGTAAAGCTCAAAGGAAGGAATAAAGTTTTTGAAGTTTATTGAAATGTTGTCTTCCTGAGTGGTTGTCCATATCAGCGTAAAGAAGCTTACGATCTGGCTTATCATGGTTGCTAAGCCTGCTCCGGCTACTCCCATGTTGAATGTGAAAATAAGAATAGGATCCAAAACAACATTTAGAAGAGCGCCGGCAATCAAAGCTAACATAGAGTAAAAAACACTGCCTTGGCCCCTCAGTTGGGCATTTAATGTGAAGGCGCTTGCCATAAAGGGCGAGGCAAGAAGAAGATAAGTAATATAGGTTTCAGCATGCTGAGCTATTGTGGGAGTGGCTCCGAGCATTATTACCAGATCTTTTTTGAATATAAAACCCAATATGGCTAAGAGCACTGCTAAAAAAAAGGATGTGAAAAGACCTACAGAGGCCATGCGTTCAGCTTCTTTGACTTCTTTAGCGCCTATTTTTCTGGAAATATAATTGCCAGAGCCTTGCCCAAAAAAAAAGCCAATAGCTTGAATGGCGGTCATATAGGAAAAAACAACGCCTACTCCGGCTGTGGCCTCAGTGCTTATTTTGCCTATAAAGTAGGTGTCCGCCATGTTGTATAGAGCGGAAACCAACATTATGGCAGAGCTGGGGAGTGCCAGCTTTATTATAAGGCTCTCAATAGAGCCTTCTGTCATAATGGCTATCTTATCTTTTTTGTTTTTTTCGCTCAAAAAAGCTTTCCTTGATATTAGCTTTTTCCTGTGTGAAGGAGATAGATTTCGGCTAGTTCTTTTTGTGCCTTTTCTAAATTATCATTGACTATGGTGTAATTGTAAACAGCTGTGTATTTCAGTTCTTCTTCGGCATTCGCCATGCGTCGTTTAAGAGAGTCTTCTGTGTCAGCGTTTCTGATGCGTAGTCGTTGCTCCAGCTCGCTCATGCTAGGGGGCAGTATAAATATCATAACTGCGTCTGGAAATTTATTTTTTATTTTTATCGCACCCTGAACGTCTATATTGAGTAATAGGTTTTTGCCTGCGTTCAAGGTGTCTTCCAAGAATTTGTATGGTGTGCCGTAGTAATTACCGTGGACACATGCCCACTCCACAAAGGAGTCCTCTTGGATAGCTTTCTCAAATTCTTCTTTGGTGCAGAAGTTATATTCTTGCCCTTCAGCTTCATTTCCGCGCGGTTGTCTGGAAGTCGTTGAAATGGAGTATATAACTCCAGGGAAAAAGCGCTGCAGCAAATAATTGCACAGCACTGTCTTACCGACACCTGATGGACCGGAAATTACAAATAATTTTCCCCTGTTTTCTAAAATCTCTGAAGGCATTTGGATAATTAATCCGATTCTATTAGAGATTTGCCAGTCATTTCTTGTGGCTTAGGAATTTCCATCAGCTCAAGTATAGTAGGAGCTATATCAGCCAGTTTGCCTTCTTGGCGGAGCTTTAATTCTTTACGTGAAAGAATGCAGAACGGAACTTGATTCAAGGTATGTTCTGTGAAGGGTTCGCCCGTTTCAGGCTCTGTCATCTTTTCAGCGTTGCCGTGGTCAGCAGTAATTATGCAGTTGTAACCCAAGCCATAAGCTACTGGGATAACTTTGGCTAACACGTTGTCTACTGTTTTGACGGCTTCAACGGCGGCATCAAATATACCTGTATGACCGACCATATCACAGTTTGCGAAGTTGACCATTATGAACGGATATTTCTTGGATCTGAGTTTTTCGTTCAAAATATCGCCTACTTCAAAAGCTGACATTTCAGGTTTAAGGTCGTAGGTTTTTACTTTTGGCGAAGGTATCATGACACGATCTTCCATGGGGAATGGAGCTTCTTCGCCTCCATTTGTAAAATAGGTTACGTGGGCGTATTTTTCTGTTTCGGCTAAGCGGAACTGTGGGATGTTATTGTCTGCCAGAACTTTTCCAAGAACATTGTCTAATTTCTCTTGCTTAAAAAGCACGGGGAAAGTAAATTCGTCGGAATAGTTGGTAAAGCTTACATAAGAGACGGTCATCTCTTTGCGTTTGAATTCCTCAAAAGCAGGAGCAGTAAAGACTCTCGTGATTTGTCTCATACGATCTGCTCTGAAATTGAAGGCCAGAATAGCATCGCCGTCTTCAATAGTTGCGACAGGGGTTCCGTCTTCTTTTTCTATGACTGCCGGCATTATGAACTCGTCTGTGACGTTTACTTTGTATGAGGCTTCTACAGCCAGTTCTGCTGACGGTGCTCGGTTGCCTACTCCCAAAACCATAGCTGCATAAGCTTTTTCGACTCTTTCCCAGCGGTTGTCTCTGTCCATTGCATAGTATCGGCCTGAAACAGTAGCAATTTGTCCTGTGCCAATCTCTTTGATTTTTTCTTCGAGAGCTTTGATAAAGTGGATTCCTGAAGTCGGTGAAGTGTCTCTGCCATCAGTGAAGCAATGTATAAAGACTTTTTCAAGACCGGCGTCTTTGGCTGCTTTCAAAATAGCGTATATGTGGTTTTGATGGCTGTGAACTCCGCCATCAGAAACCAATCCGTAAAGGTGGAGAGCTTTTTCAGAGGCTTTGAGCTTTGTGAAAAGGTCCTGCAATACCGGGTTTGTGAAGAAAGAACCTTCTTCAATGGCCATGTTTATTCGGGTAATGTCTTGGTAGACAATTCTCCCTGCGCCTATGTTCAGATGGCCAACTTCAGAGTTGCCCATTTGTCCTGCAGGCAAGCCGACTTCTCTGCCGGATGCGTTAATTTCTGTATAGGGTCTCTCGTTGAAAAGTTTCAGGAGAAACTCGGGTTTAGCTTCTGCAATGGCATTGCCTTCAGTTTCTTTCGAAACTCCGAAGCCGTCAAGAATCACTAGTAGAACGTCTGTAGCTGGTTTCATAGTATACCTTAGTCCTTCTTTTAACGGTAAGATTATAAGCTCTTACTTCTTTGATGTCAACAATTTGCCACGAGACAGAATTGGAGATGTTTCAAAAGATTAAATTGAGAATTCATATTGAAATATGCTTTTTATTAATTTATAATAGTTCCAACTATCGCCAAGGGCGGTTATCTATGTCGCATACAAAACAATTGACAAGTTTGCAGCTTGATGCCCTCAAAGAAGCGGCCAACATAGGAGCCGGCAATGCAGCCGGAGCTTTGGCACAGTTTTTAGGGCGACGCATTGATATGAGCGTGCCAAGAACTGCATTGATCAGTTGTGCTGATATTGCTAGCTATGCTGGTCTGGAAGAAGACTCGCAAAGCATTAGCATAGCTTTCCGTGTTATTGGTGATTTGCCAGGGCATTTTCTGATGCTGCTTTCAGAAAAAACAGGTCTTTCTCTTCTTAAAGGGCTTCTTCCGGAAACCAAACAAGTTGAGATTGATAATATGGGAGAACTTGAAGAATCATGTCTGAAAGAAGTAGGCAACATAATGACTGCTTCTTTTCTTATTGCTCTCTCGGTTTTTCTGAAGGTTAATTTGATGAACTCCTTGCCTGAAATGACTATTTGCGAGGGCGGTCTTTTCTCTGAGTTGCTTCTTGACGAGTTTAAATGCTCTGATGCCAAAGCGTTGATGTTGGAAACCCGCTTTCACGAAAGTGAAGAAAACTTGAATATTTATCTTTTCTTTTTGCCTACCGAAACTTCCCTTAAGAAGCTTCTGAAAAAACTGGGGTTGCCATGATGGCTGATCTGCGAACAGTTCCTATGGGTAAGATGGATATAGCTCAAGGCGGAGAGCTCTTGGCTGTTTACGGGATAGGTTCATGTGTCATAATGACGTTCTTCAATTTCGACAGCCAAATAGGCGCTCTGGCTCATGTGTTGCTTCCTGATTCGACTCAGGAGGAAGACTCGGAGGATTTTAATCTCTTTAAATTCGCTGATACCGCAGTTTTAGGAATGACAACCGCCCTTGCTGGCAGAGGTGTTCCGCGCCGCAGTCTTGTGGCAAAACTCGTCGGAGGAGCCGAGATGTTTGGAGAGGAAAACCCTGATGCCTTGTCTCGCGTGGGAGCGGAAAATGTAGCGGCTGCAAAAGAGGCTTTGAAAAAAGCTGGCATACCTTTGATAGCAGAGGATGTCGGCGGCTCTAAAGGCCGATCTGTTACATTCGACTCTTCTTCTGGGATGTTGACTGTGTCAGTCTTAGGTGAAGAGGATAAGGAAATTTGAATGAGCAGACTCTCGATTGTCATGGGCATATTTCTTGCTTTAGTGGTAGCGGTAAGTGTGCTCTTGGCAGGAGTGATGTCATCGGTAGAACCTTTGACAGTTGTCTGCCGTTTTATTATAGTGTTCTTTATATTTGGCATTTTAGGAACCTTCATAGGCAGTTTTTTGGAGATTTTTTTAATGCCGGTTCTTGAAACAGAAGAAAATATAACTTTAAAAGCAGAAATGAAAGCTGATGACTCGGAGATTAAAGCTAAGCTTGGCGATCTTCTGGAAAGCAGAAAAAGCGGCACAGAAGAAAAATCTGGCAAAGACTTTGATTCAGACTCCGATGAGGAAGTTTTCGGAACTGAGTCGGCAGCAGTCGACAAGTCAGTGGATATAACGGAGGGCTGATGTGAACAAATCACTTCTGACAGAGCCTGAAGCTCAGGACAAAATAATTAATCCGATGCTTACGGCAAGACTGGAAGACGAGGACGATCAGAAGCTGTGGGAGCGCTATAAACAAAGCGGCGACCAGAAAATCAAAGATGCTTTGATTGTTAAATATGCTTCCTTTGTGAAGTTTGTCGCTGGCAGAATAGCTGTGAATTTGCCTAGCAACGTTGAGTTTGATGACCTTGTCAGCTATGGCATTTTAGGTTTAATAGATGCTATAGACAAATATGACCTTGATAAAAACGTTAAGTTTAAAACATATGCGAAAACCAGAATAAGAGGCGCTATTTTTGATGAATTGCGTGGGCTTGACTGGACTCCGCGTTCTATTAGGCAAAAAGCCAGAAAGTTGGAAAAAGCCTATGCAAAACTTGAAGGAAAGCTTGGGAGAGATGCTAAAGACAGTGAGATTGCGGAATATCTCAATATAGATGTTTCTGAGCTTCACAAGCTCTTTGATGAAACCAAGAAGTCTCTGCTCTTATCGCTTGATGAGATTTTTTATGATGATGATGAGGGATCTTCCCGCTTTGATTTCATAGAGGATGTTACCAGTGATAATCCTCAAAAAAATATAGAGGAAGTCGAAGCCAAAAAGATCTTAGCTGACGCTATATCAAAACTTTCTGACAGAGAACGAATAGTTATCACTCTGTATTATTATGAGGATTTGACCTCTAAGGAGATAGGAAAGATACTCGGAGTTTCTGATTCCAGAGTTTCGCAGCTGCATACTAAAGCAATATTGCGCCTCAGAGGCCGATTGAGCCGTATTAAGTATGCTCTTATGACTGATAAATAGCAAGTCTCAGCTAATTCAACCTCCGGAAAAGAAGAGCCTGCCCGCTTTTAAGAGTTGGCAGGCTTTCTTCTTTTAGCAAAAAAAATCCCTGCCTAAGAGACTTAAAAGCAGGGTTTTTTTAGTTATATGTAAAAGAAAAAAGTTTATTCTTCTTCAGCTTCTTCTTTTTCTTCAAGGCTGGAGGTATTTGTCGGTTCATCGTCTTCCTCTTCTTCAAACTTGAATTGAGAAAGCAACTTGTCTAATTCTCTGGCGCTTTCCAAGAGGCCTGTAAACTTTTGGTCTTTATCTAAAATTTCAGCTTTGAGAGCCATATCGTCAGTTAAAGCCTTCGCGGTTGAAAGAGTGTTTCTCAATTTTTCGGAAAGCTTGTTCAGAGCAGAAGCCAATTCTTTCAGGTTGTCGTCTTTTCTGAGATTTATAGCAAAATTAAGATCGCCGTTTGTGATGCGTTGAATACATTTTTCTAGTTTATAGGCGGGACCCGCTGTTTTATGTGAATATATGACTGCCACTATGAATACTATAAAAATATTGACAATGAGTATTGTAAAGAGTCTGCCTGCATACTTGGAGGTAAACTCTGACAAGAAGCTCACTACAGTGTATTGTTGAGTTAAGGTGGCATCCGTTTCTAGGAAAAAACTGGCCAGCAAATAAAGATTAAAAGCGGTTACCACGGCAACCAGCAAGACTATAAGTATGCTCATTGCGGCATATTTACTTTGCATAGCCTTTGCTACAAAGTAGTTTTTACGTTGGGTCATCAAAAATGTCTCCTGAAATAATTGCAACTTTAGAATACAACAATGTTTTCTATTAGTCAATTCACGGAAAAAAAGAACCCGGATGTCTTAAAAAGCTTTTCCGGATTCCTTTTAACAAAGCATTTGCCAAACGCAAGATCCCAGAGGGAATGAAAGGGGACTGTTGCAGTTGAGAAACAGTCCGCCTAATTGTGTTTTAGTAAGATGGGCTTTTGCCTATTACTTCCTGATAGTTCTGGTAAGCATCGAGATATTCTTTATGAACTGTCTCAAGATCTTTGGCAGAAACATTGCTTCTAGTGGCATTTACATATGTTTTATAGGCTTTCTGATAGCGTTCAGCCGCAAGTCTGGCTTTTGTATCGGCATCTACGATTTTTTCCTCTTCCAGAACGGGAGCCTGTACTGTAGTTGCACTGTAAACAGGCGGCAGAGATGTAGAGGCTGCGGGAACTTTCGCAGGTAATGCCTGAACAGAAGTTGTCTTGGTTGTCGCAGTGGATGAGCGCTCAGCGGGCGCGAAGAGTTTTCCGCCTGTAGCTGCCGCGTCAATGCGATAAATGAGGTTCATTGCCAACTTGCCAAGGAAACCGCCAAGCAGAGGGCCTATTATGTAGCCTATGGGACCCATTGAAGCCATGGCACTCAGTCCGACCCCGGCTCCAGCTATGACAGCTATATTAGTGAGGCTTCCTGTCATGTATCTGCCAATTATTCCACCGACGCTGTATCCAAGAATACCGCCGATAAGGGTGCCAAGGGGAGGATAGAATGCTGAGCATATAGATGCACCGGCCAAGGTTCCGCCGACTTTGCCTATTACATCGCCATAAGGGCGTATAGCAGCAAGCATACTGCCAAGCAATCCTGCTTCTGCTGTATGCGGAGTAGCAAAGATCATTGCCAGCATGGTGACTGTTAGCACTATGCTTAAAGTTTTTCTTGTTTTAATCTTATACATATTAACCTCCGAGTTATATGCTTGTTATGACACTTATAACAATTATAGCCAAAAAAAAACAAACCCGCAATGTACCGAACAGTTTTTTACTAAAACTTATCTAAAAGTTTCTTTCAGAATTTTTATTCGCAGATGAAAACAGACAAGATTTTAAGCATGGCTTAAAATCAGGGAGTAGGGGAGCTTGTCCGAAAACTAGTGAAAAACGTAAAATTTGAAAAAGTGCAGAAAAGAGCAAAACATTTATTTCTAAAATTTATACTTTATAATTTCTAATTTCTAACTCAATTAAGCTCGCCACTGATCACTGGCTGTTTCTGCTCCCTAATCCCTAACTTCTGGAGTTCTCAAGTATGTCGGCAATTCTTATGCTGGCTTTGCCGTCTCCGTATGGGTTGACGGCTTTTGCCATTTTTGTGTAGGACGATTTGTTTTCTAAGAGTTCTTTAAAATTTTCATATATGACATTTTCATTTGTGCCTACAAGACGGGCTGTTCCAGCTTTTATACCTTCGGGTCTTTCGGTGGTGTCTCGCATCACAAGAACAGGTTTTCCGTATGAGGGGCATTCTTCTTGGATGCCGCCTGAGTCTGTGAGACAGAGATGACATCTGGCTTCAAAATTATGACAGTCAAAAACATCTATAGGCTCAATTATATGGATCCTTTCGCAATCACCAAGCTCTTCATCGGCTATTTGTCTGACAGTAGGATTCATATGGATAGGATAAACAGCTTTGCAGTCCGGGTGTTCGCTTAAAACTCGCTTGATGGCTCTGAACATGCTTCGCATAGGTTCGCCGATATTTTCTCTTCTGTGAGCCGTTATAAAAATAAGCTTGTCTTTACCGACCCAATCAAGTTCAGGATGAGTGTAATCTTCTCTGACTGTGTGCTGCATAGCGTCAATTACAGTGTTTCCTGTTACATATATGCTTTTGGGGGCTTTCCCTTCTTTTATAAGATTTTCTTTGGCAAGTTCGGTAGGCGCAAAATTATATTTGGAAACAATGCTGATAGATTGTCTGTTAAATTCTTCGGGATAGGGTGAATAAATGTTGTAGGTGCGTAAGCCTGCTTCCACATGACCGACAGGAATTTGCATATAAAAAGCTGTCAGAGCTGATACGAAAGCGGTTGAGGTGTCGCCGTGAACCAGAACGCAATCCGGCTTAACTTCTTCTAAGACGTCTTTTAATCCCAACATTATAGAAGTTGTTATATCAAAAAGAGTCTGCTTTTCTTTCATAATTGAAAGATCAAAGTCGGGTTTTACTCCAAAGGTTTTGAGAACTTGATCTAACATTTGTCTGTGCTGTCCAGTGACACATACAAAAGTTTTTAGGCTTTTTCTTTTTTTTAACTCTAACACCAAAGGGCACATTTTAATGGCTTCAGGTCTTGTGCCAAAAACCAGTAATATCTTTTTCATTCAGTTTCTCCAAGATTTGGTCGCTTATAAAGCGAGTTTACCTGTAATTACAGTGCTTTGCAACAAACAGCTGGCTTAAAAAGATTTCTTGGATAATCAGCTTTATGCTATAATTTTACCTATGAAAAGCAATAAAGACATTAAAATGATTCTTAGGGAGTTGTCGACTCTCCGTTCTCAAGGTCTCTTGGACGAAGAGTCCTATTTGTCATGTGTTGAATATTATAAAAGCGCTAATGGAACAGCTAAAAGTCCAGTCTTAAAGTATGCTTATACGGCTGTGATGATAATTGGCGGTTTAATGCTGGCTTTAGGTGTTATCACCTTTTTCAGCTATAACTGGAACAGTTTAGGACGCTCTCTTCAGGTTGCGATTTCTTTTATTCCGCTGCTTTTGGCAGGAGCTTTCTCTGTATTCGTAATTAGGAATAAAGAGGGACGAGCTCTTGATGAAATATCTGCTGTAACAACATTTGCAGGAATTATTGTGCTCATAACTATGTTGACGCACATTTATCAAATCTCTGGCAATATAGTAGATTTTTTTACTCTGCTAATTGTTTTGGGTGTGCCCTTGATGTATGTTTTTGACAGTTATTTGCTTTTTGCTTGTATCTCACTTATGTTGCTTGCCTTCGGTTATCCTGAACTGACCATAGGTTATGAGTTTATACGTAATTTGCTGTTCGCTGCTCTTATCTTCCCTTTTATGAGCGCAAAACTTAAAAAGAAGGGGTTTGCTAGAGCTATTATTCAATATTTTGCCATTCCTTATCTTTTATTTATAGCCTTTACTTTTTCCGGTTTCAAACAAATTCCTGCTGTTCTTTTTTCCATGATAGGATTTATTTTAGTAATGTCCTTAAATGAAAACAGAGCGGGCGTTTCTATACTCACAAGCCCTTGGTATGCCTTAAGCTATCTGGCATTGTCAGGGATTCTTGTTTTTGCATCGCTTTATCGGGTTCCAGGATTAGATATAGGCAGCAGATTTAAAGCAGCTCCTTTTGCAAATAGTATACCAGTAGTTTTCATGCTCCTTATGATTGCTGGCTCTTTTTATATGGCTTTCCGAAATAACAAAGCTGGAAAAAATGCCTCATTTATGACGGATTTCATGATTGCTTTGTATCAGGTTTTAGTTTTGCATATTCACCTTTCAGAGTCGGGGCAAACAAGATTGACTACTAATATTTTAACCTTGGCTATTGTCTATTGCTTTATAAAAGAAGGAATAAAGTTAAAGCGTCTTCTTATAGTGAATTTAGGCATAATAATGTTTTTGGAATATCTTTTTGCTTATTTTGCCACAGCATCTTTTTCGCAGCTGGACAAATCATTCCTTTTCATGACGGGCGGAGTTATCTTCTTGGTTTTCAATCATATTGCATATAAACGAATGAAAGATTCGCCTGATGAGTCCTCAGCAGAGGCTTTGACTATGAAAGGAGCAGAATCATGATTAAGAAAGAATACAGACTGCCAATATATCTGATAGTCTTTGCCTGCTCTTTGATTTATCCAATTTATCAAATAGTTAATTTGAATTATTTGATGGATTATGAAATATTTCCTTTTGAGGTCAGCCTCTATGATCCTCTTGATCTTTTTCGAGGGAGATATGTTGCTCTAAGTTATGTTGAACTAGGCAAACCTGAAGTGCATGAAGCTGAATCAATTCCGCAAGCTGCAAATCGTTTGTCACAAAAGGTTTGGGCCACTCTTCAAAGAGATGGCGATGTAACAAAACTGTCAAAAATTTATTTTGATAAAAAGCATCTGCCAAAAGGAGAGCCGTTTGTAAAAATTGATGGCGATAACTATTATATAAGCTGGCAATACGAGGAGATTGCTGAGCCTGAAAGATTTGAAGACAATAAAGAGAATAGAAGACCTGCTGTTTCTGAAAAAAACTCTAAGCAGAAAAAAGAGAAGACCAAAAAAATTAAAACAGTAAGAGTAACCCGTTTGCCTATAAGCAAGTATTTTATGAACGAAAAACTGGCGCCTGAAGCGGAAAAATTGCTTGCTTCTACAAGAGGGCATGGCACTTACAGAGGCGAAAGGGTGAAGGCCATATTGCATTTGAGAGTTTATGAAAATGGTCATGTGGCTTCAGAAAAAATGACTGTGGGCGATAAGACTATAGAAGAATTTGTCGAGCAATCTCTCAAAGAACAAGCTGCTGAAGCAGAGCGCAAAGAAGGAAGCAGAAGTTGGAAATAGTGCTTTATTGCAGCTAAATGTTCGTTATCCGGTATATTTATTTGAGAGTTTTGTTCTCTGTTTTTCAAATCTAAAAAAATCAGCTGTTTAACAGCATCTCAAAGCAGTTGTCAATTTCGGTAATTGAGTCTAAACAATTTCATAGTCTATTGACCACTGTCCATTGTAGTGCGATTGCAGCGCCAGAACAGCATGAATAGTTTGTTGTCTTTGTTGTCATTGAACAGAGAAGTTTTAGCTGAAACACGGCACTAGAGTATAGGAGGCGAGGCAGTGAGATCTGCTTCCAGCATTTTGAAAACAATAGGTCTTTTGCTGTTTGCTTTGGCTATAATAGCTGTTATCAGCTGTAATTGGAAATATTTTACTCCATGCCTTATGAGGTTTTTTCTTTCGAAGTTGTTCCTTATGGCTTGCCAGATCTTCTTGAAGGACGTTATATAAAATTGAAATACAGCAACCTTGGACTTGCCGCAACCGATCTGAAAAAGGAAGAGTTGAAGTATGTGTTTCCGACTTTCAGTAAACAAGCAGCCTATATAACTCTTAAGCAGGAAGGCGAACTGACAAGACTTTCAAAGATATATTTTGATAAGAAAGACTTGCCTGACAATGTTTCATTTATAACAACGAAAGAGCACTATATACACACAACGCCTGAAGAATTTACTGTCAGCAGAGGAAGTTTTTGGAATAAGCTGAAAGAACCTGTGTTTTTTGCTGTTGAGAATTTGCCTGTAACCAGATATTGTATGAAGAAAAGATTGTCTCCTGAGGCTGAAAAGCTATTGGCTTCTTCAGGGTTCAAATATGAGGATAAAGAGATAAAAGCTGTTTTGTATTTGAGAGTTTATAAAAATGGACAGGTAGCTGCGGACAAGCTGACAGTTGGCGACAACTCTACTAAGCTGTCCACTTTGCATTAGTTAGCGAAGACTACTTTCTCTACACAGCATTCTATTTTTACAGACTCAGCTATGCTTACATTATCTGGCACATTAATGAGAAGTGCTTTTTCCTGATTGTTCATAATTCGGCCTTCTCGTAGAACCTGAGCTGAAAACTCATGTTTTGTGCCAGTTTCTGAAGTGACTGTAAAATTTAAGGTCATTTCTATTATTTCTTTGTCAGTAAGATTTGTGCAGTAGACATTTAAAGCTTTACTTGCCATTTTTGGATCAGTTTCAATCTTTATATGTTTTTCTGTTATGGTTTTATATAGAGCATTCCATTCGCTTATATAATTTGATTCTTGAGGGAATGAATTGGAGAATCTATTTTGATTCTTGATAAATTCTGAAATAAAACCTCTGGAAGCCATAACTTGAAGTATCGGCAAAATCCATTCTGGATTGCCTGTTTCATAAAATTCAGATAGAGCAATTGAAAGGGCTTTGGTTTCAGTGTTTTGATTTTTGGCATATTCAAGCACTTTATCAAAATCGTCTGTTGCATGGGCTGTTGCAAAAATGGTATCAATGCCGGCAGCCAAGGTGTTCCATTCTTGCAGGGTTACAGGTTTTACGCTGTCAGAGAATTCATATAAAAAAGCTCCTTGTCCTTCGGGGGTGAAGACTCTGGCTTTATAACCTTTGTTTCCTGAAAGTGGTAAAATATAGCCTTTAAAACCGCCTGGCCACTCATTTTTGTAAACTGTATTTGTTATTCCTTCGTCTACATATAATTTTCCTTTTGCTATGAGCCTTATTGGATGCCAAGTTTCATTTAGGACTGCCTCGAAAAACTGCTGTGGAAGTAAAGGAATGGATGATTTAACTAAATAGTTATAAGTTTGGTGTGGCGGAAGCTCATCTATGGATGTATCCAAAATGCGTATTTTTCGGCTTCTGGAACGACCGGCTCTTTTAAAAACAGCTGAATCCGTATATATTTCGGTCGGCGTGAAGTCGTTGGGTACAGGAAAGTTAAAATTGCCCATTTTGAAATAGTAAGAATCAGGGTTTTTTAAAAAACTATTTATTGAGAGTTCTACAGGTTGTGACAAAAACACTTCTTTTGGAATCTTTAAGCGTTTTGCATAATAGTCACGAAATAAAAAAGGGGCACTTATAACCAGAAGGGTAAAGAGCAGAAAAAGCAAAAGTGTAAGTAAGATTTTTTGAGTTCTATTCAGATAAAAAAGATTGGTTTTCTGCTTGGTTTTCTCGATGATTTCTTGAATTTTGAGTTGTGCGGTAGAACCCTGTTTGCTCATAGCGAGTCAGAGGATGTTTTAATTATTTGCAACTCTTCAATCAGATTTTGAACATTATCAAAAAGAGCAGTTTCAGGATATTCTGCTATTAATTGCTGGCAAAGCTGCAAAGCTTCTTCGATTTTGCCTGAAGAAATAAGAAAATCACATTTTTGCATCAGCAGCCTGTCATAAAGCTTATTGCCCTTAAGGCTTGTCAGAGCTTCGTCTAAAGCGAGCTTAGCTGAATCTGTTTTTCCTGTTTTGTTAGATCGGGCTATTTCATAGTATGTTTTGAGGGCATTTAAGTTGTCCATGTTAGCATTCAGGAACTCAAGTTCACTTTGAGCCTTTTCCACGCAATCTTCTTCCGGCAATTCTAAAACGATTTTTTCGTATAATTCCATGGCTCTTTGGAAATTGAAAGAGAAAGCGGAGGCTTCCGCTTGCTGTATCAACATCTCTGCGAATATTTCGGGAGTGATTTCTCCAGAAGAGGCTGCTATCGCTTGCTCATATAGCTGGGCTGAGAGAGCTGGATCCCCGCTTAGCATAGCATAAGCGGCTTTGTTCATTATTATATTAAAATGATTGCCTGAGGAAAGTCTTGAATCTTTCAAAACTATTTTGCCGTTTTCATAGGCCAGAATTTTGGATGCAATCAGAAGCGGGGGGCCGTAGTCATGGTAAATCAGCTTTTGTTGAGCATGTATTGCCGGTTTGCCTTGATAGTTAGCTATATAAAGTTCTTTGCACCAATTGTTTTCAGGATCCGCTTCATTTAAAATAAACGGGATTTTTTCGGGAGTTCCGCTTTTTAATGTGTAAAAGAGCGGCAAGAGCTCGTCATATGAAGAGAAGGAAATGAGAACTATAAGTTCGTCATGTCCGTCTAAATCCAAGTCGTGTCTGACCAAGCCTTTGGGTATATAGCCGTCATAGGCATCAAAAAGTATTTTTTCGCCATTTTCTTTTTCTAAGCATAGCTCGGCTCTGATTATATTTTCATCGCTCCGAGCTGCTAAGGAAAATAGTCCAAGTCCTTTAACAAGAGTTTCGTATGCAAAGGATTCAATTGGGAATAGGATGAGCAAAGACAGTGCTATAAGAGCAAGAACTGCTCGGGTTTGCTTCTTTAAAGAATTTTTAAGCGGCATAAAAAACTCCATCAAATGCCAAAGCGTTCTCTGTATGCTTGTTTTGATAATTCAAGGGCTCTTGAGGCCACTTCATCTATGTTTGCTTCAAGGCTGCATCCAGAGGCAGCCAAATGTCCGCCTCCTCCAAAGGCTACGGCTACGTCTCTGACGTTTATTCCGCCTCTGGAACGAAATTCGCAGGCAGTCATACCATCTTCTCGTTCAAAAACGGTGATTGCAAGCATCACGCTTCTTATGGTGAGCGGCATATTAAAGATGCCGCTTCCATAAATGTTGGAGACTGTTGCATTCAAGGCTTTGAGATCTTTTTGTTTTATGACTGACAAAGAAATTTTATCATCTTCATGGGTTTCAAGATTGCTCAAAGCTAATGAAAGGACTTGGAGATCAGTAAAGCTGCGGCTGGAATTCAGTCTTTCCAAAATCGGCATTTGATCCAATCCAGTGGAAAGTAATATTGAAGCAGCTTTGTGAGTGTCAGCAGAGACATTGTCTACCTGAAAAAATCTTGAGTCTGTAAACATGCCCAAGATCAAACTTTCAGCTGCATCTTTATCTAATGGAAATCCAAATTTGTCAAAGAAGAGTGTTAGTATCTGGGTGGTAGCCGCAGATGAAGTGTCGACAAGGTTTATATTGCCGAACATGGTGTTGCTGGCGTGGTGATCTATATTTACCAGAGGAGTTTTATTGGAATCTCTGATGACTTTGCAGCCAGTTCTTTCTTCTTCTCCACAATCGAGGACTACATACACATCGTGGTCGGAAACAAATTCTGTTTCTCTGATTTGATTTATATTGTCGGGAAATAGATATGCGAAGGAGCCTGGAATATTATCAGGCATCAGCAAATCCACCTTTTTGCCAAGTGCGTTGAGTACCTTGAAAAGACCCGATAAAGAGCCGCAAGCATCTCCATCAGGTCTAAGATGAGCTGAAACAAGGAAGGATTCAGAGTCGCGGAACAATTCCGCGGCTCGTTTTGCTTCATCATAAAGTTTATTATTCAAGGGCATCGTCTGTGTCCGTTACATATTTCAGTATTGCGTCTACGTCTTTTTTCATAAGGTCGCAATAGTTGGTTTTAGCATCAGGCAATTCGCCTTCTGGGCCTATTTCAGCCAGGTCTATTGTAGCTTTTTCTAGAACGTCCGCAAGCATATCGCGAATCTCAAACCAAGCAGTCAGGCGAGGTTCAAAGGAAGCAAACTCAAGGCTTTCGTAACCAGCGTTAAGGCGCGAGTCATTGCGTCTTGCTTCCATCATTTCAGGAGAAGTGACAGAAGATATGCGGACAGGCAGATAGGTTGTGTTGCGGCTCCAGTATGAGCCGTTTTCAGTTGAGGTGAACCATTTTACGAAGTCCCAAGCGCCTGCGATTTTTTCAGGATCGCCGTTATTGAATATGTTTATGTTGGTTCCTGAAAGAATAAGACCCATGTTCAGGTATGGTTCTCCGTCTTTTTCCATTTCATAGCCTGGCATGGGTGCCATTCCCCAATCAAATCGGATGGAATTTTGCATATACACCTTACTGACTATACTTGCTTCTATCATAGCTACTTTGCCTGAAGTGAAGTCGTTTTGATGGTCAAAGCCTTGTCCTTCTTTGGCATATCTGAAGGTTACCGTTCTTTCTTTGCCATCTTTGTCCAAGGCAGTTTTTTTGCGGTAGCGCATGAGTTCCTGGAGGATTTTCAAAGCTTTTACAGCAGGTTCTTCATCAAAGTGGGAGTAGAGAATGCCGTCTGAGCCTTGGCTAACAATTTTGCCGCCGCAAGCTCTGACTTTGCAGAGGTAGGTCCAAACGTTAGCCGCTGAACTCGCAAAGCCGCAATAATCATATTTGCCAGGTTGTTTGCCGTAATAATCGGTAATTTTTTTGCAATACTCGATCATCTGTTGATAGGATTTCGGGGGCTTTTCCGGATCCAGACCTACTTCCCGGAACATATCCTTATTGTAGTAAAGTATAGGAACGCTTTTGTTGAAAGGGAAGGAGTAAAGAATACCATCGTAAGTGTTGTTTCTGAGAAGCACAGGTATGATATCTTTTCTGATATCTTCGCCGCCAGCTGCTATATCTTTTTCTATAAGTTCATCCAGAGAGACAATTTTTTTGTGAGTAATGAACTTTTTAGTGAGGGTTTCATAGTTTTGAGCTATATCGGGAGCTTCTTTTGCGATAAGCGAGGCCAAAAGCTTCTTGGATAGGGTATCGTAACTGCCCATTGAAACCGCTTTTAAGTGGTATTTGTCACTTTGTGCATTGTAATTGGCGATCATTTCATTCATGACATCGCCAAGAACCCCGCCCATTGCATGCCAGAATACCACTTCGGTTCTGCCGCCTCCAGCACTTTCAACCTCAACTCTGGCTTTTCTGGCTCTAGAGTTGGGGCCAAAAAGCATATATACGGTTACCAGCCATATAATGAATACTATTATTAAGAAATGTTTTGGTTTCATTATATCACTCCTTCATTCCGCTGCTCATCTGCGACTCAACAAACTGCTTTTGAGCGAAGAAGTACATAATCATCAGCGGTAAAACAGTCATGGTCGAGGCTGCCATCAAGGGGCCCCAATCATTGCCCGCGTCAGACTGGAAGTAGCTCAAACCTACTTGCAAAACTCTCAGGTTTTCATCGTTTGTAACTATTAAGGGCCAAATAAAGGCGTTCCAGTTTGAGAGGAAAGTGAAGATTCCCAATGTGACCAGCGGGGATTTGCAGAGAGGCAGAGCTACCATCCAGTAAAACTGGAAGCGAGTGCATCCGTCGATGGTCGCAGCTTCAAAGAGGTCTTTGGGCAGCTGCATAAAGAACTGTCTCAAGAAGAATACCGCATAGGCAGAGGCAAACCAAGGAACTGTTAAAGCCAGATAGGTATTGACCCATCCGATTTTTGACAAAACTATGTAGTTGGGAATCAGCAAAGCTTGCTGAGGCAACATCATTGTGCCAAGCAGAAGCATAAATAGAGCATTTTGATAGGGAAATTTGAAGAATGCGAAGGAAAAGGCTGCTAAGGAAGCAAAGAATAGCGAAACGGCAGTAACAGTGATACTCACAAATATCGTATTGAGAAAATACTGTCCAAAAGGCTGTTGCTTTAAGGCTTCTTTATAGTTGTCCCATAATTCGAAGGGTTTTCGCAACTTTCTGTCTTTTTCCTGAGCTTCTTTCATCAGGCTGTCTATGGATACATTTTTGCCTGCTTTGACTAATTCAGCCTGTTTTTTTTCAGCAGCAGCTTTGGCTTCATTCCATGCCTTCTCATCATTTGCTTGTTGCTCTAAACGGGCTTTTGCATCATCATCGTTGAAAATTTCCGGTCTCATGCTGTCTGGCAAGACATTGATTGTATCGCTTGGCGCAGTCAGCTCAGCTTTGCTCTTGAAGGATGAGAAGAACATCCAGACAAATGGGAAAAGCATGAAAAAAGAGCCAATAATAAGCAGGAGGTGAACCGTAAAATGTTTTAGTTGTTGTGTTGTCATTGTTCAGCCTCTCTTTCAGTTGTAGTGAACACGCTTTTCGACTACAAGTTTGTTGAAGAGAGTCAAAGCGAGAATTATAAGGAAGAGTACAAAGGCCATAGCCAAAGCATAGCCGAACTCGAATTGTTCAAAGGCTTTTCTGTAAAGGTAATAAACCACAACCATCGTGGATTTGAGAGGACCTCCTCGCGGAGTCATCATATAGACCTGCGAAAAGACTTGGAACGAGCCTATGACCGACATGACTGTAATAAAGAATGTTGTCGGAGTTAAAAGTGGCCAAGTTATGTGGCGGAATTGCTGAAAAACATTTGCTCCGTCCAAGGTGGCTGCTTCATAAAGCTGCTTGGGAATGTTTTGAAGGCCTGCAAGGAAGATAATTATATTGCTTCCCAAGCCTTTCCATACGCTCATTACTACTATGGCCATCATGGCTGTTTTCGGGTTTTGAAGCCATCGGACAGGCTCTAACCCAAAGCCCGCAAGAACCTTGTTTAAAAGTCCGAACTCGGGGTTATATATAAAGTTCCATACTAGTGCTACGGCGTTGATGGAAGTAATAACAGGTAAAAAATAGATGGTTCTGTAAACGCCTATGCCTTTGATTGGATTGTTCAGCAAAATTGCTATGAACATTGAGAGAAAAATTATCAACGGTATGCTTGTAAGAGCATATATTGCTGTATTGATTAAAGATTTTTTGAATAATGGATCGCTGAATAGTCTTGCGTAGTTATGAAAGCCGATGAGTTTCGGCGAGCCGATCAAATCCCACTCAAAGAAGCTTACGACTAAGGCCATAACCATAGGCAGGACGTGAAAAGCGATTATTATTATTAGAACTGGCAGCAAATAAGCGTATGCTCCCCAGTCTATTTTTTTTGTTTTATTCATTGTCTTTTCCTGTTTGAGATCGAGAGCCAAGGTCTCCATACTGCCTGCGGAGACCTTGGATTTTAGATTGTTTTAGCGTTTTTTGCTGGTGGCAAGAAACTTCATGAGATTGTCATAAAGCTGGGGTGTTTCATGTATGAAAGGATTGGGGCCAGGCTGAGCCATGTTGATGTCGCTGTCGGGATATTGATAATCAGTGAAGTTGCAGCAACCGCTCAGAACTAAGGTTCCGTTGACTATTTTTTCCATAGCCATCATGGGGATTCCTGAGCCTTTTTCATACATAACAGCAGGTATTTTAGGGAATCCGTCTTTATTAAAGGTATCTTTTCCGCCTTTAACCAAAATTTCAACTCCATCGCTTTCTTTTAGAGGCTGATTTTTACGATTGATCAGAGAACAGCTGCCCCAGAAGATGGCTTTTTTGAGTCCATTGGTTACAGGGTGGTTTTCCTTGAAGTTGAAGGCTATTACGCCCCAAGGTTTATTGGTTTTATTCTTGGGGTCATGAATCTGGTCATCGTTAAAGCGCATTACGGCACCGATCTTTGTTAGAAGATTGTTCAAGGTTTGAGTGCCTCTGAGCCTGTCAGAGTCCCAAGCGCATGCCAAAAAGAGGTTGCCGCCGCTCATAAACCAATCGGATATAGCTGCGACTTCGCTGTCGAGAATTTTAAGACTGGGATCTGGAATAATCAGGGTGTTGAAGTTTTTAAGTGTTTCAGGCTTGATTAGATTCAAGCTGTAATAAACCTTCAATCCCATTTTGTTCATGTGTCTTTCAAAGGTAGCCATTTTGTCGGAAGATGCGTTTCCATGGGCTGCATCTACGAGAATGTTTATCTTTTTTTCGGAGGCCTTGGCTTCATTGAAAAAACTGACTTTTCTGGAAGGAATTCTTTTGGAAGGGTTTTCACCTGTAATCCAAGTAACAGCGTTATAAGCTATTTGCGGGTGCGAATACATGAAAGAGTCATAGCTGTCATGCAATTTGCCTTTGGTGCCGTCGCCTGTGCCATCATCGAAAGGTGAACTATCGCCGATGGCGAAAACTCTGCCTTTGTGATACTCAGAGACTAGCATGTAAGGAGCTTTGGCTATTCTGCTGTCTACTAATCCTGTTACCTTGGTATTGGGAGCTGAGAGTATTTCCATTGTTGCGCCTGCCCATATGCCTACAGCTCTGAAGCCATACATGGCAGGGTGAGATGTGTTTATCTTTCCTGTTACGGGCGCTTCATAGACAGTATTTTGCATAAATTTGAAACCAAACTCAGGAACGAACTCGTTGAAAATTCTTACTGCGTCCCAGCCGTTTCCGTTTCGGTCTGCATTGTGGTGATCGGAAATAATAAAAAGGCCGCCGCCGTTTTTGACGTAGTTTACCAATGCTTCAATTTCAGATTTTGAGTAGGGATCATTCGGCTCTGGCAAGACTATGGCATCATAAGTTTTAACAAGTTCATGTGTAAAAACTTTGCCTGGACTTACAGCACTAAGATTGTCCAATTTGTACCCGTTTTCTTTCAGCATGTCGCCCATGTCAGAATAACCGCCTTCGATTATCCAGCTTGCGTTGCCTGCTGTTTGGGCATGAGTGTTGTCAAAAAGAACCCTTTTTGGAGCAGCATTTAGAGAACTTGGGAAAATTATAG
The DNA here is from genome assembly GCA_012520995.1 of Candidatus Rifleibacteriota bacterium. GTDB lineage: Bacteria > Muiribacteriota > Ozemobacteria > Ozemobacterales > Ozemobacteraceae > JAAYNI01. The sequence goes on from JAAYNI010000033.1 coordinate 147,519, forward strand.
CTAAAAGGAACAAGGACATTATAAAGGTTGTGAGCTTTTTCATTTATTCCCTCCTTATTTTACAAATGTACAAACAGAGTATAGGAAAAAAAAAAATCTATGGCAACTTGAAAAGCAAATTAGGATTTAATTCTTGTTTAGTTTTATGAATTAGAAGAGTTTTCCCCCAGTTATTTTTTTTATTTCTCCAGTCCAAAGTGAGAGTTGCCCGTTAAAATCAGCAAGCATGTTCAATGATTGACAATCATTGGTAATATCGAATTTTTTTATTTTATAAAAATTTAAAAAATTCAAAAAAGCGGCGGCACTTTCCTTAGGCTCTCCTGAAAAATATACCTGATTTGCTCCTTGATATGGATAGGGAAAGAATCTAGTGCTAAAAGTTCTAGTGGCTTGTTTAATAGTTTCTGGCAAATCCAAACCCAATATCCAGAGATTTTGGTATTTATCCTGATAAAGTTGGTTTTTTCCGTTTAGACCTGCATCATAGATATTCGCATCTTGGCGAAGCAGATTTTTGAAAACATAGAGATATTTTAAATCCAATTTTTGTGACTCAATTTCGGATATTGAAGCACTGCTAGTTACTTGTGATGAAATAGGATGGGGTGAAAGGTATGCCGAGAAAAAGGTTGTAAGATCAGTTATATTAGCGGCATAACTGAAAATCGACAAATGCCCGTCTAAATATAAAAACCTGTTTTCATGATTGAAAGCAATGAGTCGCAAAGTATTTCTTGACTGAATTGTCTGTGCACGATCTTCAACTACGGAAAAGGTTGCGGGATCAAGTCTGTATGCTCGAATTACAGAGCCTCTGAAGTCAAAGTCGTCAAAAAGATGTCTGTCACGGGATTGTCCTTCCACTTCAACGAAGGCGAATGAGGTTTCATCTTCTGACCAAATGAACTCAACTATTGTATTTCTTACAGAGATCAGAAAAGGCAGTACGCGCATTTTTTTCAAGTCAATCAAATGGACGGCATTGGCTGAAGTAAATGCTGCATAGGAACCTTGAGGTGATATAAGAGGCCATGCGTAAAGAGCTGCTTCTGGAAGTTTGGCAAAGTTTGCGTCAGAGAGTTTTTGAGTTTCAGCGTTGTAGACAAAGACACTTCGGGCTTCTGTTTTCGTATCCAAAGTCATACCGATTAGAAGAGGTTCTGTTGGTGACCATGCGTATTGCAAGAGTATTTTGTTTGATTTTGAGGCAAAGATATCTTGCGGAACGTATTTTTCCAGGTCGTAAACTTTTGGTTTAAGAGCATCTGTGAAGGCCAGATATCTTTTGTTGGCTGAGAGTTGGAGGTTTGCGTAGTCTGAGTCGGCATTTCCCAGAAGAATTTCGCCTGAGGTTATGTCGGAAGTCTTAGATAAAAGAAAAATTTTATCTGTAAGCTTATCCGGGCGAACAGTTATAAAGTTGTTCTCGGCAATATGACAAAAGTCTTTTTCAGGCTCAAGAGAAGTTCTGCATAGTGAGAGGTTTTTAAGTTCCATGCGGGCAAGACTTTCAGCGAGTTTTTTCGGCGGTGAGACATCTTGAATGAGTGATAGAGCATCAACTGTTTCTATCAAAGCTGATAAGTCTACTTTTTCATGCTTTTGCAGGTGCCTGTTCACTGCTTGCAGCAAGCCGTTTAAACCGAGATCATAAATTTTGACATGATCAAGAGCCATGTCTTCTTGGCTAGGAGTTAATTCTGGAGCATAGACGATTTTAAGTGGTCTTTTAAGCTCAAGCTTGTTGAGTTTTATCAGATAATTTAAATAATTGTTTATCAGGTTGACCATTAGGTTTATGCGTGGCACTTCTTTGCGAAGTGGGTGTAAAGAGGCATATCCGCTTCTCATAGGCGCATAAAAATGAAACTCTGTTGTTTCGGCTATGAATTTTATTGCAGTATCTTGAGTTTTTTGAGCCAAAACAGGGGATGGCAGGAATAACAATAAGAAAAGGAAAGAAAAAATAACAGAAAAGGTGAGGTTCTTAAGGTAAGTGAAACTTCTTTTTAAATTGAGATATTCTGTTATGGGTTTTAAGAGATTCAAAAGGTATGTTCCTTGCGTATTTCTTCTACCAGAGCTTCTACAAGCTCAGAGCTTTTCAGAGTTTTTAATATTTTTCCTTTTTTGAAAATCAGTCCGGAGTCTTTTGCTCCTGCTATTCCATAGTCTGCTTGGGCAGCCTCGCCCGGACCATTTACCGCACAGCCCATTACTGCTACTCTGATGTTTGCCGTAAGGCCTTTGAGAGCCTTTTTGACTTCATTTGCCATTTCTATAAGAGGAACTTGAGTTCTTCCGCATGTTGGGCACGACACTATTACAGGGCCTGATTCTCTGAGGCCTGTCGCTTTAAGAATATTTATGCCGGTTTCTATTTCTGCCGCGGAATCTCCTGTTAGAGAGACTCTTATGGTATCTCCTATTCCGTCAAGCAACAGAGATCCTATCCCTATGGAGGATCTTATGATGCCTTCTTCGGGAAGTCCTGATTCGGTAACTCCTAAATGCATCGGATAAGGAGTTCTTTCAGCCACTATTTTGGCGGCTTGTCTCATAATATCTATATCAAAGGCTTTTACAGCTATTTTAATCATGGAGAAGTTACAGGCTTCTAAAAAGGCGGTTTCACGCAAAGCTGACTCTGCCAAAGCTTCAGGGGTTACTCCGCCGTGTTTTGCTGCTATCTCGGGATCGAGTGATCCTGCGTTTACACCTACTCTTATAGGTATGCCTTTGTCTTTGCAAGCAGCGGCTACTTCTCGTATTTTGTCTTGGCTTCTGATGTTGCCGGGATTGAGCCGGAGTGCATCCGCACCCATTTCAACCGCAGCTAAAGCTAAAAGATGGTCGAAATGTATGTCAGCTATTACAGGGATAGGGGAATCTTCGGTAATTGCTTTTAATGCGTGAGCTGCATCCATATCGGGAACCGCGAGTCTTATTATGTCGCAGCCGCATAAAGCGAGACGTTTTATTTCGGCAATTGTGGCTTTGCTGTCGGATGTTCTTGTTTTAGTCATGGTTTGAACAGTCACGGGTGCTAAACCGCCAACAGGAGTAGTGCCTACGAAAATCTGTTTGCTGTTTCTTCTTATCACGATCTGAACTTCCAGTTTGGCTGACGTGTGCGGGATTCTGCGGGTCTAGGTATCACAGAAGTCTCAAGTTCGGCTGTTTCGCCTTTTACCGTGACTTTCAGTTTTACTTTTACCAAGGATATAAATTCCCGTTGCCATGAGTCGTTTTGTTCACTTCTGAATGGATAGAGATACCATCCTGAATCTGTTTCTTCTGTTGAGCCTTTCCAGTAAGCTCTGAAAGCGTTTTCTTCAATGTCATCGCATGTTATAAGGGGTTCCGGTTTACCCTTGTCTTCTGTTCGCCATAGAATAGCTCTTTTTCTGTCTGAGTCTTTTTCTATGTCATAAGTGACTGTAACAAGAGAGCTGTCTCCCAATTCGAAGGGAGGGCGATTCTTGTAAGTTGAAAGCTTGAGCTGTTCAGGAGTTAGAGAGAGTATTGCTTTTGAGTTGCGGATATCTTCAGTTATAATTTCCATCTTATTGCGCAGGTCAGAGGAAATAAAAAGACTTGAGGCTCCTTTGTTTACCTGCATTGAGCCAGAGGCATGGAACAAATAGACGATTCCGCCGACTAAAACTGTCAAAGCCATGGCTACTAAGATTTCTATTAGAGTGAAGGCTGTTTGTTTTCTCATTATTTGTCCGTTCCTATGTATGTTGCAAGTTCAGCCTGAAGTTTATTGTCCTTGTCATACACGAATACATGGACTTTTTTTAATCTGTTGGCAGTGGCGGTAAACTGCGATGTGGTTACAGGCGTAACTTTCATTACTCTTCGTATGCCTGCGTATTGGCTGGGATAAAGCTCCAGCTTAGCAAAGGCTCGTTCTTTGTATTTGGGGCTCAAACGACTGTATATGCCGTTTAGCTCGGAACTCTTTTTCAGGTCATCTTCCGTGAAGACATCAGTGAAATACTGCAGAAAGACTTCTTCGCTGTAAAAAGCTTCTTCATGATCTCCGACAGCTTCCTTGTAAATGTCTCTGTAATTTTCATAGTCAGATTTGAGCAGGTGGTAAGGAGTTATTGCAGCCTGTTCCATTTTTTCTCTGGCTAAATTGTAAGCCAAAATTTGTTCTTTGTTTTCAATTGAACCTTTTACTCCGAAAGTAAACATGCGGATGAAAGGGGTGGCAATTAAAGCCATAATAAATAAGGAAACCAAGATTTCAACCAAAGTGAAGGCTCTCGATTTTCTTAAGTTAGTTTTTTTATAGGTTTTTGTTGTTCGCATGCAATAATCCGCTGAAATTAAGGTTAGTAGAATATATCATTTTATTAAATTACAAGTCTATGTTAAAGCTTGTATATAAGAGCTATTAGACCGATTACTACAAGAACAGCTGTTATGCTGGTTGTTATCGGATTCATGTTAAAGTTGTAGATTATGCGCTCTTTTACGGTTGGGACATAGGTTATCCAACGCTCAAGATTTTTTGAGTGCACATCATATTCCGGTATGGAGAGATATTTTGTGTTAATTTTTGCAAGCATTCTGTGTTCTCTATAACGGAAAGACAAGTTTTTGTCGCCCTCTAAAACTCCGTGAAGATTACAGCACCATTGCCAATCGCTTTTGTTGTTGGCAACATAGCTGTAGCCGCAGTTGGGGGTAACTGGTTTGAAGTCATTGCCAAGAATTTCCATGAATTTCATATCTTCAGATATTTTTTCTAAGGGGCTCCACTGAAGAATAAACAGGGTTGAAAAAGGATTTTGTTGCTGAAACTGCTCTGTGGAGGCGTTTAGTTTTTTTAAGTTTTCTCTACAAAGCCTTGTGAGCTCTTTGCCTGTGTCTTTAGCGCAAAGATCGGCAGGAAACATAAAGATGGAAGCTAACAGTATCCAGATGATTTTCATGTTTTCAGTCCTGATTGTACAGAAATTTTAGAGAAAATTCTTTGCATAGTCAAATTAACACAAAAAGCTGGCTTTGTCATTTGTGCATAGGAGCAGGAAGAAGAATTTTTCCTGAGACATAAGTATTGTCTTCAGAGTCGCTTGTTTCAACAATAAGAAGGATTTTATCTTTGTTGGAGATTTCATTCAACTCTTCGGAAACGAAGGTTATAAGGCCGTCTTCTTCGCGTCCAGGAATTTCTTTTGTGTTTAGTACCTCTATATTTTTTAGGGAAATAGCGTGAAGCTTTAAAGAGAGAAAGATATTGCTGGGATTATTTGTAACTATTTCAGCTTTTATTCTGCTTGGCTCTTGTTTTTGTTCAGGCTTTGATAGGGCATCATTTTTTGAGCTGGAATTAGAAGCTTTGGATTTTTCTGTCATATTAAAGTGGCTGAATCTGGAAGTTCTGCTTTTTTGTTGTATTTTCTTATTTTCTCTTTTTATTTTGCCTCGTTCAAAAACAGCTGTTAAAAGTGCGGGTTTATTTATGAAGGTTTGAATGTATGAGTTTGTGCCGAATGTTGCTGCGGTAATATTTTTTTGTCGGGCTAATTTGTCGGAAAAGTGAGAAGCTAAAAGCCAAGCAGCTCTGTCTTCTTGGAGTGGTGTGAGCTGTTTTGGTATGATTTCGTTAAGCATTGTTTTTTCAAAGGCCATTTGTGAAATTTCGTTGCATCTTATGCCGGATTCTAACATGTAGATCAAGCTCGAAATTCTGTGTTTATGGGAGAGATGCCCTTTGCCCTCAAAGGATTTGAATATTTTATAAGCTTCTTTTATGTCGCCGTCAGCATACAGTTTGACTCCTTCATAAAGCCGAGGTTCGCTGTTAGTCAGTCTTAAAAAAGACTCTGAAGCGGAGGCGTATTCTTTATCGGAATAGATACTGGGAATTTTTTTTAATATGCCGTTTGCGACTTTTGCTTCTGCAGAATATTCAGAGGCTTTCTTCGGGTCTTTGGTAATTTTGGAAAGTTGCGTATAGACTCCTTCTAAAAGCCATATTGCATCAGCAACATAGGGATAGTCGCTTTCGGGAATTATTTTGAATATTCCGAGCATTTCTGAAGCTTCTTCAAGATGTCCCATGAGAGCTGTAATCAGGGCTTTTTTGTGATGCCATTCAAAGTCTTCTTTGTGAGTTGAACCAGCTATAGGAGAAAGTGGTTTAAAGTCGTATTGGCTGATAATTTCAAAGGCTTCACCCTGTTCGCCCCCATAGGCAAGAGTTTCAGCGAGGCGAAGCAAGACTTTCCTTTTGTTTTGTTTTTCGCCGTAAAGCATAAAAGAGGCCTCAAAAGTTGGAGCCATAGCTATACATCTTCTAAAAGACATTATGGCGTCGTAAAGGCTGCTTTCGCGATCTGAGCCGCTTTGAGTGAGCATTTTAATTGAAGAGTATATGCCTGTGATGTAGTTAAGGTCGCCCGTAAGGGATTTGGTTGCAAAGGTGGAGTTACATTTTCTCAGCCATTTTTTAGCCTCTCGCAGGCATTGTCTGGTTGGCTCCAAGTCAGGAGGGGGAGTGGAAAATGCTGTTTTCTTTGGTTTTAGGAGAGTGTTTTTATACTCTTTTTCAGCCTTTAAAGTATTCATCAAACACAAAAGCATACGGGAGGCATCTATTGTGGCAGTTTTTTTTGCCTTTTTTTCGGCATTTTCAAGAACTCTGATTATTTCATTTATGTCTCTTACATCTGTTGTTGTGCCTTCTAAAACGGCGATTTGCTCCAAAGAGGAGTTCAGGTATTGCTCAGGGGTTATGGAGACGAGAGCGTCTCCGCCTGTGCACCCTATTGTCAAAAAGACTGAGAAGATTATAAGGGATAAGAAGGCAAAAAGGGGGTTAATGGAAAAGGAGCGGATTTTTGTAAGTAAGCTTTTCATCAGATTCTTTCTTTTGTCAATGAAATCAAATGTCTTTGAGCCTGATTTTGACTCTTCCTTTGTCATAGGTCGCGTTTTGCGGCTTATCGTAAAATGTGATGTAGTTTTGATTGATAAGGCTTTTGATAAGATCTTCTACTTTGCCGAATCGGTATTTGTCATCAGCGAATTTTGGACCCATTTCTATGAACTTGTTGTCTTCAATAAAGAATAGATATTGTATGACTGAATATATGCCTTCTGGGGCGTCTCTGTTTTTGTCCAGATATATATTGACTACGTCAACCTTGGGAATTCTAGTGGGGTCTTTGCCCATCTCTTCTGCTTTTTGCTGGAGCTGTGCAGTTAGTTCTTTTGTGTCTTCCCAGTCCTTAGCTTGAACCATGGCGCAGTCTAAGTCGTATTCAAGATCGCCTGAGCCTTTGGCATGGTAAAGCGAGGGGCGTTCTTTTGAGTCGTTGGAGTCTATTTGGCAACCTTCTTTAGACAGAGAGCTGATAGCCATTATAGGATTGTTTAGTTCGATGCAAAGAGCTTTCAGCTCTGTTGAAATCTCTTCTATCTTGAACTTTTCGTCCATGTAGTTTCTTGAAAGAGGCATTTTTTGGATGTAGTCGACAAAGATCATTATATCTTCAGTGCCAAAGTCCTCCATGGTGTTGTAAGCGTAAGACCTGATTTTGTCTACGGTGTCTTCCTTGGTGGCTTCAATTATATAGAAGTAGTCCATGTATTCTTGGATTTTGCTTAGTCCGCTTTGGAATTTGGCATCTACTACGTAATTGGAACGGATTTTTTTTCTTTGTAGAAATCCAGGGTTTAACCGGCTTTCTTTAGCCAAAATTCTGTAGGCAAGGTTCTTTTTGGTTTGTTCATAGGTGAAAAAGAGAACTGGAATTTTATTCAATGTCGCTACTCTTGTAGCCATTTCTAAGGTGAAAGTTGTTTTGCCTCGTCTCGGAGCGCCAGCTATTGCATACATGAATCCTTTTCTGAAGCCGGAGAGCGCTTTGTTGAGATAATCCATGGGTGAAAAAGAATAGCCTAGAATTTCTATTTCTCCGCGTTCTTCTCTTTCGTTTACGTCATCAATTATTTCAAAGAGTTCTTCTCTTATGAGGTTGATGCGTTTGCTTTCTTGAGCTTTTTGGACATCCCTGACACTCCTGAGGATTTCGCCTGCAAAAAGATTTATTGGTGTTTCAGAAGAGGCTTTCGGATCTTCAATGTAGTTGTCTATCCGATTGCTGATTTCTTTCAGCTTTCTTTTGAGAGCTTGTTTTTTTAGTATGTTTACATAGGCGCCTATTTCCGAGCTGGGTATAGGATCGGCATTGGTTATTTCTTCAATAAGCTCAATAGAGTCGTTGTTTAGCAGTTCTGCGCGTTTCAGAATGTTCTTGAGAACAACCTTGTCTAATGAAGAGGGTTGTTTTGTTTCTTTTCTCAGCATGACAATAGCTTTGAACATTGCTCTGAAAAGATGAGTGGAAAAAAAATCTTCTCCGAAGCCTTCAGAACGCAATGTTCTGAGAAGATCAAAGTTTTGTCTTAGAGAAGCTAATACTGCTGTTTCAATTTCTTTGTCTCCTAAGCCGGTAACTTTGGAGCGGAAAGCATCTGAAGAAGAGCCAAGTATATTGCTTTGTTTTTGTTCTTTGGCTTCGTCTCTGAGTTTTAGAATACGTTCAGAAGTGCCTTCACGCAAAACGGAGGATGAAAATCCTGTTTGGGGTTTCATGTTTAAGGTGTCTTGTAATGAAAAGCCCTTTGGTGTTTGTTGCAGCTCAATTTCTTTGAGTTCATCTTCAAAGCTTTTTTGTTGCGGTATTGCTTGCTGAGAAAGAGGTTGAAGCTCTTGGAGATCGGATGTGTTGTCTGTTAAATTGTTTTCCGGCGGAGGACTGAATTGGGGGGGCTGTGTTGCTTGAGGCTGCTGAAAGCTGGTGTTTGCTTGATAGTCATTTTGCGGTTGTTGCCATTCTTCAGGTTGAGCGGATGATTGATGATTGCCGGCGAATGGTTGTTGATAAGCGTTTTGTGGGTAGGCGGAGGGATTCTCAGGGCTGGCAAATTCTTGCTGGGCATAGGAATCAGCAGTTGATTGAGATTGGAAAGAGTTGTTTGCGGGATATGCGGGATATGCGGGATGGTTTCGTCCGTTTATAGGCTGTTGAGTGGATTGAGCAGCTGTTTCGGGTTGAGAGAGACTGTTTTGTGCAGGTTGTTCGCCTGCGGGCTGGACTTCAGCCAGCTGCTCTGTTTGAGATTCGGATACAGGTTTATTTTTGTTTCCTAAGAAGGAGCTCAAAGAAAATGGCTTGGGTTTATTCTGTTTTTTTTCCAAGCATTCTTGGCAATAGGCACCGGCAGGTATTTCAATTTTGCACATGAGGCACTTTGACATGTTTTCCTCCAAGTTAGACGCTTATTGCTATATCTTATTGGGATTGTTCTTCTAATGCAACTTACTTTTCTAAATGTTGACAAGATTTTCTCTTGTAAGTATTATGGGCACATCCAGATAACTTAGTAGCGAGGAATGTGAATAAGCCCTTATGAATAAGCTCACTGTTACCATATTAGCCGCCTTGGCTGTTTTGTTTTTTGTTAATCCGGCTGTTTATGCATATTCCAGTAATATAGTCACAGAGTTTGTCGTTGAAGGAAATCGTATGATTGACGACAAGCTTATTCTAATGAATATTGCGACAAAAATTGGAGATCGTTTTAATGCTGAAGCTGTGCAAAACGATATAGCCAAAATCGGTGAAATGGGCTACTTCTCCTATGTCGGAGCAGAAGCTGTTCCATATAAAAACGGTCAAAAAATAGTTTTCCATGTAGAAGAAAACGAAATCATTGGAGAAATCAGCATTAAAGGATGTACGACAGTTGAGGACAGAATCCTTAAAGATGCTATGGAGAGCAAAATAGGCACGGTTTTCAACTCAAAGCTTTTATCGCAGGATATAAGACACTTAAATGAAGCTTTGGCTAAGCAAGGCTTCTTGTTTTCAAAAGTAGTTGATGCCTATGTTCAAGACAAAGGCCGAAAAATAAATGTTAAAATAGTTGAAGGTTTTCTTACGGAAATAAGAATAGAGGGTTTGAAGCAAACTAAAGAGAAGGTTGTCAGAAGAGAACTCTCAGCCAAGCCAGGCGAAATTTATGACAACAAAAAGATTGTAAGAGACTTGCAGCGTATTTATAATTTAGGATTTTTCTCAGAAGTCAGAAGAGATCACTTGCCTGCTGATAATCCTGATGACGTTATCTTAGTGATTCATTTGGTTGAGCAGAAGACAGGCAGGGCTGGAGCGGGCGGAGGATATTCTTCTCTCAACGGTTTGGTTGGTTTTGTTACACTTTCTCAAGACAACCTTAACGGAACAGGCAGACGGGCCTATATTAGAACAGAATTCGGTGGTGTTGAAAACTATGAACTAGGGTATTTTGATCCTTGGTTCAGAGACAAACCGCAAAGTTTCGGCTTGGATTTATATAATACTGAATACACTAGAAACCTTTATTTGTCAGGCAGCACTATAAACGAATATGATGAAAGAAGAAGAGGTGGAGCTCTGACTCTTGGAAGGCGTCTTACCCGCGATACGGATCTTTCTTTCAGATTCCGAGACGAAGATGTCGAATTGACACCTACAAGCAGTACAACGCCTATGCCGGCAGGAGCTGTTAATGGACGTTCTCAGACATTGTCCGTTATATATGACACAGATACCAGAAATAACAGATTTAAGCCTTCAAAAGGGGTTCACGATACTTTTTGGGTTGAAACCACTGGCGGTTTTTTGAAGGGCGCGAACCAATATACTAAATATATGCTTGCACTGAGAAGATACTATCCGATCGGATATTCTGATAAAACTGTATTTGCTGTTCAGGGCGTTTATGGAGATACTGAGGTGGGCAGCGGTTTTGTGCCTGTTTACGATATGTTTTCTGTGGGCGGCAGCAACAGTGTCAGAGGTTATGAAGAACGGGAGTTTCTTGGCACAAGAATTTTTTATGCAAACTTTGAGTTACGACATAATTTGTCTGATAATTTTGTTTTGGTGGCTTTCTATGATACGGGAAGCGCATGGGGTGATGACTACAATAAGAATCCTATAGATTACGACAATAAGTCGGGCTATGGGATCGGCTTTAGAGTTCATACTCCTATAGGCCCAATTGCTGTTGACTATGGTAAAGCTGATGACCGAGACAGCGGAGAAACCTATATTAACTTTGGTTCGTCTTTCTGATTAAAACTGAAAACTTTATAATTTGAATTTCATATTTCACACAGGAGAAACTAATGAAAAGAACAATGTTCACAGCGGCTGTTTTGGCTACGATTATATTTGCTCAGCCTGCTCTTTATGCATTTGATTTTGGCACTATAGATGCAGCTAAAGTTTTTTCGAATTACTCGGAAACGATAAAAACTAAAAACCATCTTGAAGGCGAGAAGGCCAAATTGCAAAAAGAGCTGGATGAAAAAACTCAGGCTTTAAAAAAGCTTGATGATCAATATCTTTCAGTAGCAAAAAGAATTCAAGATTTTAGACTTTCAAAAAAGGAAAAAGAAGCTCAGGCACTAGAAGGCACCCTTGCAAAGCTTAGAGAAGAAATTTCCAAGAAAAACAGCGAAACAAAAGAATTTTTTGAAACTTCACAAAAAGCCTTGTATGAGCTTGAAAATAACAAGATGAACGATCTGAGCAAAAAACTGGATACAAACGTTGAAAAGGTTGTTGCTCAGTTGGCTAGAAAATATAAGCTTAAAGCAGTTCTTGAAAAAAGAAACTTTTACTGGTCAGATAAAGATGCTGTAAAAGATCTTACAGACGAAGTTCTTGCAAATATTAACAAATAAGATGAGTCGGTCTGAAAAATATCTGACGATTGAAGCCGTAGCTGAGCTGGTAGGCGGAAAAATTCTGCAAAAAGGCGCTTCCGATCTGCTTATTAAAGGTATTGGTTCTATTTATGAAGCTAAAGAAGGCGAAATAACCTTTGCTGCAGAACTCAATCTAGCTAAAACTGTTCTGAAGCAGTCAGGTTCATTAAAAGCTTCAGCATTGATTGTTCCCGAAGGTCTTGATGAGGTTCCTTTCATACCTTCGGTTGAGGTTAAAAATCCGCATTTGGCTCTGGCAGCTTTGCTTAATCATTTCCATAAGGAAACCCTGCCTTCTGCACACATTGATCCTTCGGCTTCAGTTTCAGATAAGGCGACAGTTTCGCCTGATGCGGTTGTAGGACCGCTTTGTGTTATAGAAGAAGGAGCGGTTATAGAAGAGGGCGTTTGGTTGAAAGCTCAAGTCTATATTGGCAAAAATGCCAGGGTAGGCAAAGATTCTGTGCTATATCCTGGAGTAAGATTGCTTGATGCTTGTGCAGTAGGCGAGCGTTGTATTCTTCATGCTAATGCTGTGATTGGCTCAGATGGTTTTGGTTTTGTTAAAGACGGTGAAAAACAGATCAAGGTGCTTCAGGTTGGAAACGTGCTTTTGGGCAATGACGTAGAAGTAGGTGCTTGCACCACGATTGACAGAGCCACAATGAATACAACTCACATCAAGGACGGAGTTAAACTGGATAACTTGGTTCATATAGCTCACAACTGTATTATAGGTGAAAATTCTATGATCATGGCGCTGGCGGCTTTGGCAGGAAGCACTATTTTTGAGGAAGGTGTAATTTTTGCTGGGCAATCAGGCACTAGCGGGCACATTACTTTAGGTAAAGGCTCAGTGATTGTTGGCAGAAGCGGAGTTACCAAAAATGTGCCTCCTGGTAGCTTTATGTCAGGTTTTCCGCTAAGGCCTCATGCAGAAGAAAGACGAATTAAAGCTTCTTTGACATATTTGCCCGATTTGGTAAAAAGAGTTGCAGCTTTAGAAAAAAAACAGAAAGAATGAATTAGCTCTCTATGAAAAGATATTTGGCAAACGTTCTTTTACTAACCATTGCTTTTGTTTTTTCTTTTTCGACGCTTTTTGCGGCTGATGCTCCTTTATCTGAAAGACTTAGATATTTAGGCTCGGGTTTAATATCTGCTCCAAACGCTTATGTTTCTTCTGTTATGTCTTATACATTTAATGAAGATGCTAAGTTTATTGCAATATCGGCTCCCGTAATTCCGGAAACTTTTGAAGTATCTGTATATAGGCCTACAAAGGGCGAGTATAAAAACGAGAGTGTTTACAACTTCAAATTGGCCTTGATAAAAGAGCAGGGATTTATACCTACTTTGGTCTATGGTATGGCGGATGTTTCGGAAGAGCTTGGAGATCGAATACATTATGTGGCTCTTTCCAAAACTCTAGATGCTTTTGCTTTGTCCATGACAGCAGGAGCTTATGAAGATCCTGTTGATTCTAAAGGCAAGATGTTTTACTCGGTTGATAAAGTAATTTTTCCGCTTTTAACTGTAATGGCGGAAAGAGTCGACGACGTAGATGCCTATGGTTTACGGTTAAGCCCTTATCCTGGAATAAATCTAGACTATGCCAGAAGAAATAAAAACGAGGATTTTTTCAGGATTTCTTTTCAACACACTTTTTAATGACTGATTATCAAAACACCCTGGATGGAACTCGCACAGTCTCTGGAATAGGACTGCATACGGGCGAACAGGTGAAAATGACTTTTTCTCCTGCTCCTCCTGACAGCGGTATTCAGTTTGTAATTAAAGGATCTTCACTCTCTTCCAAGCCTATAAAAGCTTATTATAAAAATGTAAGCGGTACCAATCGTGGAACAACGTTAACCGAGAATTCTTCCTCAGTACATACTGTCGAACATGTTTTGGCTGCTTTATATGCTAATAACATAGACAATGCCTTGGTGACTCTTTCTGCTTCAGAGCCGCCAATTTGTGACGGAAGCGCAATAGAATTTGTTTCTATGATCGCTTCTGTAGGTATTAAAAAGCAGGAAGTCAAAGCTAAAGTATTGACTTTGGATAAACCGTTCATTTTTGAGGAAAAGGGCAAATCTCTAAAATATTTTCCATCAGATAAATTTGAGGTTGTTTTTTCTCTGGCTTATGATGACAAGATTTTACCAGATCAAACCTTTTCGGCAATAATCACGCCGCAAAAATTCAATAGCTTAATTTCGCGGGCTCGCACTTTTGGCTTTGAACATGAGTTCGATATGCTTAAACAGCATAACTTGGCTCTTGGAGGCTCTTTGGAAAATGCAGTTATAATCAATAGAGATGGAACTGTTCGAAATCCAGAAGGATTGCGCTTCCCGGAGGAGCTGGTTGTTCACAAGGTATTAGACCTTATAGGAGATTTTTCTTTGCTCGGTATGAGAATTTTGGGCAAAATAGAAGCATTTAAAAGCGGACATGCTTTTAATCAAGCGTTTGTTAAACAGCTTTTTGAAGAGTTTGCAAATACAAATGAAAACAAAGGAGTTTTTCTATGATGAATATAGAGGAAATTAAAGAGATATTACCCCATAGATTTCCTTTTTTATTGGTTGACCGTGTTTTGGAAGTTGAACCTGGAAAATCGATAAAGGCCTTTAAAAATGTGACTGCCAACGAAATGCTATTTCTTGGGCATTTCCCTCATTATTCAGTCATGCCTGGCGTCTTGATTGTAGAAGCCATGGCTCAAGCATCAGCTGTGATGTTTTTAGCTCAAGAAGAACATAAAGGCAAGACTCCATTTTTTGCAGGAATTGACAAACTTAAATTCAGAAAACAAGTTGTGCCTGGAGACAGGTTGGATTTTGAAGCGGTGGTTCTCAGAACAAGAGGTGTTACTGCGAAAATAGCGGTAAAAGCTTATGTCGATGGAGTTCTTGCTTGCGATGGCGAAATGCTTTGCCAGTTGCTTTAATCGGAGAAAAATAAATGACAATTCATCCAACTGCCATTATTCATGAAGGTGCTGACTTAGCTCAAGGAGTAACTGTAGGTCCTTATTCAATAATAGGGGCTAATGTGAAAATAGGCGAGGGCACCATAATAGGCTCTTCAGCTCGTGTTGTCGGCAATACAGAGATAGGCAAAAACAATATCATACATGATTATGTTTATATAGGCGGCTTGCCTCAAGATACAAAGTTTAGCGGTGAAAAGAGTTATATCAGAATAGGCGATGGCAACCAGATAAGAGAATTTACTACAATTCATCTTGCAAAAGGAGAAGGAGAATTAACTGTTCTGGGAAACAACAATTTTCTTATGTCTTATTCTCATGTCGCCCATAATTGCGTCTTGGGAAACAATATAATTATGTCCAACAATTCCACTTTGGCTGGACATGTTACTTTAGATGATAATGTTGTAATAGGCGGCCTTTCTGGTGTTCACCAGTTTTGCAGAATAGGAAAAATGGTTATGGTTGGTGGTATGACCAAGGTTACCAAGGACGTTGCCCCATTTCTTAAAATAGATGGCAACCCTCCTAGCTTGGCAGGATTAAACTCTGTCGGTCTCAGAAGAAATGGAGTTCCTGAAGCGTCTCTGAAAAACCTTAAGCATCTTTATAAAGTTGTATTTATGAATAAAGAGATGAATCTTTCGCAAATTTTAGAAAGATGGGAAGAATTAGTAGCTTATCAAGATCCTTATATTCAATATTTCAAAGAGTTTGCTAAAAATTCCAAGCGCGGTATTTATTGGAAAAGCGGTCTAGACGGTTCCTTAAAAGCAACAGATACAGACTCTCAGTGAGTGGTCAGTGACGAATCTGCTTCTTAGCTGCAGTTATAAATAAATAATTACAAACACTTAAAACATTAAAAAAAACAGCCCTGTAGACATATTTTTTATCTATTGGCAGGGCTGTTTTTTCTTGTCTTTAATTAGAAGCTTAAAGCAGTTATTGGTGAATCTTTAATTTTTATATGTCGTGCTAGATTTTCAGTTCTTGTCGTTTCCTGAAATTGTAAATCGGGAAACAAGCATGTGCATTTCATCAGCTAGAGCAGCCAAGTCTTCAGTTGCATTTGAAACTTGTGAAACAGTGGCTGTTTGTTGTTCTACCGAATTTGCTACTACGCTAAGTCTGTCAGAAGTTGTTTTTGTAATAGAAGAAATTTCTTCAATTGTTTTAGACATAACAAGCGAGTTTTCGGATTGTTCTTGAGCAACAGCGTTGATCTCGGTAATTTTGTTTTTTACGTCGTCCACGTTGATTATTATGCTGTCGAGGTTATCAGCCACTTCTCTTACGACTTTTAAACCGTCGTCAACCCTTGCTCTGCCGACTGACATTGAATCTACGGCGTTTTGCGTTTTAATCAGTATGTCTTCAATTTTAATAGAAATAGCTTCGGCGGCATCAGCCGATTCTTCTGCCAGTTTTCTTACTTCGCTCGCAACTACTTTAAAACCGCTGCCTTGATCTCCGGCTTTTGCCGCTTCGATAGCTGCATTAAGGGCAAGGAGGTTGGTTTGGCCTGAAATGCCGGAAATGGTATTAGCTATTTCGCTGATTTGCAAAGAAGCGGAGTTGAGTTCTTGAATGACTTGAGTTGCCAAGTCAACCGATTCTTTTATTTTAACTATCATACTGACAGATCTTTTTACTGTTTTCCCGCCATTGTCAGCGACCTCTGTAGTATGTAAAACAGCCTTGACAGCCTCATCAGAAAGATTGGCGACTTTCTGTACTGATTCAGAAAAGTGGTCTAGGGAGAGAGAGGTTCTCTGGAGGTTATCAGCGATCTCCATAGAGGACTTGTTTACGTCGTTGACGTTTTTGGAAATATCTACCAAGGTTGCAGCAGATTGAACTGAAGCTGAGGAAAGCTCTTGAGAAGAGGTAGCCAAGTTGTCGCTTGTGCCAAGAACTTTGAAAATTGCGTTTCCTATAGCAGTCATCATGTTATTGAAACTGTCACCGAGAAGAGCAAACTCGTCTCTGGTGGCAAATTCAAGTCTTGTATCAAGGTAGCCGCGTTCTGCTTGCGCCATAGAGGCAGAAAGTTGTGATAGAGGCTTGGATATTCTGCTGGCGATAAAGAATCCGAAAGCTATTATAAAAACTGCAACAATTATTAAAAGAGCTATAGTGAGACCGTAGGAAAGTGAAAACATGCGTTTAATGTCAATTCCCAAAGTTCGATCCAGCTGTCCTTTCACGGCAGTAGTTATGCTTTGAGCTTGAGCAGTGGCTAGCAGCATATTGCTTTCAAGCTCAGACAGCAGAGCTTGTTCGGGCGGGGGGGGATTCTTTTGTTTTTTGTTGGTTTCTATGTAGTTGTTGATTGCGTTTGTGTAATTTTCCATGTAATTAAGCAAATTGTTTTTGTGAAGTTTTGCGTTGGCAACTTTTGCAATCAAAGGGTCTTCAATATGTTTAGAGAGAAGAGAGATTTGCTCGTTTAAGGAATACTCCAAATCGTCAAGGATATTCACTAAGTTATCTATTTTGATTGGGCGTCTTGTAACGGAAAACTCTTTCAGCAGCTCCTTGTGCTTTTCAGAGAAAATCGCAGGCAATTCGCTTGAGGAGGAAATTATCAAAGGAATATAGGAGACCTGCATGGAGTTTGTTATGCCCTTGAGCTTCTGCATGTTGTAAATAGAAAAAGTGAGAGCTCCGAACATAAGAAGAGCTAAAGCTATCAAGCCTATGAAGAATTTTGTGCTGACTTTCAGGTTTTTCATTTTGGCTTTCCGCTTTTATTGAATATTTTTGCAGTGACATCAAACTTTGGCATAAAGATTTCTTCAAAGGTTCTAATGGCACAATCGTCAGTCATACTGGCTAAATGATCTATTAATAGCCTGTTGAAAGATGTTTTATCATCGGGAGCTTTGTTGATTTTTTTTAAGAGAACATCTTGGTTTTTTATATAATATTCAGCTATTTGTCTCAAGAGATTTTTAGCTTTTTGTGTCGGAACGTCAAGCACTGGGTTCATATAAACATTTTCAAACATGAATTTCTTAAGCTTTTCGGTAGCTTCTTCCATAGGCTGGCTCATCTTAATTAATGGGGAGTCTTGGCTGTTATCAATTATATCCTTGATCATTTTGTGGATGCGCACAGAATGTCTTGTGCCTAGAAAGTCTATTAAGTCTTTAGGAAGCTCTTCGTTGCATACCACTCCTGCTCTTAAAGCGTCATCCAAGTCGTGGTTAAGATAGGCAATCAAGTCTGCGATTCGGACAACCTGAGCTTCTACAGTCAATGGCTTGTTTGAATTTTCGTCATAAAAAGCTTTGCCTTTTTGGCCTTTGCTGTGTTTTAAAACTCCGTCGATAACTTCTTTTGTCAGGTTAAGCCCCTTGCCTTTTTTTTCAAGTTTTGTTAAAACCCTAACACCGTGAGTGGCGTGATGGAAGCCTGAATCGCTCAATTCGTTTAAAACAGCCTCGCCGCCATGCCCGAATGGCGTATGTCCTATGTCATGGGCAAAGGCTATGGCTTCAGTCAGGTCTGAGTTGAGTGAGAGACATCTGGCTATAGAACGGGCTGTGCAGAATACTTCCAGGGTATGTGTAAGCCTGGTTCTGAAGTGATCATTGTTTGGAGAGAGAAAAGCCTGCGTCTTATGCTTGAGCAGTCTAAAAGAGTTGCTGTGGATAATTCTGTCAACGTCTCTTTGAAAATCTGTTCTGATAAAGCAGGCTTTTTCCGGATGTTCTCTGCCAAGGCTGGCAGAGGCGAGACAGGCGTGCTTGGATAGAGAGGCGGCTTCTATTTTTTCGAAGCCGACTCTGATAGAGTCATTGTCTGTCACGCGTTGTATCATAGGTTAGAGGAAATCAGGAAATTATATCCAGTACCAGTTTAGGTTTTTCTACTTTCTCTGGAGTTATTTCTACGGCAGATTTGAGTTTTTCCAAGGCACCTGCAGCATTTTGTCCAGGATTTACAAAGAGAGTGGCTATCACATCGCCTTTAGTTACTTTGTCGCCTACGTGTTTGACGAGTTTTAAGCCTACACCCATATCAATAACGGAATCTTTGGTTTCTCTGCCTGCGCCAAGCATCATTCCGGCTATGCCTACAGCTTCGCACTGGATTTTTTTGATATATCCGTCTTTTTCAGCTTTAAATTCAGCTCTTGCAGTGGCTAAGGGCATTTTGGAGTAGTCTTCTACCATTGAAACGTCGCCGCCTTGGAATTTTACCATTTCAAGGAACTTGTTGTAGGCGGAGCCGTCGGACAAGACGCGCTTAACTTCGTTAATTGCGTTTTCTTCAGTTATAGAAGGGTCTTTTTGCTTCAGAGCTTCTGCGCACAGAACTTCAACTAGTTCTGTGAATACCTTGGGACCTTTGTTTTGCAAAGTATCTATAGCTTCCATGACTTCGCAAGAGTTGCCTACCATCTCTCCGAGAGGTTCGTCCATGTTGGTGAGAACCGCAGTTACTTTTCTGCCGGCTATTTTGCCTATTCCTACCATGGCTTTTGCCAATGTTCTGGCGCTTGCCAAGTCTTTCATAAAGGCACCGCTTCCGACTTTTACGTCCAAAACGAGGCCATCGTTTTCAACTGCGAGCTTCTTAGACATTATGGAAGAGGCGATAAGCGGTACTGAGTCTACGGTGGCGGTTACGTCTCTCAATGCGTAGATTTTTTTGTCAGCAGGAACCAAGTTTCCTGTTTGACCTACTATTACTACGCCGAATTTGTTTACGGCTTCTATTAATTGCTCGGGAGAGAGTTCAGTGGAAAAACCTTTGATAGCTTCAAGCTTATCTATGGTTCCGCCAGTGTGACCTAAACCTCTGCCAGACATTTTGGCTACTTTCATTCCCAATGCTGCGAGAACAGGACCCAATACTAAACTGGTTTTGTCACCGACTCCGCCTGTTGAGTGTTTGTCCACGGTGAAACCCTTTATCTTGTCTAGCTTGATTATGTCACCGCTGGTTCTCATACATTCTGTCAGCTGATAGGTTTCTTCATCATCCATGCCGTTGAAAAATACGGACATAAGAAACGCTGACATTTGATAATCCGGAACAGTTCCGTCTACAAAACCTTTCACCATGAAAGATATTTCTTTTTGAGAAAGTTTTTCTTTGTCTCTTTTTTTCTTTATGATGTCATAAGCTCTCATAATAGTGCGTCATCACCTTTCCTGTGTTGTTTTGTTATTTTTTGATTCTCATCAATCTGATAAGGTTGCAACTGAAGCATTTGTCAAAATACTCACATCCGCCGCATTTTTCTTGCCACTCGGGTCTGTCAATACGCATGCCTTCATAGGTCATACCGATGGTGTTCCATTTGCCGAAATAGTCAGTGCCAAAGCATTTTGGAAGTTCGCCTGGCTCGGATTCTTTCATTCTCCTGATTCTAGGAGCTTCGGCAGATAGAGAGTGCTCTGATTTGGCTGGGCCGCCTATAGTTGTAGGGATTGTTAAACTCATGTGTATTTACTCCTGGCAATTGAATTGGCAAGAACAATGATAACATATATCAGCTTTATTGTGTAATTTAATGGGTTTTCTGATTAGTTTGAAGGTGAGGGAAGAGCTTCTCTGATGCGTGAAAAAATGTTGCGGTAAATAAATTTTTTGTTCCCTGCTTCAATTAAGTCTCCGTCTTCTAGGATTCTAAATCTCAGGTTTTTTTTGTTAACGCATAATTGTGTTTCGCCGAGTGATTCCAGTTGATGAACGCCGTTGTCAAAGACTATGCGGAAAAGCTCCTTAGTATCATTTTCGCTTTGTTTTGGAAGACTCAATTCACATTCATTTGAATATCCGGCTGTAAAGAATTTGCTGTCTAAGTAATAGCGGGCAGGAAATTTTTTATCATCGTCTTCATCGAGCCAAGCCGACTTTAAAAGCTCTTGGGCTAGTGCCGCGGCTATTCCTGCGAAAAGTCCAGTAAGGATAAAAACAGCGGCATAATGGCTGTTTTTGAGAAGAAATTTTTCAGCAATTGTGGACGAACAAAATAAGGCGGGCAGGAGACCCAAAAATAACTTCACAGCGTAAACAAGACTGCCTCGCAAAGAACCTAAAGCAACTGCTATAGCTGATGCAATAGCTATTTGAAGAAGAAGCTTTTCCAAGATGGGAGGCAGGAAAACCGTTGTCATTGCGTATATGGTTTCGAAAAATATTGTTAGAGAGAGACCTGCGACTGTGCCATATAGGAAAAGAGACAAGGCTTTTCTGTATCTTCCCTCGTAAAGAAAAGCTTGAAGAGCCAATGAAGCTCCGCAAAAGAAACCAGCGAAAAGTCCTGTGGCTACAATTGATACATAGAGGCTGCCGGAGAGATCCCAAGTGTTGCCGACACTGGCAGGAATAAGAAGCCATGCTCCCCATCCTGCCATAGTGCCTGCTATGGCATGTTGAAATATGTAAAAAAAGTTCAAAATATACTAGTAGTCTGTTGCGCCTAAAACTTTATTATCGGATACAATTTTTTCTGTCCACAGATGGACACAGATTCACACAGATGAGGGCAAAATTGGGCAAAAATTGCATTCTGCTGCCGCATAATCACAATTTTTGCTCTAGCCTCTAATTGAGGACAGATGGTGATGATCGATGCAAGAGTGTGGCTAAATAATTCAATCCGCCACCCGCCACGGTGCTTTTCTGTCCACTGAGCACTGTTCACTGTTTTTATGCAAGTAAAACTTGCGTAAAAGCTTAGACGAGAGGCTGATCTACAAGAGTTAAATCTGAAACAAAGTAAATGTCGAAAGCTTCCTGTATTTCTTCTTGTGTGACAGCAAGATTTTCATCTTCCAGGTATTTCTTTCGGTCTCTGACGATGTTCAGCAAGTCGCGGGGATGAACAGCTCTTAAGCCCCTATTGGATTTTTTGTATAGTCCGAACAGGTACTCCAAAGTTTGCTCACTGCAATTCATGCCCAGTTTATAGCATTCGGCATTCCAGATCTGAGTGAATTCATCAGGTTTAGGATTTCTGACGTTGATCTTGTAAGGCAATCTTCTTAAAAAGGCATCGTCAGCAATTTTGGTCGGATCTAAGTTGGTGCTGAACAAAATGATTTCATCCGTGAAAACTTCCATTCGCTGCCCGCCCATTACCAAAAAGTCTATTTTGTTTTCCAAAGGAACAATAAAGCGGTTGAATATGTCTTCCGGAGAGCATCTTTGTCTGCCCAAGTCGTCTATCAGAAGCACTCCGCCTGTGGCCTTGACCTGTGGAGGAGCGTCAAAACACTCATATCTCTTGTTGAACTTGACTTCGAGATCCTCAAGAGTTAGTTCGCCGGCAGCTGTGATGAAAGGCGGATGGATTATAGCCCATCTTTCGTCAAGCCCTTCCATATCGGCTTCTTCATAAATTTTATGGCAGCTGGGGTCAAAGATTCTGACTAATTGTCCGCCTACTTCAACCGCATAGGGAATAGCCATTACGGGTAAAAGTTTTACAACTGAGCTGCAAAGAAATGTTTTACCGTTTCCTGGAAAACCGTAAACAAAAGCAGGTTTTCTTGCGCAAACTGCTTGTCCAAGTTGGAAGAGGACATCTTGATAACCGAGATGGTTAGCAAATTTTGCTTCCATAAGTTCGGCATTTATAGCTGAAGCATTTTTAACAAGTTCCAATACTTCTTTGGTGATATTGGTATAGTCCTCAAAGCTTACAGGCAAAACCCCATAATAGCCGTCTCTCTCAAGAAGGTCTCTTGCTCTTTCGGCACCTTTCGGATAAAGGGAATATTGATAATCAGAGCCGAAACCGGTGCCGCCGACCATAGCAACAAGTTCTTGCTTTTTGAGGTCATTTACTACTTGTTGAACCAAGTCTTCGCTGATTTTCAATCTTTTTGCGATTTGGCGGGGAGTATCTTTGGTTCTGGCATATAGTTCTTTTATTACCTGATTTTTGATGATATCCACATCTATGTTAAGTTCGTAAAGGTTGGTTGCCTGACGTGGAAGAATTTTTTGCAATCTCTTTATCAGCATATATCTCTCCTGCTATTAACTTAATGTTTAGTATATATCAGTTTTTGCTTTCATGAGCAATAAGAGCTATACTTGTTAATTTTTTCTCGGCGTATTAGAATAACGCAAGCTTAATCTAGGAGATTTGCACCCGTGATTGAAGAAATCGAAGTGGCAGGAACCTCACTTAACGTCAAGTGTTTGACGTTTTCTACGGACTCGCCCCAAGATACACTAAAAGAACTTTATGAGCATTGCCCGGCATTTGATCCTGCAAGAGAAATTGCTGGCTTCCATGATTGTGATTTTAATGATCGAATTGTCAGAGGCGCATATTCGGTCGTAATACCCTTCGAAGTAGAGCATCTGGTTGATACCATTACTACCAAGACTCTCTTTAAGCGCATAGAGACTTGCGAGTTTGTAATTACGCCTGTATTTACAGCCGTTTACGGAAAAAATTCTGCTGCTCGCCTTTTTATACAAGCTGTAACCTCCATGGCAGGTGTAAACGCTGGTCTCAGAGAGTTTCAGTTTGAAGATCTTGACCGCTTACAGGAAAGAATGACAATTATAAAGACAGTTGTTCTTGTTAATCCCAAAGATAAAGAAATCAGCAGAGCAAGGCTTTCCGGCCATATGGAAAGCTATACGGAATACAATATTATAGATCCTCAAAATCATGATATTGACAGCATTTCAGGAGTTATAGAAACTCCGCTGGGAACAATGGGAATAGCTGTTGGCAAAAAAGGCAACTTCAGACTTTCAGTCAAAAAGGATTTTATTATGACTGCAGAATGTCTGGAGTGGATTTATGCTTTAATTACTGAGGAGCGTCTTCCTGAAATAAAAAGTATTAGGGATGCAGAATTTCATGTTTAATAACCTAAAACTTTACAAGAGCAAGAGACAAGATTCTAAATTCGCTTTTTGTATAACAGAGGAAATAAATTTAACTGTTTTCCATGCAGCATGCTTTATTCTCACAGTGCTTCTATTTCTTCTTCCTGCAAGTCTATTTGCTTCTCCCTCACCAGGCTCGCCTTCAGACCCCTTGGTTGCCAAAAGCTATTTGGATCATCTTACTTTGTTCAGGCTGGAAACTTTTTCTGCGGGCTCCTCTCTGACAGCACCGCGTGGCGGTTCGGTAATAGCTGTTTCAGGAGAAATAAGGATTTCATTTGGCGACAGCAATGGGGTAGCGGTAGATGTTACAGCAGGCAAAAGAATTGCGGAGGGGGGAATTCTTCCGCAAAATCATCTTGTAATTATTTCTTCAGCATCGTCTTGTGTTTTGACTGTGCGAGCAAACTCTTCAATTATGTTGAAAGGCATATTCGATATAAATAATTCTTCTGGCAGATGAAACAAGAACAACAGCACTCTCTTGAACAAAGAACAGTAAATTTGCAACAACTGAAGATTTTTTTCCAAAAGGGCGGCAGATATCTTTTGGCATTTGTTTTGTTGTTTGGCTTTTTGCTGGCTTTTTGGCGTTCCCATTTACGCATAGTTTCTGAATCTGCTAATAAATATTTCGAAACAGTGGCCGATTATACTCCGCTTTTACAAGCTGCTCAGAAAGAAGGCTATTCAGAGGCGACTTTAATAGCAGCCTTGAAAAATGCTGGTGTTACCTCTGTTTTACTGCGTGAAGATACCATAGCTTCTCTTGAAAACATGGGAAAACTTCGGCTTTTTAAAGTTGCCGACCTGAAAGCTCTTCCTTACATAGGTTCGCGAAAAGAAATCAATTTGCCAAGCGGTTGGAATTCCGGAATTTGTATATACTCAAAAGATCATGCTTTGCTCAGACGTATAGAAAAGCGTCTTTTGATTTTAAAAGATCGCTTTGCTCTGAAAACAGCTCGAACTGATACAGACACTCTTTTTGTAAACAGGTTTGACAAACTTTTTATGGAAGATATTGGCTTGGGTTTTTCAGCCAGGCTTTTTAAAGAGTTGGAAAACGCAGGTTTGGGAGTTTATTTAGAACTCTTTGGTTATAATGAAATGACCAAAGAAGAAGTTGCCGCTTCTTTAGAAGCCATTCCAGACTCTGTGCAAATTAGAGGTTTTTTTGCACAAGAAAAAGAGATCTTTGCTCATGACGGGGCTTTAGATGAACTGAAAGAACGCATTGCGAAAAACAGATGGATTATTTGTACTCTGGAGTTTCAAACTTATAGAGGTATGCAAAGATACTATAAAGAGTTAGGAGCTTCGGCTTACTTTCGAAAAGCTCACTCTATAAAACCGGCTGAAATGAGGCTGGTGTATACTCCGAAAAGAGCTCTTGAGCGAATGGTGAGGGCTGCCAAGGAGCGTTCTTTGAGAATATTGCTTCTAAGAAGCTTCGAAACTGAGAATGTTTTCAACGCTAAGGATATGACAGCTGTGAATCTTGATTGGTTCAAATCAGTTTCTGATGCTTGCAGAGCGTGGGGACTAGAGCCTTTGCCTTATGGCGAACCTCTTGAAGCCTATTCTCGCTTGAGTATTAAGACTATATCCGAACCTTCGGGTTGGCAACTTTACTTTATAGCATTGGCATTATTCTCTTCTTGTTTTGTGGTTGCTTTTATGCTTTTTGGAGCTTTGCCGGATCTGTGGGTTATGATTGCTTTTCTGCTCTTTGTAGCTTTATTGCAAGCTTTTATGCCGCCTGCTTTTTTGATTTCTTCAGCTTCTCTTACAGGTGCTATACTTTATGCGGTGGCAGCCTTTCTCTCTATATTCAAAGTTTTCGGAATTAATCGCCTTTCTAACGGTTTGCTTAAAGCGGCTGCAGCTTCTGTTGTTATGGCTGGTATAGCTCTTTTTGGCGGAATTCTTATCGCAGGCATTTCTTCTTCAGCTTTCTATCTTAACGGTTTTATCCAGTTTAGAGGGGTTAAGGCGGCCTTGCTTTTTCCAGTCTTTTTTGCTTTTTTATATAGTCTCATAAAATACGGCAAGGGATTTGGAAGATTTGTAAGAGGGCCTGTGACCTTTCAAACTCTTTTTCTTGTCTTCATAATGCTTCTGTTTTTAGTTGTTTATGTTGGACGTTCCGGCAATTTTAACTTTTTGAATTCCTCTGCGTTGGAAGATTCTTTCCGAGTTTTCCTAGAAGATACGCTTGTTGCTAGACCTCGCACCAAAGAGTTTCTTATAGGGTATCCTGCTGTTTTCCTATTTCTTTTTTTTGCTCTTAGGAAAATAGATATCCTGCTTCCATTATTAGCGGTTCTGATGCAAATGGCTGCAGTTTCGCTTGTAAATACCATGTGCCATTTTCACTCTCCTTTGCTTTTGAGTTTTTTAAGAGTTTTTAATGGCTTGTGGACAGGTATTTCTGTAGGAATTCTTGTTTTTATTTCCGCCTGTATTCTTAGCTTTTTGGCCGGATTAGTGGGCAAAAAGGAAAAAGCTGTGTTTTTGTTGGGCTACTTTGGCTTTGGCAACTATGGCGATGAGCTTTTAAGGACAACTTTTATCAAAAAGTTTCAGAGTCGCATGCCTGATTATACAATATATGTTTTGACAGCATCTAAAGAAGAATCTAATGAGCCTGGAGTAATTTTTCTTAGACGACGATCATTTGTTCTTCCAAAGTTGGTTTCTTGTCAGGCCTTAATAGTGCCTGGCGGCGGTGTTTTCCAGTCATCCACTTCTTTAAGAAGTCTGGCTTATTACCTTTTTTTCCTAAGCATGGCCAGAATTGCTGGCGTTAAGGTGTTTTTGCCGGCTCAAGGCCTTGGTCCTTTTAAGAACGGTATAGCGGGTGCTCTTCTCAAATCTGCTTTGGAAGCTGAGCTCGTTGATGCCGAATATCTTTCCTTGAGAGACTTGGCTTCCAAAAAACAGCTCCCGGAAATCTTGGCAAACAGAAATTTGGAAGTTGTTACAGATCTTTTCTTTTGGGGTGCGGATGTTTCTGAGACTCAAATTAAACCTCCTGGCAATCTGCTGAAAACCTATGTTGTTTTGCGAGCCTCTGTTCCTGGTGTTTTAAAGATGGCGAAAGAGATTTTGGCTTTGGGCGAAACTTTTGAGAATATAAAGATAATTCCTCTTGTTTTCAGTGATCCTGAGGATACTAAACTTTGGAAAGAAGCAGGTTTTAAAGGTGAACTGATAAGCATTTATGACAGTCCTCTTATGTTTGAGGAGGCAGATATAATCATAAGTATGAGATTGCATGGAGCTATTATGGCTACTGCTGCCTGCATACCTTGGATTGGCATAAACTATGATCCAAAGGTTAAGGGATTCGCTGACTCAGTTTCATGGAGTGAATTTGTAAAGACTCCTGAAGAGTTTGATTCCCGCTGGCTTGTTGAGCAACTTAATTTGTTGGCCATTGATAGAACTTATTATTCTGCTAAACTCTATGAGGAATCCATGCGGCTTAAAAAAATAGCAGAGCGCGATTTTGAAGCTTTTATAGGCAGTTTTGAACGCTTGTGTGAAAACGCAACTCAGAAGGAGTTGGAAAATGCTTAAAACTGGAAGTCTTGGAATAGTAGGAGCTACGGGAGCTGCCGGCTCAAAAATTTTGGAGATTCTTCAGGAAGAAAATATCAAACCCAGTGATTTGCGTCTTTTTGCCTCTGAAAAGAGTGCTGGCAAGCAAATAACTTTCGCAGACAAGATCTATGAAGTTGAAAATCTTCAAACAGCAGACTTTAAAGGTTTGAATACAATTTTTTTTGCTGCAGGTTCAAGTATAAGCAAAGACTATGCTCTTAAAGCTGTTTCCTGTGGCGCTGCTGTTATAGACAATTCCAGTGCTTATCGTGCTGACCCGAAAGTTCCTCTCGTGGTTCCCGAGATTAACTTCAATGAGGTTAATGCTTCTACAAGACTCATAGCTAACCCAAACTGTTCGACTATACAATTGGTGATGGCAATAGCGCCTCTTCACAGAATAAATCCTGTAAAGCGCTTGGTTGTCACTACCATGCAGTCAGTTTCAGGCACAGGTTTCAAAGGTGTGGAAGAGCTGAAAAAACAAGTATCTCAGACACTCAAAGGTGTTTATCCTGAGCCTGAGATATATCCTCATGTTATAGCTTTCAATCTGATACCGGAAATAGATGCTTTTAACCCTGAAACAGACATGTTTAAAGAGGAAGAAAAAATAATCTTTGAAACTAATAAAATCCTTGCTTCTGATATAAAAATATCCGCGACAGCAGTAAGAGTTCCTGTTTATTCATCTCATAGCGAAAGTGTAAATTTGCAATTTGAGAAACCTTTTTCAGCAGATGAAGCAAGATATGTTTTATCAAATGCGGAGGGGATAAGTGTTATAGATGCTCCCCGCAACTCTCTTTATCCGACTCCTTTAGACTGTGCTGGCTCAAATAAGGTGTTTGTGGGCAGAATAAGAGATGATTTGAGTGCTCCTAATTCTCTCAATATGTGGGTTGTATCAGACAACTTGAGGAAGGGAGCTGCTTGGAATGCAGTTCAAATCTATATGAGGCTTATTTCAAGCGGCTATACTTCGTAAAATAAATGGAGACGAACCTATGACTTATAAAATAAGCGTGCAAAGATGCTTCTCTTACGAACAGGAAGAGGTTAGAGAGGCTTTAATTAAAATGCTTGAGCCCCTGGGAGGCATGGAATCCTACGTTAAAAAAGGAGCCAAAGTTCTGGTCAAGCCGAATATGCTTTCCCGTAAAGACCCGAGCAGAGCTGCTACGACTCACCCTTCGATTATAGCCGAGGTCGTGAAACTCTGTTATGCCGCTGGGGCATCTCATGTGAAAGTGGGCGATAGTCCCCCCGAAATTTTCGGATTGGCAGAGGACTTTTGGAAAATTACCGGATTTAAGAAGGCTTGTGAAGATTCGGGAGCAGAACTTATTGAGTTTGAAAAAGATGAAAAAGTTCCAGTGACCTTTAGAACCGGCGGAAAAGAAGTGACGGCTTATGTCGTTAAAAGTCTTTTTGAAGCTGATTGTGTCATAAATCTTCCTAAGATGAAAACCCACAATCTTACTCGAATAACAGGAGCCACTAAAAATTTGTTCGGTTTGATTCCGGGGTTTGCAAAAGGAATGTGGCACAAGGCTATTCCTCGTGCAGAACAGTTTGCGGAGTTTATAGCGGATTACGCAAGAGAGTTGCCCATCACTCTTAGCATAATGGATGCGATAGAAGCTATGGATTCCCAAGGACCAGCTAGCGGCAGAGTTGTCAGGCCAGGCCTTTTATACGGCGGAGCTCCTGTTACAGCAGTAGACTACGCTTTTTGCAAAATAGCCGGTTTGAATCCAGCCAAGGTGCACATGTTGGACTATACGGCCAAGATCGGTTTTGGTCCTTCAAGCATGGATGATATAGAATTTGTGGGCATTCCTATAGAGGAAGCTGTTATGGAAGAATACAAAGTGCCTATGGCGTCGCCTATGCACCTGATTCCGGAATGGGTTCTGAATATTGCCAAAAAACTTTTGTGGACAGGCCCTGTTTTGAAAGAGGGCAAATGTGTGAAATGCGGCAGATGTAAAAAAATATGCCCAGTGCATGCTATTGAAATAACTCAAGCTGACGGTGCTCTTTTCGACAGAGAAAAGTGCATTTCCTGTTTCTGTTGTATGGAAGTTTGCCCAGCAGAGGCTATAGAGGCTCAACCTAGTCCTGCTGTTACAGTTTTTGTTAAACTTGTTAAAAGGCTCTTGAGATATAAATGAATAAAATAACTCATTTTTTTCGAGATATAGCACAGAAGCTGTTTGTGGAAATCCTGAAGGTTATTGCTGCTTTTTTGCCAAAAACTTCTTATAAGAAGAAACGCAAGGCAGCTATTCTCTTTATCAGATTTCTGAAGCCTTTCAAATTTGCCAGATTCGATTATGTAAAAAAAGAAATAACTTTTTCCTTGCAACTCTCCGAAGAAAAGGCTTTGCAAATGACTGAAAAGGTCTATGTGCAACAGCTTTTGAATGCTATGGAGATGATGCAGCTAGCTACTCTTTCTTTGGATGAACTGGCAAACAAAATTAAACCTGTTAACTTTCACTATCTTGAAGAGGCTTATAAGAAATATGGTTCAGTGATACTGGTTTCTCTCCACTATGGCCTTTGGGAATATATTCCCCCTTGGATGGCTTACAAAGGCTATACAGTTAATTCATTTGCCAAAAGGATCGCCAATCCCTATATTAATAAATGGATTACTGAGTTGCGCACTAAGCATGGCAGCAAGATTATTGTTTCAAAGTATGCAATGAAAGAGGGCTACAGAGCCTTAAAAAAAGGCGAAATCTTGGGACTTGTTTCAGATCAAAGGGTCAGAGGTTCCACAGGAGTTTTCGTGAAATTCTTTGAGCGCTGGTGCCCAGCACCTCTAGGTCCAGCTGCTATTTCTTTGAAAAGTAACATTCCTATAATTTTAGGGCTGACGCATCCTGAGCACGAAACAGGGCAGCATATTGTGGAATTTTATGAGCCAATATTGCCTGAAAACTATACAAAAGATACAATTGGGCAGTATGCAATTACACAGAAATACTGCGATTTTTTTGAAAAAGTAATACGTGAGCGCCCGGAAAACTGGTTTTGGTTCCATAAACGCTGGAAAATAAAACCGGAAGATTTTCCGGATAACGTTTGGGTAAAAGAACTGGGACTTTTAAACGTGGAGAAAAAAGATGGCTGAAAACTTGGCATTTAAGATTTATAAAACCATCCTTAGAGTAATTTTGGAAGTTTTTTCCTTTTTCCCTGAGCGAATTTCCGAACATGAAGAAGTAATATTGCGAAAAGGTTTAGTTCCGGATGGTTTTCTCCCCCATCCGAAAGGTATGATATGGCTTCATGGAGCATCAGTAGGTGAAGTTCAGACTTTGATGCCTTTTATAAGATTACTGAATGATAAGTATGGACGCGAAAGGCTTGTGACTACAGCTACAACAATAGATGGTCTTAAGTTGTTGCAAAAGTCCGAAACCTCGGCTTTTTCAAGTCTTTTACCATTCGATTTGCCTGAATATTACAATTTCTTTATAGAAAAAATAAAGCCGTCTCTTCTTCTTATCTCTGAAACAGAAATTTGGCCTATGTTGCTGCATTATGCCGCTAAAAAAAATATTCCAGCAGGCTTAATAAATGCGAGAATTAACACTAAATCAGTCAGGATGATGAGCATGTTTAAAGGTCTTTTTAGACCTGTTCTCAAGGAACTCTCATTTGTATTTCCGCAAAATAATAACTACTATAGACGTTTCAAGATACTTGGCGTGCCAGAAGAAAAAATGAAAATAATGGGGAGCTTCAAATATGATGCTATTTCGGATGATGCTTGTCCGGAAGCTTTTCGTGAGAAATATGCGATACCGCAAGAACGTCCTATAATCTGTTTTGGCAGTACCCATCCTGGGGAAGAAGAAATTATAGCGGCAGCCCTTAAGGAAATTTTAAAATATCATCCAGAGTTGATTGCTATTGTAGCTGTAAGACATTTACGAAGAATTCACGAAGCAGAAAAAACTTTTAGTGATTATCAAATACCTTATCAGAAAGCTTCAGAACGTAAAGAAATAACAGAGCCTTTATTTCTCTTGGACACTATAGGTGAGCTTAAATCAGCTTATGCTACATCTTCTCTGGCTTTTGTCGGAGGAAGCTTGATAGAGCGAGGCGGGCATAATATTATGGAACCTGCTCTTTTTGCGAAACCTGTGGTTACTGGCCCTTCTCTGTTTAACTTTGCTTCGGAGAGGCGCACTTTGAGCAAAGATAAAGCTCTTTTTATAGTTCATGACGAACTGGAGTTGGCAGCATTAATTAAGGACTCTCTACAAAATCCTCAAGTCTACAAAGAAGCGGGAAAAAGAGGAGCGGCTGCATTGAAAAAAATGAGGGGAGCGTCCCTTGCTACTTTTGAAGAACTTGAAAATTGCGGGTATTTAGAGCTTTGAGCGGCGAACATATAGTAATTAGGTTCAGCGCCATGGGAGATATACTTTTGACTCTCCCTGCTTTATTGGGTTTGCAGCAAAAACACGGGCAAAAACCCATATTAGTGACAGGCTCAAAATGGCAGGCTTTAAAACCATTTTTGCCTGCTAATGTTAAGATCTTGCAAAAGAAAACAGATCTGCTTTTTATGGCCAAAGAGCTAAAGCGAAATAAACCAAAATCTGTTTTCGAGTTGCAGGGCAAAATTATTTCATTAGCTCTTGCCTCTATGATAGCAGCGCCTCAGACTGAAATATATAAAAAGAGGAACTTAAAAGAGCAGTTTCAGGCTATTTCGAAGCGTTTTCCTATAAAGCTTTCAGACCCTCGGCCAGTCTGGAAAAAATATGCCGAGGTTTGCGGAGTAGAACCGCTGTGTCCTGAGAAGCTCTTGGTTTTTCCTGAAGATTACGAAGAGCAAACATATAAACTTCTTGAAAAGTGCCACTTAGAGCCTAATAAATATATCTTGATACATCCATTTGCTTCCAAGCCTGGCAAGGTTTTGCCAGATTCTTTGGTTGAAAGCTTAATCGAAAGATCTCCTCTTCCAGTAGTTATTATGGGAGTATCTGATTTAGAGCCGAAGATAAAAGCCGATTATTTAGATTTCAGAAACAGCTTTTCACTTAATGAGCTGCCAGGTATTATGATGAATGCGGCTGCTGTTATAAGCAGCGATTCTGGCCCTATGCACCTTGCAAGAGCAGTAGGTGTGCCTCTGGCTGCTGTCTTTTTGCAGACAGATCCGGCTTTGGGGTTTTCACCTGTTGAAAGTCCTAATAATCTTGTGCTCTCTGAGCCTCTTCCTTGTAAACCCTGTTCTTTGCATGGCGGCAACAGTCTTTGTCCCCTTGGGCACTTTGATTGCAGAAAAGTCGATGAAAAAGCCTATGCCGACAAAATATTTGAATTTCTGGATAAATTTCTGTGAAAAAAATAGCTGTAATTGGTGTTAATTGGCTAGGTGACGTTGTTATGACATTGCCGGCATTGGAGATTTTGTGTTCCTGCTTTGATGTTGATGTGATAACTCGTCCGAACCTTGCGGAAGTCTATCGTTTGTCAGGTTTGCCTGTTAATATTAAACCTTTTGACAACAAGGGTGATCTTGAAAAAATTCTTTCTGGCATAAAAAGACTGCGAAAGACCTCGTATGAAGCTTGTGTTATTTTTCCGGATTCTTTGAGAGCAGGCGTAACGGGCAAGTTTCTTAAAAGCAAAAAAAATATAGCTTTTAATGTGCAGGGCAGGGGACTTTTTGACAAAAAACTTTTAAACAAACCAGCGGATTTTAAAAAAATACATGAGTCTGAGTTATACAAAATGCTGGCAGCCGAGGCATGTGAAAATATGTCTTATATTAGGCTTCCTGAAAGAGAACGGGCTTTTTCACCTGAATTTGAAGAATTTACAATAAAAAAATATTCTCTTGAAAGAAAACAATATGCGGTTTTAGCACCAGGAGCAGCTTTTGGAGCGGCAAAAAGATGGCCTGCCGAGTATTTTGCAGAGCTGGCTGGAAAAATTCTGGAAAATACCTCCTGTCTTCCTGTAATTACAGCAGGAAAAAGCGAGATTGAAATAGCAAGATCAGTTGTTTCCTGCTATGAAGACAAAGTTCTTAACTTAGCTGGAAAAACGAATCTTAAAGAGTTGGCGTGCATACTTAAAAATGCGGCAGTTCTCGTGGCTAATGATTCGGGCACAATGCACCTGGCTTCACTCTTTTCTGTGCCCACGATAGTGCCAGTCGGTCCTACGGATATGACTAGAACCTCGGCTTTGAATAGGAACTTTAAAGCTATAATAGCAGATAACTGTGAGTTGATTCCATGCAGAAAGCCTGTGTGCCCTAAAAACACAAATGCATGTATGAAATCTATTAGCCCTGCAGAGGTTTATGAAGTATTTTTGTCATTTTTGGCAAAAAATAAATAAATGATGTAGATATTGTAGAAAAAAATGTATATTATGATTTGTGCACCGAATAGGGGCATCTAATTATTATCCGGATATAAAAATGGTTCAAAAACGCTTCTTGATAGCGCGCACTGACAGGCTGGGCGACGCTCTTTTAACTTTGCCAGTGGCAAGAGAGTTGAAACGTGCTTTTCCAGACTCTTCTGTAACGGTTCTTTTGCGCCGTTATACTCAGCCATTGGCACAACTTTGCGAGTGTATTGATGAAGTTTTGTGCGATGATGATTTTAAGCCCGGCTTTTTAAGCAAAAAGCTTACCGATGAGCTACGTAGAGGTTCTTATGATTGTGCTTTTATAGCTCATCCTGCACCTAGGGTTTTGCTAAGCTCTTATTTCGCTGGTATACCTAAGAGAGTAGGACGTGCGTCAAATGTGTTTCAATTTCTTCTTTCCGACAAGAGACATCAGAAGCGTTCTCAAAACAAACAACACGAATATATGTATAACCTTGATTTGCTAGAAGGCACGGTAGAGCAAATAGACAGAACTCCCATGAGGTTGAAGCTTACGCCTTCTTTGGAAGAATATGCTTTGAAAATGAGGAAAAGTCTTGGTTTTAACCCGGCAAATACAATTATTATTCATCCAGGGCACGGCGGATCAGCTTTAAACCTGTCTCCAAGAGCTTATGCTGAGATAGCATCAGCTCTTAGCCCTGATATGACTGTGCTTGTCTCTGTTGGACCAGGCGAAACTTCTGTTAAAAGCAGTTTTGAGCCTAATAAAAATTTAATTTTTGCCGAAAATATACCTGATGCCGCACATTTGGCTGCGGTATTTTCTGATTGTTTGGCTTTTGTTGGAGGTTCTACAGGACCTATGCACTTGGCTGCGGCTCTTGGTATACCCTGTCATGTGTTTTTTCCTCCAGTGAAAGCTATGACACCTGTCCGATGGGGACCGCAAAGTGAAAAAAGCAGAGTTTACATGCCAGAACTTGAAGCCTGCGATGGACTTTGTGATAAATGTCCTGATAATGGATGTATGGATACAATAGATCTGAATAAAATAATACCGATTATTAAAGAGGAAGCAGGGAAGAGAGCTTCATCTTTAAGCTGACTTGAAAGCGGGATATTGTAACGGGAGACGAAAATGAGGAACGACAAACGAATTGCTGGAATAGGAATAAACTTCGGAAAGGCATTGCTATGCTTGCTGACGTTATTTTTAATAGTTTCAGTGTCAGCTGATGCGGCCATTTCAAGGCCGCAAGTAATTCTTTCTGCTGACCAAAACGGAGACGGGATTGCAGGGGTGGGGGACACAATTACCTTTACCTGCACTTCTGATGCAGATCCAGTAGACGATGTGTATGTGACAGTAGCTGATGCTATAGGTTTTTCCAGACTGACTATGCAGGAAATGGGAAACAACCTGTATAGCGTAAACTATACTATACGTCCCGGTAACATTAACAAACACGTTCTTTTTGCGTTTGTCGATCATTCCTCTTCCGTAAACGTTACTACCAGCTTTCTTGTTAACAGCATAATTCCCGCGTCTACCTATCAACCTGCCGTTTCGGGGTATACCGGTCCAGGCCGGACTTTCCGCTATGGCGATACCCTGACCGTTACTCACAATCTCACAACAGGTTATGACAGTTCAACTATAATGGAACTTGACCTGTCCCCCATCAATTTGGGGGTGGTTAGGATGGGAAAAAGCGGTTCATCTTTTACGACTGAGATACGCATTCCGTCAGGTTTGAAGCTTTCTGATACCAGCTTGAGAGCTGTTGCGACAAATGCTAATGGCAACTCTCAAGAATGGTATTCACAGCCATTTGCGGTTGATACTCAGCCGCCGGTTATTCTTAATGCCCGTGTTCAGAATACCACTCAAAATGGTAATACAGGCTGGGCTATAATCAATGATACTTTGCGTATTACTGCTTCTGTAGAGCGTTATGAGAATGACATTCTTCTGGTTGATTGTCCTCATTTGTTTTCAGGCGGACCTCGGCACATGGACTATGTGGGCTCTGATGCAGATATTGGCAACTTTTCATTAGAGGTTGTTCTTGATGATGTTGCCTTGCAAGGCCGGACTCTTGCTTTTAATATTATGGCAAGAGATGAGGCAACCAACCGTGGTTATGCCTCTACAAATACAATAAGAGTGGATACTCTGCCTCCCAGCTTTTCTTCTTTGTCAGTAATCATAAGAAAACCTGACGGTTCTACAGGCAATACGGCTATTGTCGGAGATATAATTCGCATAGAAGGCTCTATGGCTACTGTTATGCCTGATATAACTCTTACTGTCGATTTTACAGAGCTGGGCGGTTCTTCGGCTCATATAATTCCTTTTACGGATGGAAGTGTTGCTCCAAATGTATCGGTAAGAACCTTCAGAACAGATTTTATGGTGACAAGAGGCGAACTTGAGAACACAACGCCTCTTTCCTTCAACGTTACAGCTACAGATGTGGCGGGCAATACTATCCAGAGAGTAGCTATGCCCGCTGTATATGTAGACAACAAACCTCCAGTTATTAGTTCTGCTACTTTTGCAAATATTACTAACCCCGGAGAGCCTGTAAAATTTGGCGATCAAATATCTGTATCAGCTACGGTTGCAGATATAGATGATGGAGAAGTTTACATAGATCTTAGATTTTTGGGCGGAGCTCAAAAGGCTCTTTTAAATAAGGTTGGTTCCAATCAGTTTATGCTCAACCATAGAGTGGGCAAATCTATTGATCCTTTGGAGCCCAATTTTATTGACAGACCTTTAGCTTTTAATGTTATTGCAGTAGACGATGCGGGCAATAAACATGAAATGCAGACAAACAGTTTACAAGTTGACTCAGAAGCTCCTGATATTCTTTCAGTTGAGTATGTGGTTCAACCTCCTTTGTCTGAAACCAGGAGATATATAAAGGCTGGCGATTATCTTACTTTAAAAGTGAAATTGGCCAAATCCGAATCTTCTGTTTATGACGGTCAAACTGTCATTATGGATCTTACAGATCTGGGTGGTGAAGCAAATCAGGCTCTGAACTATATGGGCGGCTACTATACATTTTCTATGGTGGTGCGCCAAGGGCAGATAGACTTTGGTTCTACCTTCAGAGCAACTGCGACTGACAATGACGGCAACACTGACAGCGGTTATATTCATCTTCCCTTGGATAACAAAGGACCTCTGACAGGTCCCTTGAGTGTCAGGTTTCTTGCAGACAGAACTACTCAAGGCGTTATAAATATAGGCGATGAAATAGAAATCACTATTCCAGTAGATGATGGCCATGACGAAGGTTATGCAACTATAGATCTTTCGCTTGTAGGGGGCGCAAGCGACCATGTTATTAATTATATGGATTATAATGATCCTAAGAAGAGCTACATTATCAGAATGGTTTGCTCTGAAGCAGCTACAGCTGACCCTGCGTATGTCTTCAGCGCTGTAGTTTATGATAAAGCAGGCAACAAGATGTCCAGCTTGTCTCAGCCCATAAAAGTGGATTGTCGAAAGCCCGTTGTGGACACCTTTGAAGCTATTCACATCAAGAGAGCGGGAAATCCTGGCGTGGTGAACGTAGGCGATGACTTGAAGTTTACCGCTGAAGTTGATGATAGCGCTGAAGAAGGTCTTATACCTACATTGAACCTTTTGAAGGTGGGCGGAAGTGCCAGACAAGAAATGGAAGATGCCGGAGACGGCACCTTCACTTATACTCACAGAGTTGTCGCGGGTGAAACAGATGGCGAAGATGTAAAGTTCAAGCTTACATTCAAAAATTCGGCCGGCAATATCGCTGACACGCCTAATATTTATTCCCGTTCTTTCTTTGTAGACAACTGTCCTATAAACATAACTGAAATTTCCTATGTGTTGCTGGAAGATACCAATGGCAATAACATAGTTGACTTGGACGGAAGCTACACAGATGTTCCTGTTTCAGCTCCTGACAAAGTAAGCCTCTCAATGCGGCTTTCTGCCAGCGGGCAGCTTACAGCAGATTTGAGCAAATTCGGCTATGGCACTACAGCAACTCCTTTGAACATTATTGATGATGTCAGCGGAGAAACTTCAGAGCTTGTTTTTGAAGTTAAACAGGGCACAGTAAATGGCGAAGATGTGAAAATCAAATTGAGAGCCGTTGATGAAAACGGCAACGTTTCAGTATTTGAAACTCCCAACACGCTTCGTTTGGATAACCGTCCGCCTGAAGTCGGTGTACCTGAAATAATAATTGAAACCGACAATGGAGTTATAGGGGAAGCTAATGCCGGAGATGTTTTGAAAATCCGCGCAGTTGTTAAAAATAATGATGGCCTTCCCCCGCTCTTGATATTCAATAAACTGGTTCAAGCGCATCCTCCCGGAGTTCAGCTGCCTTCTGATATCATTATGGCGGAAGTTCCCGCCAAACCGGATCTTTATGAGGCGGAATGGGTTGTTCCTACAGGTTTGAGTGCCAAAGCCCCTCTGACTGTATTGTCTACTGACAAATCAGGCAATACTGTTTATAGAGATTCTTTGCCCATGAGGTTTCTCTCTAAGGATATTACTCCTCTAGGCGGAACTGTCTCTTTGTTCTATGACGCAAACGCCAACGGAATAATAAACCCTGGCGATCAGGTAAGAATAACCTATTCATTGGAAGATGTTTATTCTATGCCCAACAATTCTCCCATAACCAATGTTTATGTTGACGTTTCTCCTTTGACAAGTCTTATGGGCGGACCTGTTCCTGATCCGGAAAACCCTGATGCCTATTGGGCAAAGCTTAGATATGACTACAACAACACTGGTTCTCCTTATGTCTATGAAGAAATCTTTACGGCTTCGGAAACAATAACTCTGGACAGAGGTGCTGATACCGATTCTTGGATCTTTAAAGTCAGAATTATGCACCCTGATGGAACAAACAAAACTACCAAGAGAGATACAATCGAGTGTACTTTCCCGATAGATACGAAAGTTCCGAATATTATTCCTAACAGTTTGCAGATCAGAATTGTTGAGGACAATGATGATAATCCTGATATAACTACTGCAAATATTAACGACATAATAGAAGTTCAGGCTGAAATCAAAAACTATCCTGACTCTGATACTACCGTGGCTACTTTGTTCATGGGCACTGCCAATGAAGTAATGCATCGTATTCCTCTGACACAGATAACGGGCACCGAAATCTGGCAGGGGCAAACTACTATAGCTACTGGCACCAGGCTTATGGGGCAGCCTCTCTATGACGGCGATTGGCGCATCGCAAATGGCGACATAGCCAGAATGATTGTGCACGCAACAGACGATGCAGGCAACACTAAAGCTTCTCATGCAACTCCCTATAAACCTGAAAACGCAATCAAAATAGACAATAAGCCGCCTGTTTTCTCAAAAGTTCAGATTTTTTCTGGCGAAAACAACGATGAACCTTGGGTTGTCAATGTAGGCAACGGTTTGGCCACTGATACTTTGCAATTCGGCGTTACATTGGGTGAAATTGTCTATGCTGACCTTTATAACAATAGGGGCAAGGCTTGGGTTGATTTGGCGCAAATAGGCATAGATGAGCCCTATTATCTGAAGCCTGGAACATCGACAGGCATCGGAAACACTATTGTTTTCGGAACAGATCCTAATACTTATTTCCCCGCTGACTTTGCTCCATTTGTCATAAAAACTGAAATAGACTTGGCTACCTATACCTTCCCCATTTGGGTTCAAGATGAGGCAGGCAACAAAGACAAGAGGATTGACCACTCTCAGCGCATTGCTATAGACACTTCCTCGCCTAAGCTTGTCAGAGCTGAATATGATGGCATGATGTTGACTTTGAAGTTTAGCGAAATAGTCAGACAAGACACTTTCAATATTAACAATATAAGAATTGGTAAGCAGTATAATGTGACTGATTATTATATTAATAATGGGCAGGCAATCAAACTGAGCGATGACAGTTCTGATCCGGCTGTTTGCGATATAATCATGCCTCTCTCAGATTCAGACACATACAATATTCTGATTTGTCCTGTAAACAGAGGCAAAATAGCTGATTGGGGTAATACATCTCTTTATGTTTCAATAGCTTCTCAAGACACTGATCCCGGACACAACCGCTATGATGTAAATGGATATCTTGGCAAAGATGAGGCTGGCAACTGGCTGCAGCCTGTTATGAGAAATGAACCTGCAGACGTTGTTGTAACTGAGGAATATATCGTAAGACCTAATCTTGTAAATGCCTATTATAATGCTGCAGGAACGATTGAAGACCAATCATATCTTTATCTTGAATTTGACAGAGAAATGGATCTCACCAGTATTACTCCTGCTTCAATTAACAGGTTGGCTATTTGGAGAGACCCTGCATTTACTGCAGAAAACTGGAATATACGTTACCGAATGCGTTCAGGTTTTGATACCTTTGATATGAGTGACGCTTATAACTCAACCAATGGTTTAAAACGCCTTAGAATCAGACTTTCTCAAGAAGCTCAAGACTGGCTGGCGCTTGTTTATGGCAAAAATTCAGAGAAGTTGCATGTTCAGATAGACGGCTATCTCTTTGAACCTCAGCCGTATCCAGCTTCACAGCCTCCGTTGGCTCGAGATATTTACGGTAACAGAGTTAATCCTATACGTCCTAAAGATGCTCTCGAAGGCAGGATATATCCTCTTACGACAAAGTTCGCTGTCAGTGCAGGTATTACACTTGACTTGACAGGCGACAAGCCTATGCTGGTAATACCTTTTGAAAACAGGCGTGTAAAGCTTTTCCAAGATACTTATACGGCAAGTTCGCTGAATATTCCAAAGAATACTCCTGTTGACTTGTCGAAGGTTTACATCTGGTCTTCATCAGGAACTTCTTCGGCTCAATATATAGGTCTTGGAGCCAAAGGCACTTCGCCTGCTATGGTAGATTGGGATTCCTTGACTTACGGTTTCAGCAATATAAACTCTTTCGCATCTCCGGTTGTGAATATTGCTTTGACAGAAGAAGCTTTGAACACAATGCTTAGCTGGGGAACTTCCGAGTTTTATATACGTTGTGAAACAGAAGCTTTCAGAGATCTGTGGGGCAATAGTAACGAACCTTACCCGAATGCCGGAGGCATTGCGGCTATGATTAATACAGTCAAGCCTTCTTCTGTTACTCAGCCTCCTTCGGTTAGAACCTTAGCAGTCAAACCTGTTTCAAACGAATATGCTCTTTTCAAGGGACAGCCCGAGGGGCAGTTCTTCTATGAAGTAGCTTTTGATACGCCAAGCTTGACTCAAGGCGTGACAGTTCCTATAGCTCGCAATTTAGTTCCGACTCTTGAACTTTTTGTCGATGATGGAACCTTCAAAGTGGTAGACAGACCCAAATTCCTGGGATGGACAGAGCATGATCAGAATGGCACTGTGAGAACAGTTGCTCAGTTTAGCAACACCAGTCTCTCAACTATGGGTTCTGAACAACGTGTGCCTGTCATTGCCAGGATTTCAAACTATACCGACATATTCAATCTTGCCAATCCTGTAAACAATACCTTGGTAAGCAAGGCTTATAACTTGGATAAGAAGATTGAAGGCAATATAGGCTCTTATGATGGATTCAAGGTAGCAAGCTGGAGCATGGAGTTTGACAACTGTCCTCCTAGCCCGATTCAGGCAGCTGCCAGAATTAACAATGAACCTATAGTGAATAATATAGTTCCCAATATACCTGAAGGTCATCTCAAAGTAAAAATCAAGTTCAACGAAGCGATGAACAATAGCAACAGCACTACTTTGAGACCCAGATTGCTCTTGGTTACACCAAGCGGTGACAGAGTTATGCAGTTCAATTGGGTAAGATGGGAAAGTCCAGATACAGCAGAATTCATGAATCAGTCTCCATTTGATGGCAATATAATTCAAGGCAAGGCTTATTTCAGTGTTTCGGGCGGCTATGACGAAGCCGGCAATCCTTGTCCGGAAGGTCATGTCATGGATGATATCTATTTTGTGGATATAAGATCTCAGGGACCTGTAGTTGAAAAATTTATGGTTCAGACTTTGCAGACGACCACGGCAAACTCTGAGTTTGATTACTCGATTGATATGCCTTACAGCCCCAAGATAAGTTCGGATTACAATAATCCATACAACTTGCCTGGTATAGCTACTATCAAGATATATTTCCAGAAACCTCCGGTTGATAACACTGGCACTCTGCAAATATGCAATTTGTCTGGCGGCAGCATAATAAAAGAATTGCCCGCTGTGCCTTCTGATACTGGCAACGAATGGATTGTTAAATGGGATGGAACTAAGGCTGATGGCACTGAAATCCAGTCCAACTATCCGGTTCTTTATGATCTTAAATTCGTAGATTCAGCTGGAAATATTGCTAATAGAGTAGGGCGAATTGTTTATGATAACAATCCTCCGCCTGTCACATCATGGGAATTCCCTGAATTGCAATACAGAGACAATGTTGTGTATTACAGCCCTGATGTTCATTCTACGACTAAGTTCAATGTGATTACCGGGCAGCTTGGCGAGCCTATGCGTCTTTTGTTGCAGAAAGAAGGCGAAGAACGCAAATATGTCTATGACATGTCCGCCTATGCGTCTATGGGCTATACTCTCAACTTCTCTGGCCAGGTTCCAGGTTCTGCGGCTTATCTCACAGGCGAATATAAGGCAAGCTTGGTTGATGCGGCTGGCAATCTGGGTGTTCCCGCTTTCTCCGGCGGACAAGCAGGCTTTACTCTGATGATAGACAGGAATCCTCCTGTTCTGACTCAGGTAAAAACTGAAAAAATAGCTAAATCAACCGGCTCTTTAGTGAGTCCTTACCCATTAGGCGAAGTTGATAGATTCAACGCTAATAAAAATGATCTTATGATCACTGTTGTTGAAGCTGTTGTGCCTGGCGAAAAACCCTTAGATGAAGGCACAGGCCTAATAAAGATAATGTCCGGCTCTACGGTTATGAGAGAACTTCCCTTGTTGAAGTCCTCAAGTAATGACATATACGCTATATGGGATGGCAAGAACTCTGACGGAATCTTGGTTCCTGACGGCCGATATGTAATTAAAGTTGCAGACTTGGCTGGCAATGAAGCGGCTATGATGAAAGAAATCTATGTTGTGGCTACTTTGTTCAGCTTTGAAAGAGTTGAACAGGATGGCATTAACAAGATAAAGATGTTCTTTACCCACGAAGTGCATCCTTCTGGAGCCAATCCTTCAAAGTTTGCTATAACTGGCGGTTTGTCTTTCGCAACTGTAGTAAAAGATGAAACTGACAAGACTTTGCTGACGGGCACTTTGGCTTCTCCCATGACCCTTGAACATCACGGTACGGAAGTGGTTGTTAAGGCTATAAATCTTATAAGCATTGATGAAGCGGAATTGAGCGCTGTAAATTCGGCAAGCTTTATACCTGACACTAAGGGGCCTGAAATAAAGAATGTAAACTTTGAAGGTCTGACTGTTCCTAATGCATTCAATATTGTCTTTGATGAAAGGGTTGATCCGACAAGTGTAGTCGACAAGACTAAATACACTCTTACAGTTCAGAATAGCGGCGGTATTACTCTTCCGATAAAATCGGTAGGACTACAGCATGAAAACAAATCTGTAATAGTGATGACGGAACAGAAACTTGATGTCGGCAGTTTTTATGTGGTTTCAATTACTGGAGCAAAAGACTTGAAGGGCAATGTGAGCAATCCAGTTTCCCAGCCTTTCGAAGGAATAGACGTTACGCCTCCTGAATTTATTATATCGGCTTTCAGCAACCCTGCTAACGAGTTTGATATTATAGTTACGGTTAAAGCCAATGAAGAGCTTAAGAGTGATCCTCCGGTTAAAGCCTATATAAGGCAGATTGGCGGAAAACTGATTACAGCTTCTATGAATACGACCAACTATCCAAATATGTATATGATAGGCGTGCATCTTGATCCTAACCACTCAGGTATAGTTAACATCAAAGTTACGGGTGAAGATCTTAGCGGTAACGAAGGCAGTGCGGAATATGTCTTCACCACTGCGTATATTAATGCTTCCATGAGAGCATCTGTAATCTCCGATGACGAGATCCTTACTGCTTTCTTTGAACCTGGCACTCTCAGGGAAAACTCAAAAGTCATGCT
Source organism: Candidatus Rifleibacteriota bacterium (assembly GCA_012520995.1). Lineage (GTDB taxonomy): Bacteria > Muiribacteriota > Ozemobacteria > Ozemobacterales > Ozemobacteraceae > JAAYNI01. The sequence goes on from JAAYNI010000033.1 coordinate 191,324, forward strand.
TTTCAGGGACTCTGTTTCTGTTACTTTGCCAGAAAGCGGTGAAGTCAGATCTTCTATAAGACTTTCAGTTGCTGAAGGACTCAAAGATCTCTCAGGTTTGCCTAATAGTGTTGCCAAATCTGTAACCCCATCACTTCAGGGAGACGAGTTGAAACCTGTAGCAGATTCTTACAGTTTCTCGGTCCCTGAGGGCAGATTGCAGACAGCCGTGCCATTTACTATGAAACTTGCTTCCAGCACTTTGGAGAGTTCGGTAAATCTCTACAGAAATGTGGCTGACAAGTGGGAATTGGTGGAAACAGAACAGATAGATGGCAATCAGCTCAAATTCTATTCTGAAACCTCAGCAAGATTTGCCTTAATGAGAGATACTATGGCTCCGAGAGTTTCTATCAGAAACAGCTTTGCTCAGCCGATTAAAGAAGAGCGCCCCACGTTTATCTTCGCAGTAGAAGAATTTGGTTCGGGTCTTGACAGAGAGAGCGTAAGAATTACACTTGATAATAGGAGTTATACTCCTGTTGTTAGCGATGATGCTACTCGCTTGCTCTTTAAGCCCTTTGACGGTCTTGTCGGCGGCACTCACACTGTGGGTATAAGAGCCTCTGACCGTGCAGGAAATCAGGTTGTCTTCCAGGAAGTAAGGTTCCAGCTTGCTCCTCCTTTGCGCATTAAGCAAGTAGTTCAGTATCCTAACCCTGCAAGCTCCTATGTCAAGATTCGTGTGGATACTAACAGTTCACTTATTGATGATGTGACTGTAAAGATCTATGACACTTCAGGGCAACTGGTTACTGATTACGTGAAAGATGACGGAACACCAGATCTGAAAGCCCAAGGTGTGCACGAATATCGCTGGGATTTGAGAAATAAATCAGGCAGACGTGTAGCCAACGGCGTTTACATTGCAAAAATCGAAGTTAGAGATCCATACGATTGGAATAAAAAATATAAATACACTCAAAAAATCGCAGTTCTCAGATAAAAACTTCGGTTAAAGTTAAAAAACAAGCTCCTGTGTCCGATATTTCTCAGGAATACAAAAGAAGACAGCACAGGAGCTTTTTTAATGAAAAAAATAGCAATTTTTATTTCCGTTCTGCTGGTAACAACTTTTGCTTTGAACGGATGCGGGGGCGGCGGCAGCGGTCGCTATACAGTTCCCCCTGACATAGGCGGTATAGGCCCTGGTGGAAGTTTGACTCCTGGCGGTTCGGGCGGAGTTTTGCCGGGACAGCCTGGCGGTGCTGAAACGAATCCGGAAGCGATGCTTTATGCTGCTTGGGAAGATTTCAATCTTGGCTCCTACAATACAGCTATTTATAAGTTCAATGCTGTTATAAGTTCTACTGCAGCCTCTGACGCAGATAAATATGAGGCATATAATGGTCTTGGGTGGGCTACGGCTAAGTCCGCTGATGGTGGCGGAATAATTTCTGCATTGGAAATATTCTCTCACGCCTATCCTTATAACGACGAGTCAAAAATAGGCTATGCGGCAGCTTTGGTTCAACGAGCAAGACCAAATGACTACAGAGAGGCTTTGAGAGTGCTTACTTCTATGGGGCTTGACAGAACTTCGACTGTTTTTACGCCTAAACATCCTAAAATTGGTGTGACCAATGCGGAAGCCCATGCTCTCGTAGCTGTTTGCTATTTTTGGGTTGGCGACCAAGGCGGAGCTTTGTCTCATATCAATCATGCTCGAGCTCTTGACAGCTCGATGGATGGCTCAGTCAATAAAATATATCAAAATCTGCTCGCTATGGGTTTGACTGTAAATTAAAGATAAAGTTCTGAAGCCGAAAAGAGCGTTTTTGTGGTATCATTAGTAATCTGCACAAAGCTATAAATTTAAGGAGCTTTTTTGATGCGCAAACAATTTTTTCGGCATATAACCGCTATTTTGTTGTTTGCCGGGGTAATTCTGGCAATCAGCAATGTATTTGCAGCTTCCAGTAATCTGACATATTTTAAGTCCCTTGATAGTATCCGCAAGGTTATGGAGCTCATAAAGTCTGACTATGTGGAAGACAAGGTAGATGAAGAGCAGCTGCTGTATGGTGCTATTGAAGGAATGCTCAAAAAGTTGGACGATCCTTTTACACGTTTTATGGATCCCAAGACTTTCCAAGAAATGCAAACCGATACTCAAGGCGAGTTTGGCGGTATAGGCATACTTATCACCAAGAAGGGCACTTTCCTTACCGTTATTTCTCCGCTTGATGGTACACCTGCTGCAAAAGCAGGAGTCATGGCTGGTGACAAAATCGTTAAAATAGATGGCAAAGACGTTATTGATATTCAGCTTGACGATGCTCTGAAGCTTTTAAGAGGTCCTGTAAACACTAAGGTGGTTATAACTGTAGCCAGAGACGGCGTGAAAAAAACTTTCGATTTTGAGCTTGAAAGAAAGATTATCAAGGTTGCAAGTGTCAAATATTGGCTTATTGAACCTGATATAGGATATATCCGACTTACTCAATTCATTCAAACCTCTTCGGAAGATATTGAAAAAGCTTTGATAGCTTTGGAAAAGCATGGCGTAAAATCTATAATTCTGGATTTGCGCAATAATCCTGGCGGTCTGCTTTCCTCAGCAGTCGAAGTTTCCAGAAAGTTTCTCCCTAAAGGAGACATCGTTTCCATTAGAGGTCGAGATTCCGAGCCTTCAACCTATAGCTCTTTTTTCAAGTCGCATCCTTTGCTTCCTCTGATAGTTCTTATAAATGAAGGTTCCGCTTCTGCAGCTGAAATTGTCGCAGGGGCAATCAAAGACAACAAGCGAGGGCTTCTTTTGGGTAAGAAAACCTTCGGAAAAGGTTCTGTTCAGACTGTTATAGCTCTTGATGACGGTTCTGCTATAGCTTTGACAACCGCTCTTTATTACACTCCTTCAGGTGTTAATATTCATAAAAGCGGTATAGAGCCGGACGTGGAAGTGGATTTGCCGAAGTATGACGAATCTAAGCAGGAAAGCTATAAAGAAGCCATAGAAAAAGACCAAGCCTATTTGCAAATGCTCAAAAATGCCTCCATAACAAATACGGAAACTCCTGCAAGCTACACAGCTGAGCTTTCTGACGGCAAAATTTTGATTAACTACAAAGACGGCAAAACAGCTTCTGAAACTTATAAGTTGAGCGGATTTGTTGAAGTGCCTGACGGTTTGGTTACAGGCAAAATAGAAAACTATGTTGCAAATCCCCTTGATGAGCAACTGAAGAGCGCAGTTAATCTGCTAAGGTCTGTCAAGGTATTCATGCCTGTGCTTGCACAGGAACAAAAGTGAATGGGACTTCACTGAAAGATACCCATCGTTCTGTCGAAACTACTGCCCGTAGAGGACTTTCTCTGGTTGAACTGGCAGTAGTTTCGGTGTTATTGGCTATACTTGCTTCAGCTGCTTTCCCTGTTTATAAGATATTTCAGCAACGCAGCAAAGAGCACAGACTTAAAAATACCCTCTTTGCTGTCAGAAGTGCCATATATGGCAGCAAATCCCAGTCTGGATACAATTTTTTTACACAGGGATATAGAAGTATGGTTAGAAATAGAATTATGGCTAGGATAGAAACTGAATTGCCTGAAGAACAGCGAGTTGCTGCTCAGGCTCATCTGATTCAAGAGCTGACTTCTAATGACTTCAAAGGTTATCCTGAAACTCCGCAAGTTCTATGGAATAGAATAAATCATTTGGTTTCGGTTGATTTTCCTGCGGCTGCTAAGACTTTAACAGCTGATTTTGAATATAGATTTTTAAGGAAAGAACCAGTACATCCCTTCGCAGACTGGTATCCAGGGGCTCATTTTTGCTTCATTTCGGCTAATGACCCAGATTCGGTCAACAGAACTCCGATTAAATTGCAAGATTGGAATCCAGCTGTGCATAAAGGAGTCGTAGATATAGTTTCAGTTGGCGCAGGCTTGGCCTTGGATGGTTCTTCTACCGATAATTGGTGAAACTGTATGAAAAAAGGTTTGAGTCTATTGGAAATTGTAATAGTAATAGCCATAGTAGCTGCTCTTTCCTTGGCGGCAGTGCCTGTTGGTGAGACTCTCTATATAAAAGCTCAGGAAGATGCTCTTATGCTTGCTTTGCAGAATATAAGGGGAGCGATTGCTCGCTGGAATCTTGATTCTATTAATACTTTGGTCAGAGTCCAGGGGCAAAGTGCCTTGAATGAAGTAGATTGGGCTACTCTCTATCCGCCTGCCTTGGAAGATCTTGTTTTTTCAGGAGGAAAGGGCTACCCTATAAGGTGGAAAGGGGCTTCTGAATCAGATCCCTTGGCCGCTACGTTTTATCCTTTGCCTTATCTTAGTGCAATCCCATCAGATCCTTTTGTTGGAGAAGCTCGTTGGAAACTGCATTATCTCAAAATCTTAGAGTCTGGCTCTTACTCGCCTGTTACGAATAAAAGCGAGGGACCATCTTCGGCTCCTTCTATCAAGGGAGTTTTTGATGTTTCTTGCGTTGAGAATCCGGAGATTCGAAGAGGCTTTGTGATTGCGCTTGATGGAACCAAATATGAAGACTGGTAATAATGCAAAAATTAGAACTGAAGCAGCTGCTTTTTCTCTCATAGAGTTACTAGTTGCAGTTGCTATAATAGCTGTGTTGATGGCAGTTGGAGCAGCCTATTATGGCGATTATGTAAGCGATGCAAGGCATAGTGTGCTGCAAAAGAATCTGCATACGATTAATGAAGCGCTTAACAGTTTCAGAGCAGATCAAGGCAGAGGACCTTTGTTGGTGCCATTCGTCTCAGGAGCTAATACTCTTGTGGATACTGCTGCTCTGCCAGCTTTTAAGCTGGAAGAACTTGTGAATGGCCCTCTTCAATATATTGATGGCACATTGAGGAGACGCACAGTTATTAAATATCTTTCTTCTGTTCCAGAGTTGCCAAATCCCTTTGCTAAAGGAAATTTTACTCAAGAAGATTTGGAGTTTTTTGGAGCTACAGTCTATTACTATGATTTGAACAGTAACGGAAAGTTTGACTTGGACAGCGAATTTGCGGTTTCTTTGACAGATCATGCCAATCCGGAAAATAATCCTATAATATTCGGTATAAAGCCCGCGACTGCTTCCGGGTGGACATATACTCAATGGACAGCTTCCGCGCCTCTCGACTATACAAGGGTTTCTCTGAAAGCCGCATCTTTTAAGCACTAATAGACTGTTGTGCCTAATATTTTCCCAAGACCCTTTCTCATGATCATTAAAAATTCTTTTGCATTTGCCGATTCTTCGAGAGGGAGAAGACAGCTTTAATGAAAATTTTTAGGCAACGAAAGAAAATAGGCGAAATTTTGACAGCTAATGGCGCTGTCACGCCTCAACAACTGGAAGAAGCTCTTAAAACTCAAGTCATTGCACGTAAAATGCTGGGCGAGATTCTTATTGAGCAAAAAGCTATAACAGAGGAACTCCTTTATGCTGCTTTATCTCAGCAGCATGAAATAGAATTTGTTCGCTTGGAACCCGATGATTTAAACTATGAGCTTATTAAGGAAATTCCAGAGAGTCTCATTAAAACCTATAAATTTATTCCGCTTCGAAAAGAAGCCAACTCGCTGATTATAGCAGTTTATGATCCTGTGAACATACGAATGTTCGACAGTATCAAAATGGCTACTGGATATTCTTTTATAAAGTGGGTATTAGCGACTAAAAGTCAAATTCTTCACATAATAAATGATGTGATTTATCGCCCGAAAAATGTACTTGAGAATATTCCAATTGATGAACTTTTACGAGATGTGCAGCTGGAGTTCTCTGAGCCTTCAAACGCTTTGGGTAACTTTACAGCAACCGGCAACTTGGAAGCGTTGAAACGTGAGTCTGATCAGACAGCCATAGTTACTCTGGTTCATAAAATCATTTTGGATGCAGTGCAAATGGGAGCTTCTGACATTCATATAGAATCTTTCGAGACTATGATGCAAGTCAGATACAGGGTTGACGGTATTCTCTATGATATTCTTCCGATTGAAAAAAATGCTCAGCAGGCAATAATTTCAAGAATCAAAATTATGTCCAATATGGATATAACTGAGCGTTATATGCCTCAAGACGGCAATTTTAAACTTAAGGTCAGAGAGCAGCAGATAGAATTTCGCGTGGCGATTTTGCCTTCAGTTTACGGAGAAAACTGCACTTTGCGTATTTTAGATTCCGGAAAAGTTAATCTGGATTTGAAAAACTTGGGTTTTGATGATGAAAATCTTGCAATATTTGCCAGAAATATTTCAAAGCCTTGGGGACTTTGTCTGATTGCAGGTCCAACAGGCTCAGGTAAAACTACGACTCTTTATTCTGCTCTTTCTCTGATAAATACCAGACAAAAAAAGCTTGTGACCATTGAGGACCCAGTGGAGTTTCGCATACCTGGAGTTCATCAAATGCAAGTCAGAGAAAACAGAAACGATCCTTCCAGATCTTTGACTTTCGCAAGAGGATTGCGTTCAATATTGCGTCTTGACCCTGATGTTATTCTGGTGGGCGAAATACGCGATCTTGAGACAGCAGAAATTACTGTGAAAGCTTCTTTGACAGGACACATGGTGTTTTCAACTATACATGCTAACTCTGCAGTAGAAATAATCACAAGATTGAATAATATAGGAGTAGATCCTTCTCTTTATGCATCTGCTTTGAATGTTATGTTGAGCCAGCGCCTCGTTAAAAAAGTTTGCACTTCTTGTAAAACTCAGATTCAGCCTGCAGCTTACGCAGCATCCCTTCTGGGCGTAAGTATGGAAGAGTTGAAAAAGCAAAACTTTCTGAAGGAACGGGCTGTAAACATTGTAATAATAGCGGTGTTAAAGACAGAACCGGTGTTTTTGAATTGATCGAGTTGGATGATAAGATGCGAGATATGATTGTAAACAAATCTTCTACATCCGATTTACGTTCTTATGTTAAGAGCAAGAAAACTTTGACCGTTCAAGAGGCCTGTGCCGAAAAGGTGTTGGCCGGAGAAGTTCCATTGCAGGAATTTATAAATCTGAGCATGAGCTGATTGCTGATGAACAAGAATTCTCTGATCCTAGATATAGGCACCTATGAAATGCGTCTGCTCCAACTTAATTCAGTTGGGGAAGACGGGATTAGTTTAGAAAAATGTTTTGCGGTTGCAACCCCCCGAGAGTTTTTAGCTACTTCATATTTTGAAGAGCCTATTCTTGATGAGCGTAAAGTTGCAGACTCTGTGAAATCCTTGATGAAGTCGGCCAAAATTTCTTCTAGGGATGTTTTGATGCTCCTTCCTGATACCTCTTGCCTTATGGAAACTCTATATCTTGAAGGAGTCTATTCATCCTCTGAAATTGATGCCAAGATCAGAAAATCTTTTGAACCCGCTTTACAGATCCCTTATGAGAGGTGGTATTGCTCGAAAGTTTTGACTGGAAGCTTTAATAACTTTGAGATCTATGCGGTAATGCTGGTTCTGCGTAAAAACATAACAGAGATAGGCAGCATAGTCCAGAAAACCGGTTTGAATCCAATATGTGCTGACGCTGCTATACTAAATGTAGCCAATCTCTTGGAGGGCAGACTTTCTCAGTCCAATGAGAAAAATACCGCTCTTATACATCTTGGAAACGAATCCTCTTCTGTAGCAATATTCAAAGGTTCTACATTGAGATTTTTATCCAACAGGCCAGTTGGCGCTTGTGACTTTACTCTTGCTGTTAAAGCTCATTTTAAGCTTTCCTTTTCAGAAGCGGAAGCCTTTAAACGCAAAGAGGTGTTTTTTCTGCCGGAATATACAGAAGAGCAGGAATTGAACAATAATTTTAAAATAGTCAAAGACGTAGCAGTAACTCTTTGTGAAGAGCTTTTTGCCACTTTTGAGTCCTATTTCAACACATTTAGGGAAAATACGATAGATGAAATTATTTTATCTGGCGGAGGAGCAAATTTTGAAAATTTAGACGCTCTTTTGAGGACTAATTTGAACGCTGAAACCTTTCAAATTGGCGAATTATATAAATTATATGCTTATGGCAAGGAATTGAGCCAGGCTGATAAAAATGTTTTGGCAGCAGCTTCTGGAGCCTGTTTAAGAGGAGGTTCTTGATGAGGTTTGAAATGAATATACTGCCAGAAGAATACAGAACAAAGCCTCTTTCGAAGTTTTCTGTTTTGGTTGCTTTATTTTTTACGACTGCTTTTTCTTTGACAGCTCTTTTTATGATTTGGAAAGGAAAAGCTGAAACTGCTGAATTGGAAGAACAGGTAGCGGCTGAACACCTTCTTTTCATGAATAAGATCTCAGATTTGGAAAAGATAACTTTGCCTACTCCTGAAATAGCAGCTTTAACTAATAAAATAGACTTTGTGGGCAGCATTTTGTCTCAAAGTGCTGCAAAGTTTGTAACCTTTATGTACACTTTGGAGAACTGTGCGGGAGATAATATTGTAGCTGAAAGGATTTTTCCTGGCGATTTCGCTGTACTGAAGGATAAATATACAATCAGCGGTTATGGGAAAACTATAGAGGATATTTTAATTTTTGTTGATAACATTAATAAAACATCTTTTCTTACTGCAGAGTTGAAGAAAACGGACAGACGCGAAACTAAAAATAAAGAAACAGAAAGCGTTGAGAGCTATGAGAACTTCGAAATAGAAGTGTTTCCGCAGAAAGTGCAGAGGGCAAGGAGATGAAGACAAAGTTCAGAGCGGCCACAGAAAAATTTCTGCTTTTAATCGCCTTGCTAGTTTCCTTTGTTTTTATGTTGAGTGTTTTGAAGGCTGGAAGAACTGATTGGCAACTTTCTCGTTTAGAAAAAGAGCGCTCAATAGAGATTTTGAAATCCAAAACCGCAATGGCGGATTTGGCAATAGCTGACAGGAAAAGAACAGCTGCGCAAGCTTTGGAAGAAAGTCAAAAAAGGAGCAGAAAGCTGTCTGAGTTGTTTGTGAATTTGCTTGATAAAAAAGAGAATGCAAATCTCTTTATTAAAGATTTGCGAGAAAAGGCTGAACTCCTTAATCTTGTTATCTCGGGCTCATCATATGTTCAACCGTTCAGAGGAGAAGGGAGCGCTTCAAGATATTTCAAGTCGCTTTTTTCCTTCAATGTTTCAGGTTCTTATTCTGATCTTAAACGTTTCCTATGGGAAGTTGAAAATAATATGGGCAGAGCTGTTAAAACCAATAAAATCCTTATGCCTGAGACTATTTCGGATAAGGATGGCTTAGCAAAAGCCTTTGTCGAGCTGGAAATATATTTTTCACAATAATGGTGCTGGATATGAGCAAAAAGAAAGAAAGCATTGGCCAATACATTAAAAACAACAAGTTTGTAGTTTTTGGAAGCCTGTTTGCTATTTCTTTTTTGTTGTTTCAACTTTTTTTCTTAAATCCTGCCAGAAAACAAAAGCAAATGCGGCGTTTGGGCAATTTATCTGCTTTGTCCGCTGAAAACTCCAGAAAAATTGAAGTTAAGGAAACACGAAAAGCAGATAGAAGCACAATACCGTCTTTGGCAGATGTTGAAGCTCTAAAACTTCCATCATCATTAGATTTGTCAGCTCTACCTGAAATTCCGGCTGATTTTCTGGAAAGAACATTTCCTAATAAAGGATATCTTTATGAATCAGGTGTAAATATTTTTATGCCGCGAAGTGAGCGGAAGCCTTTATATACAGTTATTGAAGAAAATACTGTTGATGAGGTAGAAGTGCTTACAGAAGAGATTTCCGAAGAAAAAATAAATTTGTCTTATAAAGGTTATTATATTCTTAATGGCACTAAAACTGCTATTTTGACTTTGAATGATGATTTGCTGTTTGTTGCTCCGAATTCCCAGATAGGGGAGAGTGAATTGTATTTACAGGATGCTTCAGCAGAAAAAGCTTTAATTGCTGATTTGTCAGAGGGAATCAGGTATGAGATTTATCTTTCGCCAAGAGAAGAAGAGATAGACTTGGCGAATGATTAAACAAGCGAAGGAAGGCTCAAATTGAAGAAAGAACATCTTTTTAAGCTTTTTGAAAGTGAAGATAAATATGTTAAGGTTTTTGTCTTCAAATCGATTCTCAAACATCGACTAGAAGGGCTTGACAAGCTTATTGCTGAAGGACTTCAGGATTCTCGTGAAGAGGTTGCTCTTGCTGCTTTGTCCGCAGCAACTTATACCAGAAATCCAGCTTTGGCACGTATGGCATCCGACTATCTGAATTCTGCCTCAAACTCTTTAAAAGAAGAAGCTGTTAGAGTTTTATCTACAATGAATTTTGATTTTTTAATTCCTATGTGGCTTGATTTCTTTAAAACAGAAAAAGACCTGAATCTAAAAAGCCAAGCAGTTATGGCTTTAAAGCCTTATAAAAGACAGGAGCTGCTTGAGTTTTATAAAAAACTTATGTCTTATGAGGACAGCCGCATAAGAGCTAACGCTGTGGAAGCTATTGGACAATTAAATGGTACTGAAGCTGAAAAAGCTCTTAACGACTCCTTGGATGATAACGATAACCGTGTCCGTATAAATGCTGCTAAGGCTTTAGTGGAGAAAGGTAAAAGCGGACAACTTTATAGGCTTTATCAAGATTTGCATTCGGACAATTCCAAAAGGAGGGCTTCCCTTGCTTATCTTCATGGTGAGATATTAAGTTCCAAAGGCTATGACGATTTGATTCTATTGCTTGAAGATAGAGATCCTGCGGTGAGAAAGAGAGCTGCAATAAGTCTTTCCAAATATGATGCTCCTAATATAATTGAAATTTTATGCAGAGCTTATAGCAAAGAGAGTGATAAAACCGTCAGAACAACGATTGCTGCTGCTTCAGCGGATTTTAATCCTGATAAAGCTATGCAAATGTATTTAGAAGCCTTTCAACAATCCTCAGATAATTATTTTAAGTCGACTTTAGTAGCAGATCTTGCCTTGGCACAAAAAATTGAATGTTTGCCTCTTTTTATTAAAGCTCTCGAAGACAAGGAAAGGAGAGTTGTGGCTAATGCTGTTGAAGCGATAGGGATGTTAAAAAATCCTGATCTAGCTGATATTATAAAATCCTTTCTTGAGGCCTCAGATAACCGTATAAGAGCTAATGCTGTTGCGGCTTTATGGCGTATGGGCTGGGGATCTGCGGGCAATGTTCTGAAAAAAATGGCTGTTTCAGGCCAAGCAGAGGTTAGACAAAGTGCCGCTTGGGCTATAGGTCAGATTGGTGTTCTTCAATTTCTTGACTTGTTGGAAAAGCTCGCCGAAGATTATGATCCTCGTGTTAGGAAAACTGCCATAAAAGCTATGGAAAAAGTCAAGAAAAAAGCTTAATATAGTCTAAGATGATTTTTAGCACGAGGTTACGATGAATTATACGCCTAATAAACTTAGGCAGTTCGGCTTTTTATTGCTTGTGACTGCCATATGTCTATTGCCTCTTTCTCTTTATTCCCAATCTAATGAAGCCAAAGAGCTTAACAGATTGGGAACAGTAGCTTTGCGAAGTGGGCGCTATGCTGATGCCGTAAGAGACCTTAATAAGGCTATCAGCCTTGCTCCTGATTGGGCAGAACCCTACTATAATGCAGCTCAGCTTCTTGAAAGAATGGGTTCTCATCCCAAAGCTTTACAGATGTATAAGAAAGCATTTGAACTGGATAAGAATAATTACACTTATAAAGAGGCTTATAGAGTTAAACTTCTAGAGGCTTTGCGTGATGCGGAAAGAACTAGAGATAAATCTGCTGCTGAAAACATAAAAGCTGATCTTTTGTCGGTTGATCCGGGAAATGTGACTTACAATCTCGCGCTTGTTAATAGACTTAGAGCACAAGGGCAAAATCGCCAGGCTTTAGCCGCTGGAGAAGGGTTTCTTCAAAACCATTCATCTTTTCGCAGAGATTATAACTCTAGAGATGCCGGTGAATTTTTCTTACAGATGTCCCAGCTCTATCTTTCTGAAGGAAACCTTGCAGAAGCTGAACGTAGCATAAACGAAGCGGGAAAATACCCTGTAAAACAATCTCCTCAATATGATTCGGCCCTTTCTTTAATCAAAGGAGCGCAAAGCGATAAAGTTGCAATGCTTTTGAACAATGCTAATGTCGCAGAGCGGGGAGGGGATTTGGAAAAAGCTAAGGCTATCTATGAAGAAGCTGTCGAGAAAGCTCCAAATTCAGATTTGGCAAAAAAAGGTCTTGCCAGAATTAAAACAGCTATAGAGGTAAAAAACCTTACTGCTGACTTGGATGTTGCTCAAAGAAAGAAAAATTGGCTTGATATCCAAGATATTGCAAGAGCCATACAAGACTTAGATTCTAGCGATATTAAATCAGCTAGACTCTATGAAGAGGCTTCTGCAAAAGAGAGACAAGCCATGGCAATACGCGGGGAAGCCAATCAGTTCAGCAGAGAGCTTAGAGTATTGCAGGGCATGATAAAGCTCGATATAGACAAAGCTAAAAATTTTGTTGCTAATGACAATTTTGACGCAGCAAGAGGTGTGATTAATTCCTCTAAAGCTTTGACAGAATTGGTTCCTGAATTGTCGCCTATGCTCTCTTTCTATGATGAGTTGGAAGCCAAGATGACTAAGGTGGAAACCAATTCTGAAATTTGGGAAAAAGCCAAAGATGCAAGAGCAGTGGGAGATTATGCTGAAGTTGTCAATCTTTTGAAGCGTCTCCCATCTAATTATCCCGAACCTCATTTGCGAAGTATATATGCTGAAGCGGCCTGGAAAACAGGCGATGCTGAAAAAGCCAAAGAATTGGCGCTGCTTGATCTTGCCGAAAATCCTGATAATAACAGATCAAAGTTTGTTCTCGGAAATCTCTACCGTGAAGAGAATAATGCATCTCTGTCGCAGAGGTATTTTAAGGAGATTTATGAGACAGACAAGGACTATCCTGGATTGTCGGATCTCTACATGGAGGCATCTTTCAAGAATAATTTTGTAACAATAGCTTTGGTTGTTGTTATAATTCTGATTATCACAGTCGTTGTTGTTTTTATCAAAAAATTTGATGATCTCAAAAAGTCCTCAGACTTCAGCAAAGCTGAAAGCTATCTCAAGTCTGACTACTTCACTCAAGCTATAGAGATTCTGCTTGGAATGGATAAAAATCCGACTATGACAGCCAATGATAGAGCCAAAGTGTCAAAAATGTTGACTAAAGCTTATTTGAGTCTTGGAAAATATATAGAAGCTATAGGCACGGCAAAGCACCTTTTAACTATAAATATTAATGATAGAGAAGCCCAAGAAGCTCTGGGCAGAGCTTACTTGGGACTTCAGCGCGTGAATCCTGAATCTCTTCCATATCTTTTGCAAATGAATAAAACTACTCCTAATAATCTGCCGCTCTTATCTTTGCTCGGAAGATACTATTCCAAGCAGGCAAGAATGAGTAAAGAGGGAATAGAAATATTGGAAGCTTGGATTGAAATGGAACCAAACTCTCCGGAACCTCTTAAACCCTTGGCTTTGCATTATCTCAAAACAGGAGAGAAGAATGAAAAAGCTATGGCAATTTATGGCCGCATGATAGGACTCGGATTTGAAGAGCCAGCTTTTTTGGTTGGAGTTGCGAGGGTTTACGCTAGCCTCAATGCTTTCGATAAAGCCTTGGAGCTTTGCGAAAAAGTTATTGCCGCTTCTCCGGATAACGAGTTTGTTCATCCGGTTCTCCGCGATGTGTATAATCGCCAAAATAAGCTTGATGATCTTATGACAATTTATAGAAACTTTTTGCAGGTAAATCCTTATAATGTGGCTTTCCAAAAAGCTGTTTCAGACTTGCAAAATTTAATTCAACAGCAACAAGAACGGGGCAGTTGAAAGGAGTTTTATGGTAGAAAAAGCTTTTTTTAAGCTTTCAAAGCCTGTTCTGATTCTATTGGCTTCCGCTTTCATTATGATCGCTGGAGCCCTTCCTCTATTAGCACAAAATCAAACAGGACAATATTCTGCCCTGACAAAATATATTAATGCAAGGATGTATGCTTTGGCATACAATGAAATTTTGCGTTATGAGATGACTTCTTCTGTCTCTGATGAGCGCCTTTCTAAGCTTCAAAAGGCTATTTTAGAAAGAACCAAGAACGACCTTCTTGCCCAAGTTAGAGTAAAACCTAGTGATTCTGTTGTTTTGACCCTTTATGCTGATGTTGCATTTAACTTAGGCGATATTTCCGAGGCTCGCGAGTACATAGAGAAGGCAACGGCAAATTCTAGAAAATCTCAGCCTTTGGGAATGACTTCCTATGTCCATGCGAAAATTCTTTATCGCCAAAAAGAGTTTAAATCCGCTTTTGATAAGATACAGGAAGCTCTAAAAATTATTCCCGACTCGCCTGTTATTTTCAATGATTTTCAGTTTTTATATTCTTGCGTGGCTCACGGTCCTGAAACAGCTAGAAAGCTTGCAAGTGACTCAACATTTGCCCAAAGAGCTGTGCCTGTTTTACAACGCGACAAAGAAACACAGGAAATTTATAATCCTTATAAAAATGCTCCGGAGATTGCCAAGGTTCCTGAAAACATTTACGCCGATTCACCACATTATTCGGAAAAACATCAGCATGAGCAATTTGCAGAGGACCTTGAGCAGTCGACCCTTCAATCTTCACAGACTGCTTCAGGAGGAGATCTTGAGCAGGATATAGATGACTTTTTGGCAGGGACGGTTGATATTGATTTCCCCGAGCTTGGAGAAATTAATATAGATGATTTCGATATAACTCCGACAACCCAAACTCCAAGCCAACAAATACAAACAGCCAGCTTGCCAACTGCTGTTGATGAACCGCTCTTTCGAGATATTGACGATGATTTTGACGACGATTTGTTTGGCAATATCCCTGAAGTCACGCAACAAAACTCTCAGAAAACTCCGGCTCCGACTCCTGAGTCTTCACAAATTGTTTCCAGCAGTGAAATAGATCAAATTAAAGCCTATCTGGAAGAAGGAAATTATACTCAGGCTTTTTCTGTGGCTAAGAGTGTTGAAACTTTTAAACCGAAAGCTTTGGAAGACAAAGAGTTTATCAGACTGAAGAAAAAAGCAGAACAGGGCATGGAAGCATATGAAGGCTTTGTTTATGCTATGAATAAGCTTTCTGAAGATGACTTTTTCGGTAAATCTTCTTCAGAAGAAGTGGAAACGATTGCAAAAACGCTTAAAAAGGCTTATGACTTCGATCATGTGCGTTATGAAGCAGCTTTGCCAGCTTTGGGCGATTGTTATTTCTATAATATTGCCCCTAATTATGAATTAGCGGCTAAGTATTATGCTCTTGTTGAAAATGCTCCAAGTATAAGCGTTGAAGAGAAAAGAGACGCTCGCTGGGCTTTGGCGAGAGTGCAGTTTCATCTCAAGAACTATGAAGCCTATTTAGACATATATTCCAAATATAAACATCAAGACAAAGAATATATAGATAATTACATTCCTGATCATAAAACTCTCTATTATCAGAGCTTTGTCTTTAGCCATGCTGTCGGATTTATAGTCGGAGTAGGCGGAATTGGTTTATTCCTTTTGTTTGTGCTTATTACCTTGCTTTTCCCTAATTTTGCTAAGTTAGGGAAAAAGACTTTGGAGTCGATGGAACTGGAATTTAGCAATAAGAAATATACAAAAGTTTTGTCTATCGGTGAAGCTCTTCTAAAGGAAAAACAGCCAGTGCAGATCGAGAGAATGATTCTTGAAATGATGGTTCAATCGGAATATGCTCTGCACAACTATGTAAAAGTCAATGAATATGCAAGACAAATACTTGAAAAACATCCGCAAAACGACGTCGCCTGGGGCTTTTTGGCTAAGGCTTCTAAGGAAACGGATGACAGAAGTGCGGAAGCTATAGTTATCTACGAAAACCTCTACAAAGAAAATCCCGATGATTCTGAATACCTTCCAATTTTAGCTGAACATTATGCTAAGCAGGAAACACTTGCTATGGAAGCCATAGATATTTTGCTTAAGTATTACAAGCTGAATGACGGAGTAGACAAAACTTCTGTAATTTTAGCTTTGGCTCGCGGCTATGTTCAGAATCGCATTATGGGAGAAGAAGTTATCTTTATTTTAAAAGAAGCTTTACGTCTTGAAGAAAAAATTGAATATCGCGAATTGCTCGCAAGATGTTATTCTAAAGCTGAACGCTATGAAGAAGCGGCGAAAGAATGCGAAAAAGTTCTCAAAGCTAATATAAATAATGTCGGTATTCATGTGGTATATACCACTTCTATGAAAAAAGCTGGAAAACTGCCTCAGGCAGTAGAGAGATATAAAGCTTTTCTGCAGGAATACCCTGCTAACTTGCAATTGACGGAAATTTTAAACGGTTTGTTGCAGGATATGGCTTCTTCAACAATCTTGGGAACTTCAAGAACCTTGCCAAAAGTCGAAGAAGATCTTTCACTCGCTCCTCTTTCCACTCCAGGCTTAGATGAACCGGATGATTTTGGAATTGGACTGGATGATTTGGCAGCTCCTTCCATTCCTTCAATCTCTGCAATACCTGACTTGCTGCCTCCGGATATTTCTAATGAAGCTTTTTCTCCCGAAACAACAGATTTGCTTTCCCCTGAAATGCCCGCTGTTTTTCCTGGAAACTTGTCATCAGAAGAGGAACCATTCGATGGGACTCATTTGAATGATAATTCCAGTCCAATCGATTTTGACTTTTCACCTGAATTAGGAGATTTGTCTGAGTTAGATCCTCTTTCGGCCTTTGGAGATATGGATCCTGCCTCCCTGTATGATTCTGACGACAGTCATCTTGATCTCTCCTTGCCAGACGATTTGCTTTATTCAAGCGGCTCTGCTTCAAAGCCAAAACAGCTGTCGAAAACAACTTTGCCGCCAATCTCACCTAATCTTCCTCCTATTCAGCCTCCTGGAAATCCCTCTTATTCAAAGCCGGCAGCTGTGCAGACGCCTTCTCTGAATTTCCCAAAGGTTTCTTCCCCGCCTGCTGCCGATCCTATGTCGCCAATTAAAAGCGAACCTTCAGCAGCTTCAGGTTTTAAAGCTGCAAGACAAATAGAAAATGCCAGAGGCTTGATGGCTCAAGGCAAATTTGCGGAAGCGGCAGAAATTCTGAGTGCGGAATATGCTTCTCAGAGAAGTTTCGAGGTAGGTGAACCTCTTATAGAAGCGTTATTAGCTCAAAAACAGCCTGATCTTGCATTAGAGATTTTCGATACCTTGGATATTGATCTTGAAATGCTCTCTGCACCTATGAAAAATATGATTTATACATTAGCTCGTGCTTTGGAAGAAAAAAACTTTAACAAAGAGGCTTTAAGGCTTTATGACACTCTTTGTCATGTAGATATAGATTTCAAGGATGCCTTTGACAGATCCGACAAACTTTATAATAAACTCAAACGCTAGAATCTGCCCATGAAAACTTCTGCTCCAGCTGTAAAACCCTCTACTTTTGCTGCTGTGACATCGGCAAAATTGTAGCCGAGAAAAAACTCCAGTCTGAAGCTGTCACTTAATTTCAGAGCAGTTGTAAGTTGCGGTTCAAAATATCCGAAGGAATTGTCCAAATACATTTGATTTGAAAAAAGTGATTTTTGCTGAACTTTTCCAAGTCCAAAGTTTGCTCTGATGCCAATGGTTTCATCTTTGTTTAAGGGCTTCTCTATAGATAAACCTTTTGTTTCTATTTTGAACTCCATACTTTCGCTTCTGGTACGTCCAGAAGTATAGTGGGCACCGAACTTTGGGTCATCCTTAAAGCCAGCTCTAACTTTTATTCCCCAAACGTCCATTCCTCCAGAAAAATTTTGAGGTCCTTCTGCATATTTATATGATACAGATGGACCGATTGAAAAGGAAAACTTTCTCTTTTCGGAATTCTCTGAATGCTCTGAAAAATTTTGAGCAGGACAAATCATCGAAAGTAAAAGCATATAGATGAGAATAGAGAGTCTTTTAACTTTAAGCATACGAGTTTATCGACATTTTTTTTATTTGTTGTTACTATAATGCAAGGGGAGTACTTTTCCTCATACTTTGTTTCTGCTGTAAAGGAGATATACTTAGTGTTTAAAAGAATAGCAAATGTGATTTCCGGCTGGTTCAGCGGTATTGTAAGATGGTTTGAAAGTAAAAATCCGGAAGCTCTTATAGAAAATGAACAAGAAGAAGTCAGAAAACGTATATCTCAGTATAATACAACTTTGGCTTCTCAAGCCTCATTTATTGAGCGTCTAAAGCGTCAGGTTAGAGATCTTAAAAACACAGAGATGGAATATGATGCCAAGATTAAGGCAAATCTAAAAGCTGGTAATAAACGTGTTGCAGGTCAGCTTGCTTTGCAACTGAAAAATATCAGGTGGCAGCTTGAAGAAAATACAGCACAGCTTGAAGAACAAGAAGCTTTATATCAAGCTTTTGAAGCTGACAGAACCAAGATGATTGAAGACTCCAAAACCAAGATAGCGCAACTTAAACATCAGCTGACTGAGACAGAAATGTATGAAGCTCACGCAGATATGAAAGAGACAGCTGCAAAGCTTAAGGGGCAGATGATTTCTCCCAGTGATGATGGAATAGCCAGAATTTCCTCTATTTTGGAAGATCGCAGAGACAGGGCTGCAGGCAGAGCTAGAGTTGCTTCTTCGGCATCAGCTCTTTCTTTGGGAGACTCTGCTCAGCTTGAAATGAAAGAAGCTGAAATGGACGCTTTGGCAGATGCCGCTCTCAGTGAATATCTTGGTCTTGAGGACTCATCAAATCACTCTGCAACCAAGGGGGAGCTCCCGGCTCCGGAAGAATAAAATATTCCGAAAATCTATAAATAAGGCTTACAAACATCGTTTGTAAGCTTTTTCGTTTTTTTAGAAGATAAAAAATTTTTTTATTCACAGATTGCCAAGGCATTGCTTAGTGGCGGGGATTAGCGGACAGCGAGCAGAATGCAGCTCACTCGCTGTCCAGGGTTGCCCACAGTTTTTATAGGATTAGCGATATTTGATAAGCTTTACTTTTGTGCCGGCTCCAGGAGTAGAAGATAGTTCAAAATCATCGCTTAATGATTGCATTAAGCCTAAGCCTCTTCCCCTGGTGGAGTCAATTGTTTTAAGGGCGGTCTCCATAGTGTTTTTTGAGGGCTTGAAGCCGCAGCCGCTGTCTTGAATATGCATTTCAAGGCTGTCTTTGTATACATAAAAAGTTATCATTACAATAGGCTTTTTGTCTGGCTTGGAACCATGCTCAATGGCATTAATACATGCTTCTTCTATTAAAAGGGAGATGTCAAAAATACGGTTCTCATCAAATCCCATGGCAGTTGCCAGCTGTTCAGCTGTTTTGCGCATTATGTTGATGAAACCTGGATCAGAAAACCTGAATGAAATTTTTTTTGGGAACAAGTTCGTGTTCTCCAGTCGGTAAGGTCTTTAAATCCTTATGCGGCTTCTATTTAAATACTACATGTTTTTTTAAAAAAGCGCTAGTAGTCTTAACATCTAAATATTTTTTATCAGGCAGATCCATTTCTATCCACAGATGGACACAGATAGGCTTTTCAAGCTAGCTTAAAAATCAGTGCCGCTCGCTACTCATCACGGTGCGATCTAAGCTGCTAAGAAAGATTTATTGCAGAACAAGATGTCATTTAAAAGGATGTTTTAGTTACAACACAGCACTAGCTGCGGCGGGCATTATTGGCTTTCTGAATGTCTTGTTCAATTTCTTGCAGTTGTATAAAAACGGAAGACTTTGATTTAATCATGTTTCTGAATGCGTCTTTACCATCGTCTTTCAATCTATCCCAAGAATCGCCCAATAATTTTTTAGCAGTCTCATCCAAGTTTGTTATATTGCCTTCTTCATCATATTTTGCATATCTGTCTATTTTCTCAGCGGTTAATGATTTAAATTTAGCTTTTAAGTCATCAATCACCTCTTTTTTACTTTTTTTCCAAAAAGCCATAGTGCCTTTAACAAGTTTTTTTGCGGCATCTTCACTAAAGGTTTGCTCAAAGGTTTCATTCAAGTTTTTTATAGCATCAAGAGCGTCATTTTTGGCCTGTTCCAAGTTATTGACAAACTGCCTGAATTCACCTTCAGTCATTGCTCTTATGTCATTTATCATAGATTCGACAGAAGTCGATGCTTTGTTTCCCAAAGCGGATGCAAACTCTTTAAAAGAGTCTGTCAGGCTGCCGTCAGTGTTGAAAATCTTGTCTACATCTCCGACTGCGACCCAGTGCGGATCATAATCTTTTGTGACTTCTTCTCTGATAGTTAAAAATTGGTGCTGCTCCAAAGTAGGAGCATTCTTTTCGTTAAAACCCGCTGCATTTGCTTTGAAAACTGCTGTTACTGCTATTTGTCCTGGCTTTGCGGCGGCAGTTCCAGGAGCGGCTTTTCCGTAATCTTTAAACGTTAATTCTTCCAGCTGATCTGTGACTAACCAACGTTGAGAACCGAGTTTTCTGTAGAGTTCAGGCTTCTGAAAACTGTATGATAAAGGCAGAGTTTTGTTTTTCTCTGTTCTGACTTCAATCTGAAAGGAACCAGGTGAGCCTTCTTTAAAAGAGCCTCTTACAGCTTGTTCTAAGTCGGATTTCAATATTTTGAAGGTGTTTTCTGAGGAGCGTTTCAAGTCATTTCTGGCTTGCATTATATGGTTTTTCTGGGCACTAGAGCTCAAAATGTAATAAAGGCTTAGAGACAAAAACGCTACTATTAAGGTTCCAATCATAACTTCAATAAAAGAAACTCCGCGCTTTTTCATCTCGTTTGTCCTCCGCCATTTATAGAAGGTCTATTACCAAAAAATTCTTATTTACGCTTTTTTTACTTTTGTCATCTCTTATGAAAGAGCATTCAACTTCAACGTTCATAATTTGCGTGTTGAGTTGCCCGTCTTTGTCAATAGCATAACTCCAGGTGCCTATAACTTCAAAGTCTTTAAATTTTTGCTGAGCTATTAGCACTTCTTGATTGGTCATAGGGTAATAAGCATCTGTCAAAGGATGAGCTGCGGTGCTTTTCTCCAAACCTTGAGATTTTGATAATTCATTGAATTTTGAGTATTTTGTAGTCATCATTTCTTCTTTAATGCTCTCCAAAATACGTTCTGACATTTGGATTTTCTCTGTTTCAATGACTTTTTTTGCACTGCTAGATTGATTTGTCATGAGAGGAATAAGAGCCATAACCAATATTATGCAGGCCAAAGTAATTTCCATGAGGCTAAGCCCATGTTTTGAGTTGATCTTAGTTATGATTGTATTCATTTTCATAATCAGTCTGGTGGTTGAAATTCAAATTTAGAGGTTTTCCGATCAACCGAAGTGTAATATCTAGTGGGGTCATACTTGGCAACAGGTCTAATCATAGAGAGTAGAGAGCTTCTGCAATGACTTGATTGATAGTAAACTTCCAAGCTGCCAGTTATATCTCCTCGGTTGAATCTGTTAATTACTAAGTTGCCGTTTATAGAGAGGGGCATCATGCTGAGTTTAACGCCTCTGTCTGCATATACGCAAGCGTCAATGTTTGAGCAGCCTGCTTGCGGAATTACTGCTCCTGATCGGGATATAATAGAGAAAATACTCTGATTGCCGTTTTGATCTTTGGCGACCCTGGTTATGTTTCCTTTCAGGGTTATGTTGCCAGGAGCTACTATCATGCCTCTGCCCATAACTCGCATTGCAGGCAAGTCCAAGTTGTCGTTTACGTAGGTGACTCCGTCGCATATGAATGTGGATTCGCCTTCATAGAGAATAGAGCGGTTTTTTATATCGGAATTAAAATCGGCGGAAGTTGCATAGAAATAAGAGGCTTTCTTTATATATTGACTTGTTCCGTAAAGGTTGGCCGGCAAGTTTTCCGGTTTATTGGGGTCCCATTTTGTCGAAGCTTCTTCTGCATCTTTGTATGGCGGCTTGTTACAAAATCCATATGGTTCTTCCAATCTCCAAGCACGAAAGAAGGGGAGAGGAATTTCAAAATAGATAGGAGGCACGGGCCAAGCTACTACAAATTTTACTATACAAAGATTTATATGTGAGTAGACTTTTTGCAGATTGCCTTCAACTCTCAAAGAGAGAGGAACTTCAATGTGGAAGTTGCCAAATAAGCGGTTACGCGGGAATCTTGGAGGGAAAGGCAAAAAGAAGCTGCCATGTTTGGAGCCGCCAAAAAATGGCCAGTCGAAAGATGTGTTGCTTTGATCGAAGTTAGTCGGAAAATATTTTGCCTTAGCTTGCGGTATCAATCTGTGCTTGTTAGTGTCGTCATGCTTTTTAACATAAATAGCGGGCAAAGATTGGCATGCTATTTCGCTGTGGTCTTCATTTTCACTGGAAGAATGGCCAGCTACAAGAGCCAAGGCTTCTATGCCTTTTATGGCTGATTGACTTTGGTCAGACATGGTTTTAAACATGCCTATTTTGATTGGCATCGGTTTGGTGCCGTTCACTCTGACAAGACCTAACAACTTAACTTCACGTGAAAGTTCTTTGATTTTTAAGGTAAAAAGACTTTTTAGATTTTGTATTAATTCTTTAAGAGACGGAAAGTTGTGTATTACAAGTTCTCCTGCTCCGTTATCAAAATCAATTTTTTCATCACCTTCCCACCCGGCTGCTTCAATGTCATTTTCAGCTGCCAATGCGGAGTTTGCAATGAAAAAACTGTAGTTCGGAGCTATTCCTTGTATGTCGGCTACTCTGAATTCTCTTTCAGTAACAAGTTTTTTTCTAATTCTTTCATTAGATTGTTTATCTTTGGAAGAGCGAGGCCAATAAGAAACCTCTGTGGTTATTTGCAAGATGCCTTTTTTCTCCATAGTGATGCCGTAACCGGCTGTACCGCAGAAAAGCTGGAGTTTTTCGGGCAATGCGCCTTTGATGCCCTCTTTAATTCTGTCGCTAATTTTTGTGAAGTCTATTTGAAGGCCTAGATTATCAAAGAGTTTTCCGGCAAGTTTCTTGATGGTAAAGTTTTTAAAGATTTTTTCAAAGATTTTGTCAATTATAGGCTGAATCAGATAACCGATAGGTATCACGACACTTTGTACTGTGATTGTCCATCCTTTTACGTTTGGCGCTTCTATAAGAGGAGTTTCAGGTAAGAGTTCTTCAAGATTGAACAGTTCGCCGAGATTGAAGTCAATGCCGCCTTCGAAAGAGATTTTATCTAGAAATTTGTCGATAAATCCGTTTGCTCCGCCTACGGGTATATCAAGACCTGGAATTCTGTATTCTTTTTTTTCGGAGAGTATGCCTGTTACAGATTTTATACGTGCAGTACTGACTATTTGGCAGGAACCGTCCATTTTTTCTGCCAAGGCGTGAATAGCTGAGTTGAATGTTGTTTGCTCAGGATTTGCGGAAGAATATACGAGAGGTTTGCCTTCAATTTCGTAAAATTTCTTGAAAAGATCAAGGTTTGCTGAAAGAGCACTTACATCAGCTCCAGGAAATGTGGCAGGTGTCATCTCGGCTTCCGCTAAGAGCATGGGCAGTCTGAAAAACATGAACCAGCTGTTGAAAAAATCACCTTCAAATTTAAAAAGATCCCAAAATGAGTCGTAACAGTTCATTTCATCCGTGATCATTTTAAAGGTTAATGTGTTGGCTGACTCGGCAAGATCTTCCGCTTTTTTGTGGTTTCCGGAAAAGACGGTGTGCCACCTGCCGGAAGTAGCCATTCTGGAAAGTGTCAGGCCTAAAATGCCCATTACTAAGAGAACCAGCAGGGCAAGCAAATAAATAGAGGCCTTTCGATTATGCCTGAAGAATTTCTTCATTTGACAAACCTTTCGAAGCTTGCAAATAAGAGCAAAAGTGCTGGAGAGCATATAGGAGAAATCTAAGAGAACAGAAGATACTGGGTTTTAAGGCGTTTCTATAAGTTATAATACAATAAAAAAGGCGAGCCCTCAAGCAGTGTAAACAAAAGAGCTTTCACTTCTTATATTTTAGAATACGAAAAAAAAATCAAATCTGTTGCATTCTTTCATATAAAAAAAAAGATGCCTCACAAAAGGCATCTTTTTTTACTAATAGTTCTTAGAATTTTTCGCCGCACTCAGGGCAGAATTTTGCATTTTTGGACTTAGCATTGCACTTTTGGCAAGTTTTTTCACCAGACATGGAATTACCGCATTCAGGACAGAACTTGGCACTAGCTGCAACTTGAGCTGAACATGAAGGACATGCGGCCATCGGAGATGCGGGTTGCTGGGTATTTGTAGCAGCAAAACCTGTAGCAGCCAAACCGCCGAGGCCTAATCCTGCACCAATGCCAGCGCCTAGTCCAGCCATGCCGCCTTCGTTTTTGGCAGCCATCTTCAAAGCTTCAAGCTGCTCTGTTTTGGCGTAAGCGTCCATAGCTCCGGCATTTATGCCGCTCATTGCATTTATGCTGTGAACATCGGCTATCTTGTCTGAAATCTTGTTTATACGCTCTTGAGTTTGCTCGTCAAAATCAGTGCTTTCAATTCTGAAATCTTGCATTTCAAAACCAAGCGTCAAAAATTCAGGTGCTACTTGCTCTGAAAGCGCTTTAGCTAAATCCATGCGATGGCTGTCGATTTCAGCATAGCTGTAACCGGCTTTTGCAAAGACGGTTGTCATGTTTTGCATGATTCTGTCATTGATAACTGTTCTTATGTCGTCAACGTAGACTTGAGACTTGATACCTGCAAAATTAGTGAAGAATTCGCGAACCTTGCTTATTTTGAAAGAGAAGTTGCCAAAAGCTCTCATTCCGACAGGGAACTTGTAAACAGGGTCGTTGTATTTGACAGGAGTTTTGGTTCCCCATTTGAGGTTGGTGAATGTTAATGTTTGTACAAAATAGATGCGGGCTTTGTGCTCGGATTCGAAACCCTGCATAAATTTTGTTAAAGTCGTCCAGAAAGGAATATTGGATGTTCTAAGTTCAAAAACTCCAGGATAATCGTGGATGGCTTTAATGTCACCTTCATAAACGAAAATAGCAAGCTGTCCGGGATTGACAATTAGCTTTGATGAATTTTTAAGTTCATCGTTTGTGCCGTCCCACTGCCATATAAGTACTTCCTTGGACGGATTAGTCCATTCTATTACAGAACGCATTTGATTTCTGAAAAAGCCCATCCTTTACCTCCTGTGGGTTGATTTAAACAGAACTCTATTATTATAATAGAGAAGCCTTGAATCTTCAAGAGAATATGGACTCTATGGGGGAAAAATATTGGAAAATAAAAAGAACATAAAGCCTGAAGCGGTTTATGAAGCCTTGGAAAATAATGACGAGGAACTTGCTTTAAGGTTGCTTGATGAAGGAGCACCTGTGATCTACATGAACGAAGAAAATCTTACCCCCCTTCACTTGGCATCTAAACTTGGTCAGGCAAGAGCTTTGAGAAAGCTGGTGGCATTGGGGCATCCTGTTGATGCGGAAAGCCTTTTTGAAGTTACTCCTTTGCATTTGGCAGCGGCAAGACGAAAGCCGGAAACATTTAAAATTCTTCTGGAAATGGGTGCGAATTACCAAAAAATTGAACGAGATGGTTGGACTCCGCTGCATTGGGCATCTTTCAGGGGCTGCGCTCCTATCATTGAAATGCTGGTTTCTCTGGATGGT
Source organism: Candidatus Rifleibacteriota bacterium (assembly GCA_012520995.1). Classification (GTDB taxonomy): domain Bacteria; phylum Muiribacteriota; class Ozemobacteria; order Ozemobacterales; family Ozemobacteraceae; genus JAAYNI01. The sequence continues at coordinate 216,903 of JAAYNI010000033.1, forward strand.
TGTGGACTAAATATGAAAGACAATGACGGATGGACTCCTCTTCATTTGGCTGTTGCCCAAGAATTTCCTGATAGACCTGTAAATCCTAAGGCTATTGAAGTTCTTTTGAAGGCGGGAGCCGATCCTGCGATAGAAAATGATATTGAACAAACACCGATGGAACTTTTAAATGAACTTTTGGAAGATGCAAAGGAAGATGTCGGATTATTGGCTATGAAGAGCCTGCTGGAAGCAGCGTGAAAATTCCAAGGGATAGGGGTTGGAACGTAGGGAGTAGCAAAAAACAGAGTCAATCGCTGAAACTGATAACAGCTTTTAGCTGTCGCAAGCATGAAATTTGCAAGGCTAATGATATTCCGGTATCATTGCAAAAAATCAGAAAACTAAGGAGCAGTTTATGAAAGGCGGATTCAACAGAGGCGGCTTCAATATGCAAAACCTGATGCGTCAGGCACAAAAAATGCAGGATAAACTTCAAAAAGCCCAAGAAGAACTCAAAAACAAGGAAGTTGAAGCATCTGTAGGAGGCGGAGCTGTAAAGATGGTTTTCACAGGCGCCCAAGAGCTTCTCTCTGTAAAGATCGATCCTGAAGCTGCTGATCCCGAAGATATCGAAACCCTTGAGGATTTGATAAAATCTGCTGTAAATGAAGGCATCAGAAAATCTAAAGAATTGGCTGAAAATGAAATGACAGATATAACAGGCGTAAATATGCCTGGAATGTTCTGATTGAACTGTAAAAAAATCTCAAGCAAGTAAAAAAAATCGCAGATTTTTCGCTGCGATTTTTTTATCTGGTTGAAATTTTTAAGAAATCCGGAAAAAATTGAATATTTGCTAGTGACCAGTTTCAACAATTGAGTTGAAAAGCATTTCACTGCCCACCACCCACCGCGCACTATCCACTACCCACTCTAGTGCGATTATTGCATCAAATAACCATGAATAGTCCATGTTGACTGCTTGTCATTGATAGAGAAGTTTTAGCTGAAACAAAGCACTAGTGCTGTGTTGCAACTAAAACTTCCCTATTTTGATATTATTCTAGTTAATAATGTCTTCATGGTTATCTGATACTGCTATCGCACAGTGACGAGTGATGAGTGGCGAGTTGAATTGTTTAGCT
>JAAYNI010000034.1 GCA_012520995.1 Candidatus Rifleibacteriota bacterium
AGTTCCTGCTTGAGCTTGTCGGGCAAGTCTTTTACATCTTGCTGTATATCTCTTAAAAGTATATTGGTATGTTGACCTTCGGCTTCCAATATCGCCAACCTCTCTTCTGTAGTCCGCGCCATAGGTCAGGCCCCTTTCTCGAACAAATACATATAAGTTTTAAGTTATATTTTATACCAAAATAATTTGACAAATAACACTTTAGACGTTATAATTCAGCTATGAGAGCCAAGGAAATAATTAAAATACTTTTGAAAAACGGATGGACCTTGAAGGCTGTATCAGGCAGTCACCGCAGATATGTAAAAGAAGGCTTTCCGCCGGTCACAGTCCCTTTTCATGGCTCAAAAGACCTTAAAATAGGCACAGTTAAAAGCATAGAAAGGAGCACAGGTTTAAAGCTGCTATGAACTTTGAATACCCTTTTAAACTTACGCCGGCCGAAGAAGGCGGATTTCTCATAAATTTCCTTGATTTTCCCGAAACCTACTCCGAAGGCGATTCAGAGGATGAATGCTTCTATATGGCGCAGGATGTTTTGAATCTCACTTTGACTTGTCTTCTTGAGGACGACGCGCCCATACCCGCCCCTTCCGACGCGGATACGAAATATAAAGTCGCTCCTTCGCCTCAAATACAAGCCGCGATTGCAGTCCGCAACGCGAAAGACGAGACCCGTAAGAACACGGCGGATCTCGCCCGCGCAATGGATACTTCATGGCCTGTTGCCGACAAACTGACAGACCCCAAACACTGGCCCACGCTTCGCCAACTGGACAAAGCCGCCAGAGCCTTAGGCAAGCGGTTAATTGTCAAATTTGAGGATGCCTCCTATTGAGGATTGTCCCTCAGCCGAGAAATCTCTTCGCGGGCCGCCTGTCTTGCTGCTTTTATATCATCAGGAATCGGGTTTGCTTCGGATCCTGTTTCCGCTTCTCTGACAACATACCAGTCGGTGCTTGAAAGATAGGCTTGAAGTTCAGCAATCTTTGCTTGTGCTGCCTGTTCCGGCGTAAGCTCTGGACATTTCTTTATTTGAAAGCACCTTTGCCCGTCAACGGGTTCAATTTCAGATATATAGTGCCTGCTAAGAATGCACCATTGAACTGCTTCCGGCGGGTAATTTTTTTAAATACTTGATTTTCAGTATACATGATAAGTTTTCCTTCCCTTATTGATATTCCCCTATAGCCATCCAGAAAACTGTAGAAAGTTTGTCGCTTGTGTTTCCTGTTCCTATTTTCATGTGTGATGTTGTTTTTTCGATCTGTCTAAGGTGATATAGTTCATATCTTCCGAAAAATCCTGCAAAATAATAGTTGGTATCTTTGAAAGGATCGAAGAAGACTGCATAATCCTCTATGGCTGTTCCATGATCATATATTCTAAATTGAAGCATTAAATTATTGCTGAATTTTATAGTGACTCCTAGCGACTCTTGCCCCTCTCCCACCTTAAACTTGGTGATAGAATTAATTTTTACAAAACCGCTTGCACTGCTTATCAAATCCAATACCGCTTGAGCTAGCTTTTCCGGTGTCACGGCTCCGTCTGCCATCTTCGGAGTTGTTATACTTCCATCGGGGATAATGCCCGCTTGTTCTATAGCAGTTGTCACATCCTGTCCCAGCTTTGGCAAGGTAATCGCGCCGTCAGTTACCATGGGGGTAGTGACGGAGTTATCAGCTGTGAGACGAGCTTCCATCTCATTCAGGTCGATCATTTGAGGACGCGCCGAAAGTTTTGTTCCCGGAATTGCGTTCAATGTTTTGCACTCCGCATCAGAAAGAACCCGATTCCACACGCCGAAGTCATATACTCTGAGAGGTCGGACTCCTCCGTTTTGCACAAATATCGGATCGCTAGTATTTAGATTATCGACTGTATAGTATTCATAAGGGAATGTGATTTTTTTATCCCCGTTAACCCATAAGCATACTTCACACTCGGCTGAACTGCCCGCCTTGACAGTTACAGTCACATCTATAGGCTTGCCAAGCGAGCTGTAGGGTGTGTAAGGAGTCTCCAGTTCATGGTTAATATAGGAGGCTTTTCGGACAAATTTGAAAGCTATGTTTCCGCCGGTATATCTGCATTGAAGCGATATAAAGTTGCCGCCTATGTTCAGTATATCGGGGCATTGGATCCAAATCGGAACCCAGCTTGCAAAATGGTTTGACACATCCAGAGATATGTGAACCGTCCGCTCACCCGCGATCAAGGGCAAGTTTTTAATTTCCAGCTTCTTGTCGCTATGGTTCTCAAGATCGATATAAAATCCCGCGGAGTCATTACTGCCTATGGTGAGATCAGGCGTGTTTTTTGTCGGATGAAGCCATTTACTCATGTGACGACCGTAGCCTGACACATCTCTGATGCCGCCGGTTTTATTTAAGCTTGTGTTATCGGAGCCCGCCACTCCGAGCCTGAACACCGCCCCTTGAGGCTGTTTCAGCATACTATACACATCTGTCAAGTCCACATCTGGTATTTCTACATCAGGTATATACTGAACATCGGAGCCTTTGAAGATACTCAAGGTTTTGCTTTCCTTCTCCGTGAGCTTCGGAGCTAAGAACTTGAACCATGCCAGACAGAAATCTTGCCCTTGGACAGCTTCTCCAAGAATTAAGGAATCGTTGCCGGAATAAGCTGTTTCATGAACAGCCGATGCTTCAGGCATTTCGTCGACCCGCAAACCTATTTTTGCGCCGTCTGAGTCAGAAGAAACGCTTAAAGCAATATTTCGAAACCTGTCCGTTTCAAAATCCGCCGACACCTGAGCAAAGCCTGTCGCATCCGCGCCGTATTTCAGGACAAGTTTGTAGTCCGCCGACACTTCAAGCGTCAAATCGCCTTTTTTGAATATTCTTCCGGGAGCCATCTCAGCCAAACAGATCTCTCCGGGCGCGATTTTACCGGTTACTATTTCTATTCAGTAAAATTTGACCATAGTATTCTCAAAAACACGATCTTCGATGACTGTTACCTTATAGGAACCTCATTCAAAGAAGCTGACTGCCAAGGAGCAAGCTTCAGAAAAGCATATATCCAAAACATGAAATTCCACAGTGCAGATCTAAGCAATGCAGATTTTACCAATGCCTATATTGACCTCAGTCTGCTGGATGTTGCAAAAAATAAGCCAACAAAGCTCGACAATATTGAACCGCCAGAAAAATCACGTTGGCGCGGAACAACCTGGGAATCTTTTCACACCCTAGAATGGCTGGAACAAAGCGGCTATTATTTCGAGCGTAATCGTACCGGCAAAATGCTTGAAGAACCTGAAGAAAACTCTTGCACTGACTAATCAAAAACTCGACACCAACTTACTCGCTCAATTAGAGGGAAAAGGAGTTGTTCAGTTAAGAGAAGCTTTTCCAATGCTTGGCGGTGAGTAAGTGCCAATTTTGATTCTGTCGCAACAAACAGCCTGCATAGAAAACATAGGCAAAAATATATTTATCTAAGATAAGCCAGAGGCAGAAAAGGCAAAGACAGACTCTTATAAAGAAGAGGAAGAAGAGCAAGAATAGGCTATAATAACGAAATACTGGTCGCAGAATATATTTTAATAAACGAAGGAGAAAACACAATGAAACTCATAGAACTTTTGAAAAAGCGAAGATCTTATTATGCAATAGATGACAATATAAAAGTCTCTCAAGATGAAATTATAAAAACTGTTGAAGAAATAACAGCTCTCATTCCTGATGCTTTTAACTCCAAATCACAATATGTTGTTCTGGCTCTCGGAGAGCATCACAAAAAACTATGGGATGCCGCATATGACGCTTTTGGCGGCAAAGTAGCCAGAGAAAAGATAGACTCTTTTAAAGCAGGAGCAGGAACCATCCTATTTTTCTCTAACACTGAAATCGTAAAAGGTTTAGAAGAGAAATTTCCAAGATACAAAGAAAACTTCAAGCCTTGGTCGCAGCAAGCCAACGCCATGCTGCAAATAAACATCTGGACAGCTCTCAGAGAAATGGGGCTTGGCGCATCTTTGCAGCACTACAATCCTGTTATAGACAAGAAAGTGCGGGAAATGTTCCAAATAGAACCAAAATATCAGCTCTTAGCTCAAATGGTATTTGGAAACATCTTGGAAGAACCCGCTCCCAAAGGAGAAGACACACCTAAGAGAGTAAAAGTATTCAAATAAGATAACCAGAGCTTTAACATCTAAAGTTTCTTTTAGAATTTTCATCCGCATATAACGCAAACTGGACTTTAAGCATAGCTTTAAATCTGGGAGCAGAGATTAGGGTATAGCGGGACTTCAATAAAGTACAAATTAAGTTATGGAAAATGAAAAAGACCAAATAAATGAAGCAAACTTCATACCTAAGGCTCCATTTGATTAGGGTCTGTTGAACATTTGAAATAAAAAAATAGAGAGTAGTAAAATGTAATCGCAAAATAAACAACACTAACTTTCTATTCTTATGCTTCAAACATTACTTAATGACAAGCTTTGGTTGAAACTAAAGCCTATTCTCCTAGATTTGAATATCTATGACAAACCAAATTTAAGAAATATTTTCACAGGAATCTTATATCGCCTGAAAACAGGCTGCCCATGGCGATATTTACCAGAATGCTTTGGAAAGTATAATACCGTTTTTAAAACTTTTAGAAGATGGACAAAATTGGATAAATTCGCCAAAATTTTTAAACAACTTATTAAAGATCCGGATATGGAGTGGTTATCTATTGATGGAACCCACATTCGAGCGCATCAAAGTAGTGCTGGTGCGAGAAGCCCTAAGTCAGAGGCTATCGCCAAAAGTGCAGGCGGTAACAGCACTAAAATTCATATGATCGTCGATGCTCATGGAAATCCCTTGGATTTTTTGATAAGTGATGGAGCGACTCATGATGTTAAAGTAGCTCCTGAGCTGATTAAAAAAGTTGAGTTAAAGAAGACAAAAATCCTTAATGCTGATCGAGGATATATCTCGGAAGATTTTAAAACCAGTTTATTAAAAAACGGAGTTCATCCAAACATTCCTAATAGAAAGAATAGTTTAAAAGGCAATAGCCATATGGACTGGCATATTTATAAAGTGCGGCATGTCGTGGAGAATATGTTTGCGACATTAAAGCACTTTAGAGGCTTAGCAACTCGCTATGATAAGCTAAAAAGTAGCTACAGTAGCAATGTTGCTTTAGCCTGTGCATACGTTTGGTTGAAACTATGAATGTTCAACAGGCCCTAGCCGTATCCGGACAACTATTTCTAAATAATTGCATTAATACATTTGGCTTTTTATCAGTATTCCCATTCTTTCTCCTGCTGTATATCTTCATTATTTTTCTGGCCGAAATACTGAAGCTTATGCAAGATGTCCCATTAGTATTGATGTTACTGCAAATAAAGACAATCAATGATCAGCCTAGCACTGTTAATTGCGACTCCCGTCTTGAAATCCTGCCCTTTATCATATATATAACTTTGTGTGCTATCATAACCAAATTCTCTAATGAAATCGCTATTTATATGGGAATAAAAAAAGCACAGCCCGAAGATGGCGACACATACACAGAAGAGAATGAAGAAAGCGAACAAAGTGAAACAAATGAAGATAAATATTTCATAGCCTACAGAAACGTGCTTATTCTCTTAACAACAACCAAAAAGCTGCTAGAAGGAGAAAAAATTAGCAGAAACATCATAACAGAACGTTTGTTTCATCTTGAGCGAGCAATGTCTGCAAAAGGGTTGATAAACGGCTCTAACAAAACAGAAAGTATAATCGATTTTTTATCAAATTTTTGCAAAGTCTATCCTAAAGAAAACTTTGAAAAAGAAAAAGAATTGCTCAACAAATTTATTCAAGAGCCTGAAGATAAGATATAACCAGAAACCCCTGAGCAAAGCGGCCAGTCCACAGAAGAGACTGAGAGCCTGCCCACATTTCGCAGGCCTATGATTCGCTAAAAGTGCCACGTGACAGGTTGATATATTGCAGAGAAGAAGATTTTTTTGGCAATCTCATAATAGAAAATGAAACAAAGCCAGTTATAAAATAAAGTAATAGAAATTACTATTTCTATTAAGAATAAAAGAGGAGTCATATTTTGGGCAGCAGCAATAAATTGTCAAAAACAGTTGGCAGAGAACTTTTACATTTGCTAGCTTTAATCGGACAGGTTATAGCAGTGTTCTGTTTCGAAAAATCAAATCTTTGGGCAGGCTACTTTCTGACTTTCCTAGCCTTCGGAATAATTATTGTACTGAGCAGAAAAGATAATATGATCGAGATCAAATTGCCGAAAGCGATAATCCTCCAATGGGCTCTATGCGTCGTTTTTTCTTTCAGAGCATTAGGCAATTACCCCGGAATTCTCCTGGTTCCCCTCTATCCTGTAGGTGCTGCTATAATAGCAGTCATAACAAATCCCATCAAAATAAACACAGCCCCCGCTGAAAAATATGAACAAAAAACAAAAGCCAATGCCTATCCCAGATCTTTCCAAGACGCCCTTGCTCTCTTAGAAATGACCAGCAAGTTTCTTAAGGGAGAAAAAATATCGAGAGACATTTTAATGGGACAGATCAACTTTATGAAACAATCACTAAGATTAGAAAGATGGAATGGCGGCAATGTAGGCCCGGAAGAGGTCATTGATTACTTATTGCTTGTTTGCAACAGCAGGCCCCAAAAACTCGAAAAAGAACAGGAATTGCTAATAGGTTTTATAACTCAAAATGAAGAATAGCAGTAGCTCTGTAAAACAATTCCACTGATCACAAAGCACTAACCACTGGGTATTTGGGTATTTGTTCTTTCTATCCTCTATCCTCTAATCCCCTACCCCCGACACCCTACGCCCTGATTTCACAGGACTTTATAGTCGCTTTGCTTGGTTTTTCCCTCGGTATCAGCAAACAGAGCTTCAAGAAACTCTTTGGATTTGAAGGGTCGAAGGTCTTCCATCTTTTCACCGACTCCGATAAACTTCACAGGAACTTCCACTTTTCCGCTGACAGCAAATATAATACCGCCTTTAGCCGTGCCGTCAAGCTTAGTTACAACAAGGCCAGTAAGAGGCAAAATCTCTGAGAACTGCTCAGCCTGTTGAACAGCGTTTTGTCCTGTAACAGCATCCAAAACGAGCAAAATTTCGTGAGGCGCGCCTTCGGCCTCTTTAGAAGCGATTTTATGAACCTTTTTCAACTCAGCCATGAGGTTGGCTTTTACGTGCATGCGTCCTGCTGTATCTATAAGCAAAACATCGGCATTTCTTTTCTGAGCCGCATGTATCGCGTCAAACACCAAAGCGCCGGGATCGCCGCCTTCTGAGCCGCTTATAACTTCAACTCCGACACGTTCACCCCAAATCAAAAGCTGATCTATAGCAGCCGCTCTGAAAGTATCTCCGGCAGCCAGCATAACTTTCTTGCCTTCTGATTTGAAATAAGAAGCAAGCTTAGCTACAGTAGTAGTCTTGCCTACTCCGTTAATGCCAACAATCAGATAAACTGAGAGTCCGTTAGGATTCAAAACTGGAGCTGCCTCAAACTCGTCAAGCATCTCGCCTAAACGCTCTTTCATAGCAGCCACTATGTCTTGTGATGTTTTCAGTTCACCGTTTTCTGTTTTTTCTTTGAGATGATTTACTATTTCTTGAACAGTTTGAACGCCTATATCGGCACTGTAAAGGGTTTCTTCTATATCTTCCAAAAGCTCTTCGTCTATTTTCGGAGAACCAAGCAAAAGCTTTTTAAGCTTAGAAACAAAACCTGTTCTAGTTTTTGAAAGCCCTCTTGCTAAACGCTGTGTCCAAGAAAGCTTTTCTTCATGCTCTTGCGCCTTCTCTGTTTCTTTCTTGGCAAGAGCAGCTACGTCTTCCTGAGCTTTTTTCGGAGCTTCCGTTTTTTGTTCAGGAGCTTTTTCTGGCTTGGGAGACTCTTCTGTATCTTCCACCCCGTCAAGCAACTCCAGATCTGAGACATCTTCTTGGTCTTCTTGCTCAGCAAAAAGTCTTTCCAGTTTCTCCAGTTCTTCGTCAGAAGGAGACTTCTCAAGGCTGCTTTCCTCGGACATAGAAGCAAATAAGCCTGTCAGAACAAGAACCAAAGCGCATATTGTTACAAAAGAAAAAGAAAACACAGGAAAAACAGCTTCCTGTGCAGTATTAGCTAGCTCAGCAACATCAGCGCTGTAGGAGCTGTAAATCAAAAAAGCTTCAAAAAAGAGCGAAAGTCCCAAAGTCAATATAAGAATTCTGTAATCGCTTCTTAGCTGCCACTTACGCTTATGTTTCTTTTCTGGCTGTTTTTCTTCAATTTTTTCGTTATCTGTTTTATTCTGCATTCAGTTTTCTCCGCTGGCGGTTCTGGCAAAGTTATAGCTTTTAGTGCTTACTTCGCCTTTTCCGACAGTGAATTCTTTAATTTTATTCTCGTCTTCAAGACGAATTGAAACTGGTTTGGATATACCATTCTTGCTCATGGTTACCCCATATATGACATCGACATTTTGCATAGTTTCTTTATTGTGAGTTATCAACAAGAACTGGGTTTTATCGGCAAAACTTCTGAGCATTCGGTTGAAACGCTTCACATTGGCTTCGTCAAGCGCAGCTTCGATTTCATCCAAGAGACAGAAAGCTGGAGGTTTAACCTGCAAAATAGAAAAAAGCATGGCTATAGAAATAAGCGATTTTTCTCCGCCAGAAAAGAGTTCCAAGGTAGAAAGTTTTTTACCCGGCAATCTGCAAATTATATCTATATCACTCTGAAGAGGGTTTTTCGGGTCTTTTAATTTTAGAGTGCCTTCACCGCCCGGGAAGAGAATCTCAAAAATATCAGAATAAGCTTTCTTAATCTGCTCAAAGGTCTCCGTGAACTTTTCTGCGGAAATCTTTTCTATTTCGGCTATTACTTGTTCCAATGAAGCCGCTGCCGATGCTAAGTCTTGCACTTGCAAAGTCAGAAAATCAAAGCGCTCTTTTGTCTTTTCATATTCATCAACCGCTAATGGGTTTACCGGTTCGAGCAGTTCACGTTCAAATTTGTTCTTGTCTATCTGGTCAGAGAGATCCTCACGGTTTTCATACTTTTGCACCATTATGGCGTTTTCGTCTACGAGCATATTAAAATCTTCTCTAAGAGAGCTTTCTTTTGCTTCTATTCTGGTCTTGATTTCAGCCAATTTAATATCCAGTTCGGAAAGCTTTTTCAGTGTTGTTTCTTTGATGCCCGCTCTGCTTCTGTAAGCAGCTTCAAGACCAGACATTTCTCTGGAGCGTTTTTTGTATTCTGCGTCAGTTTCTGCTATGACTTTTTCCATAGCTTCTCTTTGTTTGTCCGCTTCTGAAAGCTCGTTAGCCAAATCCTTCAAGGTTTTCTCATAGCCGGCTATTTCATTTTTAAGACTTGCAATCTCTTCTGAAGCGGAAATCTTACGCTGTTCTGTATCGGATTGCCTTCTGAGAGCTGACTCCAGCTCTCTTTGCACGGCTTTTCTACGCTCGTCTATTTTAGCTTCTTCCATCTGTTTTTCATTGTAAACTGAGGTCAGCTGAACCAGCCTTGCTTGAATGGAATTGTATTTTTCTGAAACATTGGACATTTTTGCCGAAAGGAGACGCTCCTCGTTTTCAAGAGCGACCAGCTCTGCCTGAGCTTTTTCCCAAGCCTCTTTAAAATCAGCAATTCTGGAGTTTATCTCTTCATGGTCATTAAAGAGATGTTTAAATTCTTCATTTTTCTGTTTGAGAGCTTCAGCGTTTTTCTCATGATTTCGCTCGAAAAAGCTCAATGACTGCTCACTTCTAGTCAAAGTATCCTCAAGATGTTTAACAGAAGCGGCAAGCTCCTGTCTTTGTCGCAAAATAACCAGCTGTCGGTTCTTCAAAGCCTTTTCTTTACCTTCAAGACCTTCGATCTTCTCAGCAAGCTCATCCTGCTCACGTTTCTGAGCAAGTATTCCGCCTGCGCGTTTAGTTTCGCCCCCGCCTGTCATGGCTCCCGAAGATCGGACTATGTCACCAGAAAGAGTAACTATTCTTCCAAAGTTTCTGCTGGTTTTGGTGTAATCAACCGCATTATCCAGATTATCAAAAATCAAAATTCTGCCGAGCAGATTGCTCATAACAGTGTAAAATTTCGCATCAAACTCGACCAAATCAAGAGCCGTGCCAAGACAGCCTGTCGCTGCAGGCTTATCCAATGCTCTAGGAGCTGTCATTATGTCGAGAGGCAGAAAAGTCGCCCTGCCGGCTTTGTTTCTTTTAAGGAAATTTATGGCTTCTTTCGCAGTATCGGAACTGTCGGTGACAATATCCTGAATGCTTCCGCCTAAAGCTGTTTCAAAAGCTGTTTCGTAACCCGCAGGCACCTTAATCAAATTGCCGACTATGCCATAAATTCCAGGCAATCTGCCAGTATCTTTGAGAGCCAGAGCCGCTTGAACGCCACGATAGATTCCGTTTTCGGCACTATTTTGCAATTCTTCGAGAATATTGAGTCTGGCCTTATGGATTTTAACTTGGTCTGAGAGAGCCATAAGGTTCTCATCAACATTCTTGCCTTCTCTTTCAAGTTCGGTCAGGTCTTTCATCTGACGCTTCAAGGCTTCTGTGTTGGATTCTATCTCAGCCTTGATGATATTGATTTCGGCCGCTATTTTTTCGTTTTCTTTTTCGAGAGTTGAAATAGAATCTTTGGCATATTTGACATCAGATTCGCCCTTGCCAAGATTTCGTTCCAACATCTGAACTTGTTGAGAGGCGTTGTTAATTCTGGTTTTTTGATCGGCTATCTTTACAGCCAGTTGAAAAGATGAGTCTTTATCTTGGCTCTGACTGCTTTCATAGTCAGAAAGTTCTATTTTAACTTTCTCCACAGCCGCTTTTGCTTCTTTGGTTTCGCCTGTCAGAGAAGCTTTAGCTGTTTCTATATCTGCGAGACGCTTTTTAGCATCTTCTATTTCAGCCGCGCCTTCGCTCAACTTCGTTTCAATGGCAGCCAACTCTTCAGCTATAGCTTCATTTCTTGCTGAGCGGCCATTAACACGCTGTTTTATCTCTGAAACATTATTTTTCTTTTCTTCAATGCCGGCAGAAGCTTTAGCCAGTTCATCTTTCTTGAGCTGCAAGGCGTTCTCAAACTCAGCAAACTCATCGCCGGCTCTCTGTTTTTTCTCATCCACGCTTGCCATGAAGGCTTCTATTTCTTCAATTTTTGCCTGCAAGCCAGCTTTCATGGATTCTATATTGCTTCTTTCGGCATAATAAGCCGCCAAATCAAATTGCAAAAGAGCAGATTCCAACTCATTGATTATTCCGGAAAGCTCTCTGTATCGCAAAGTCTTATCAGCCTGTTCTTTGAGAGGCTCCAAACGCCCTTCTATCTCGGATATTATGTCGTTTATGCGCAACATATTGTCGCGAGTGTTTTTCAGCTTGCTCTCAGCACTTTCTTTACGATGCTTGAATTTAGTAATCCCGGCAGCTTCTTCAACCAAGGCTCTGCGGCTTTGGATTTTCTGGAAAATTATGTCGTCAATATCCCCCTGCCCTATTATAGAATAGCCGTCTTTGCCTATCCCTGTATCCATCAAAAGCTCTTTGAGAGTAGAAAGCAGAGTTTTAGTGCCATTAAGGATATAGTTGCTTTCGCCTGAGCGATAAAGTTGTCTTGTTATCTCAGCCTCAGCAAACTCTATAGGCAAAACGCCATCTTCATTGTCCAGAGTAAGTTTGACTTGAGCAAATGCAGAAGCGCTCAGCTCAGGAGAACCGGCAAAAATAACTTCAGACATTTTTGTGCCACGCAAAGTTTTAGCGCTTTGTTCGCCTAAAACCCAACGTATAGCATCACAAACATTGCTCTTTCCGGAGCCGTTTGGGCCCACTATCGCAGTCAGACCTTTGCTAAATTCAAAAACCGTCTTTCTGCCAAAGGATTTGAACCCCATAAGTTCAAGGGATTTAAGGTGCATTATAAATTTCCGGATTTTTATATGTCTATAATCTGGCGCCCCAAGGCACCCGAACAGCTGACAACATACCCTAAAGTAGAATTTCTTGCAAGCGCCTATACAAATGTGTTAGTTTAAGACCTTGCAACTAAATCTAAGGAATAAACTCAGATGCACAGCGACAAGCAAGATAAAAACAAAGACCAACTGTCAGACAAAGAAAAACAGAATCAAGATCCCAATTACGAAAGTCCTGTTAAAAACATTATAGTGTTCGCAATTTTGATGGGCATAATGATTATAATGAAGGTCTTCAACCTCTTCTGATTCACCCGATAAACTAGTGCGGCGGCATAAATATTATCAGCTATTTCCTTGTTTGCTTTTCAAAATTCACAAGACAATATCCGCTTATGAGATCGCACCGTGGCGAGTGGTGCGTGGCAGGCGGCAAGCTTAATTAAATTAGAAATAAATGTTTTAGATAAAACACAGCACTAGCTTCGGAGCCGTTTAAAAGCATTTCCGATCTCTTTTGCTATATCGGAAACTCTCATTGAGTCCTTTCCATGCTTTTTAGCAGCTAGTCTTCCTGCTTCTGAATGAAGATAGCTGCCTATAACTGCGGCTTTTACAAGCCCAGTTTTAGATGCCAAGCCTGCGATTATGCCTGCAAGCAAATCACCTGAGCCAGCTTTCGCCATTCCTGCATTAGCAGCGGGATTCACAAAACAATAAAAATCTCCATATGAAAAGATGCTGACAGAGGATTTTAAAAGAACATAGTGTGAATATTTATCCGACAATGCCATTGCCGACTTGATATAGTTTTTCTCAATTGACTTGCCGGATTTCCCCAAAAGCTTTGCCCCCTCACCAAGATGCGGTGTCAAAAGAACATGTCTGACATTAAAACTGCTTGGTTCTTGAGCTATTACATCAAGAGCGTCAGCGTCCAAAATGAGTTCGCAATATTGGTTGGAACACAAATTTCTAATTGATTCAAAAACAGTTTTGCCTCTTCCGAGACCTGGTCCAGCCAAAATTACTTTGAATTTTCGTGCTAATTCATATGCCAAGTTGTCGTCTATTTTTACTTCTCCATTTTCAGAAGGCAAATAAATAGTTACAGCTTCTGCAGGCACAGACACAGAACCTTTAAGGCAATCAGGTAAAGCCAGCACAGGGAAGCCTGATCCTGCCCTCATAGCTCCTTCAAGAGCCAGCAAAGGAGCTCCTCTGTATTCTTCGGAACCTGCTATTATAAGAGTCTTGCCATAAGTGTTTTTATGGGCGAAATCATTCAGCGGAAACAAAAGTTTCTTTGCCAATCCGCGATTGATCAAATATGTTTCGCCGCCTTCATTAAAAGGCGCTTTGAGAGATACTTTAGGCAGACCTATATCTAATAGCTTAACTTTGCCTGCATTTTTAATGCCAGGCGGTAAAAAGAGCCCTAATTTAGCAGTACCTAGAGTAAAAGTATAATCCGCTTCAAAAGCATAATCAGCCAAACGCCCATCATTGGCCGATAAGCCTGATGGCACATCTACCGCTATTTTGAGAGACGACATTTGATTCAAGAGTATCAAAAGCTTGGCCGCAGGCTCTTTGATCTTACCTCTAAAACCGACTCCGTAAAGACAATCAACAATGCAATCAGGTTCGCCAAAATACTTTGCGGCCTCTTCTGCGGAAGAAAAAGAACTCAAAAAAGGTATTGCCTGAGACAAATTCAGCAAAATCTTTCTATTCAAAGCTGTTTCAGAAGTCATATTAGACTCATCTGCATCCAGAATAATTTTGACATCTGCTTTTTTATTAAGCAAATGCCTTGCGACCGCAAGTCCATCTCCGCCGTTATTGCCTTTGCCGCAGAGAATGGCGAATTTCTTGCCGGCGACCTTGCCGCCAAAAAGCTTTTCAAGCTCTATAAATATTCTTATAGCGGCATTTTCCATGAGAATTTCCGAAGGAATTCCCATTTCATTTATAGCGTGAGAATCAGCTAATTTTGCTTGTTCAGCAGTAAAAAGTTTCATAGACTTTTTCAACCACGGAATACACAGAAACACAGAGAAAGAATCTTTCGGTTTATGCTTTTAGTTATGTTTTCTAATTTCAAAAGCACTTTATATCACTATTTGCCTTACATTCAAAGATTTGCAAAGATTTAAAGAAAATGCAAAGGATACAGTGAACCGTGGACAGTGAAATTATTTAGATTCTTTTTCTAGTTCTATGCTCCTTTCTTATAAATCAACAAATCAATTAAAATTGAATTTTTCTCTTACAAATCTTCAAAATTTTATTAGATGTTTTCTGAGAAAACAAGCTTTTATAAGCAGTTTATTTAGAACTCCAGAGCAAAGGTTACAACTAAGCATGAACAAGAAATAAAAGCAGAATATACTTTCAATGGCGGCTCAGAAGAAGTTACAGTAAACGAAGATGGAGAAACTGTAATCGAAGGCATAGTCAAGATCGCCAAAGAAGCAAGCGCGACTCCGGAAGAAACTCTCAACATTGAATATACCAGCACCAAAAAAACAGGCAGCAGCATCAATGTCAGAGCCGTTATAAAATATGGCGGAAAGACAAAAACTATTTTCTTCGACAGAAAGACAAAGACCGATATGAGCATTTCCAATGGAGAAGTTTTCGACGGCGATGTCAAATCTAATACAGGAACAAGCATGGGCACGTTCAATGTCGACATTAACGGAACTTTAACTTTGCTCATGGATCAAAATACAGAATCTCCAATCGATTTTTTCGTTGAAGATTAAGAAAGCAACCATAAACAAACAGCAGGGGCTCGTCTCAAACTTGAGACGGCCCCTTCTGCATTAAACGAGAGAGCCTATTTCGTGTCAAACTCTCCAAAAGTATATCTAATAATAAGCTTGGTGTTATTTGCAGTTTTTTTAATCGCAAATCATAAAGCCCATGGAGCCGATCTCTTCGATAACTTGGCAATGCCGCCAATCCCTATTGCCATACAAAATCCTGATTGGACAGTTGAAACGCCTTTGGCAAAAATAGAATATTCATTTGAAGAGTATTATAAAAAATGGCTTGATAAATCTCTTGTAAACGACTTTTCCGGATACAGATTCAAAACCGGAATTTCCCTTGAACCAGCAAATGACTTTCTCTTCGGTCTTAAAAACAGCTATTTTGAAAAACACAAATGAATGAATTCTGTCGAAACAAAAAACGAATCATTTAACTTGGATTCAGATGCTGAGACAAGAAAAATCTTTCTTAGATTCAAAAGGAAAAACTCTGCGATAGAAATCAGCCAGGAAAAAGGGAACAGCCTTTATCACGGCTTTTTTGATCTGCACCAAGATCTTATTTCAGCTCTGGGTAAAAACCCGCCGCTTTTTCTGGATAATAAATATAAACAAATTAAGTTGCGCGGATTTTCAGAGTTAAAAAGATTTAAACTCCTTTTCGGATACAGTTCATCCAAACCGAAACACAGCCTTACCGCAAAAACTCCTGCAATGCGCTTGCTTTTGAATCTGGATAGAGAAATTGAGCAGTTTGCAGCAGAAGTCAGCTGGGAAAGAAGCAAGAGATTTATTCCTTACTTTCGTCACTATTCTAGCACTGATGAGGGAAATGGGATAAACCTCAAAGATGAAAAGTTTAAATTCGGCTACAGCAAGACCAAGCTAAAAGCGACAACAAACTCTCTTGGATTTGCATTTCCATTAAGTTCTGCCAAATGTTTTTTTGAATATTCAAAAACGGATTTTGACAGCTTTATGTCTATGGAAACAAATCTTATAACTTTGGATCCGCTTTTTCTATTCAGTACAAATCAAGTTGATTACGACCTGAAGTTTCAGCCAAACAGCGGCTGGGGAACAAGATTAGGAGGCAAAAAAAAATTCGGCCGCTTTGAGCTTGCAGGACAATATTCCTTTTTAACTTTTAAAGGCACATCTGCCTTGAATAGCAGAAAATACAAAGGCCTTTTTGCCACACGAATTGATAAGAGCGCTTTAAGAAAAACGGAGCTTAAATTGCATCGAATGTCCATAACTACAAAAAAACATGACCGCTTTGGATCATGGGCAGTAAACCTAAACCTTATACTGCCTCTTGCTGAAAGCAAGAAAGCAAATATTCAGGCTCTGCCGCCTCTTCCTCCAACTCCTCCCGCTCCCTTGAAACCTAAAGCGAAAGAATCTGTCCGCGGCAGCTGGCAAATAAACGTCTCACGAGAATTCAGGTTTTAATGAAAAATCAGCAGATATTGTTTTTTGAGGATATTTTTTATAATATGCTCTTATAGAGATTTTGAAAGGAAGCTTTTCGTGACTTTAATACTTGTTGCTATAGTAAGTCTTTTTTTATTTTCATCTTCTTTTCCGGCTATTGCCTCATCTCCTGGAGCAATTCCTGTTTATACAGCCAAAATCTTTAAAATGACTTTTGAAGATTCTCTGATTTTGCAAGGCAGTGTTGAATCAGCCAATATCGCAAGAGTTTCCCCCAGGATTCCCGGCCCAATAGAACAAATTTTTGTAAAGGAAGGCGAGAGAGTTTATGCGGGAAAAACCAAACTCTTTGTCATAGATCCTCTAAAACTTCAGACAAATGTAGAAATTAGAAAACAGGATCTGGCCATTGCCGGCTTCTCTCTTAAAGAAAAGAGCGCCAGACAGAAACAAGCTGAGGCTGACCTTGAAAAATCCAAGGTCGACTTAGCAAGAGTCAGCCAACTTTGGGAAAAGGACTCCGCAAGCCAAGACACCTACGAAAAGGCTCAACTGAAATACAAAGTCTCAGAAGCTACTTTTGAACATATTTTAACCATAATAGAACTTGAAAAAGAGCAGTTGAAGAAAGCTGAAATGGCTCTAAAACTAGCAGAAAAAGACCTCGAAGACTCAACTATTTACGCCCCTCTCACTGGCGTTGTTTCCAACAAACTCCAAGAGCCTGGTGAAATTGCAGCTCCAGGCAAACCTATAATCATAATAAAAGACACTGACGACACAGAAATAATTGCCTACGCCCCTGCTGAGCACTATTACCGTATAATTGCCGGTCAAACAAAAGCAATAGCCACCGGCTATGCAGGAATATCTTACGATGCCATAGTCACCTACAAGAGCCCTGAGATACTGCCAGCTTTGCGCACATTTGAAATCAGATGCAAACTCAAAGATCTAAACGCAACTATGGTCCCAGGCGGCTTAGCGGAAGTCCGTCTTATTTTAGATTCCTCTGAAGGCTTGGCTATCAACGCAAATGCCATTGTCCGTAGAGGCGGCAAGCTTAATATATTTAAGGCCGAGAATGGCAAAGCACTTATGATTCCTGTAGAAACAGCCCTGACAAACAATTCTTATATTCAAATTTCATCCGATAGACTAAAAGAAGGCGACGAAATTGTTATTCAAGGACAAAGCATGCTGAACGACGGACAAGCAATAAAAGTGCTTCAAGGTGGCTCACATTGAATATTGTTGATTTTTCAGTCAAACGCTACGTAGCAATACTTTGTCTTGTAATCGCCTTAGTAGGTCTGGGCATTAACTCTTATCGCAAGCTGCCCGTAGAAGAACTTCCACAAACAGACTTGCCCTATGTCACTGTTATAGCCGTTTACCCAGGAGCCGCTCCCGGAGAAATTGAAACCGATGTCGCTAAACCGATTGAAGACGCTGTTTCCTCCTTAGACGCTCTCAAGAATATAACCTCCACTTGTGCTGAAAATCTATGCTTAGTTCTTTTGGAGTTCGAAGTAGGAACTGATGTTGATATAGTCGCCAATGATGTGAGAGAAAAACTGAATCTCATAATAAACAATTTTCCGACAGGGGTAGAGAACCCTCACGTCCTCAAATACGACATAAATGCCCTGCCTATCATGAACTTGGCTATTACCGGAGATCTTCCCGAAGATGAACTCTACGAATATGCCGACACTGATTTTAGAGACAGACTAGCAGCCGTCAGAGGCGTTGCCGAAGTAAGACTGACAGGCGGTTCCAAATTAGAAACTCAAGTTCTTTTAGACAGAAACAAGCTCGCAGCCCGTGGACTTCATTCTCTGAATGTGGTTGAAAGTATACAAAAAGAAGTAAAACTTATACCTGCGGGACACATAACCGACAACGGCCGTGAGTTTTCCGTCAAATTTGATGCGGATTTCAGCAACCCTGCCGAGCTTGAAAACCTTGAAATAGCTAATAAAGACGGGCAACGCTGCCGCTTAAAAGATGTTGGACGCGTAATTTTAACTTCAGCAGAAAAAAGGCAAGCCGCTTACTTAAACGGAAAACCCTGCATAGCAGCTCAAATAGTAAAAAAAGCCGAAGGAAATGCAGTAGAGCTGGTCAAAGAAATAAAGGCCAGAATAGCCGAAATGAAAAAAAATCTGCCTGGCGGCATAGAAATAGAACTGGTATCGGACAACGGAGAATATATCAGTTCCACAGTTGACAACGCTACGGGCAGCGTTTGGCAAGGCATACTGCTCACAGCTATTTTGATGTTCTTCTTTTTATACAACCTGCGTTCAACCTTCATAGTAGCTCTAACCATGCCAGTTACAGTGCTCATAGGCATATTTTTGCTATATTTGTCCGGCTACTCTCTAAACACATCCACCCTTTTGGCTTTAGGGCTTTCTATAGGCATACTTATAACAAACTCGATCGTAGTTCTGGAAAATATAATAGACAAAATCAACAAAGGTATGCCTATAAAAGAAGCTGCGACAACAGGTTCTAAAGAAATTTTAGTAGCAGTCATAGCCAGTGCAGGCACAAACCTTGTGGTTCTCTTGCCAATTCTTCAAATGAAAGGCGTTTTAGGGCAGTTCATAATCCCATTTTCTGTCACTACAATTGCTATAACAATCGTTTCTTTGTTCATTTCATTTACAATGACCCCCGCACTGGCTTCTCTAATAATGAAGCCCTCCACGGAACGACCAAAATTCCTCATTTCAATGGAAAATATTTGGAACAAGATATTTTCCAAATTCACTGCCTTTGTCCTCAAAATCAACAAGGCTATAGTATCCAGCAAAGTCCTTACAATCGCAGTTATACTTATCTCTGTCTTACTCTTTCTCCATTCTCTTACCTTGGTTCCCTCAATAGGTTTTACTTTTCTGCCCATTTCAGACAGAGGAGAAATTACAGTCAAGATGGAATTTCCTTCTGACTACGCTTTGGAAACGACCATCTCCAGAATTAAAGATATAATGCCTCTGATACAAACCATTCCAGAACTGAAAAAAGCCCTCTTCACAATCGGAAAAATTGACGGCGGCTTAGGGCAAAACTCTGAAGGTGTTTATCTGGCACAGGCTATTTGTAAATATTCTGAAAAGTATGAGCGTAAAAAAACCATCTTTACTCTAAGAGACGAACTTGTTGAAATGCTGAAAGCAATACCTGACATGTCTGTCACAACGTCGCTTCCTGACCCCAGCGGTTCAGGGGCAAACATGCGGCTTTTAATCAAAGGCGATGACTTAAACGAACTGGATCGAATCGGCAACAGGCTTTTGGCAGATGCTGCAAATTTTGAGTGGCTCCAAGATATTGAAACAAGCGTTATGCCGCCTAAAAACGAGCTGGTTGTAAAACCCAAAAGAGCTATACTCAGCGATCTCAAGGTTCCTTCAGCTGCCTTGGGACTGACTCTCAGAACCAATATAGAAGGCACTGTCGCTGGCACTATGAAAACCGGTGACAGAAGCCGTGATATAAGAGTAAAATTAGAAAAAGCAGAAGGAACGGAACAAATATCAGGCATGCAGTTGCCAAGCCCAGTCGGGCAACCTATTATTCTTTCCAACTTTGCAGAGGTGAAACAAGAGTCGGCTCCTGTATTGATCAGCCGTCACAACAAACAACGCATGATAAACTTCATGGCTAATCCTGCTCAGGGAACACCTCTAGGCACTGCCGCTCAACGTCTGCTCGACCATATAGAAAAAGAGAATCTTCTCCCTCCTGGCTACAGTACCGAATATGCCGGGAAAGTAGAAATACTTGACGAAGCAATATTAGATTTTGCCGAGGTCGGAATAATGGCTTTCGTCCTTACATATTTAGTGCTAGCCTCTGTCTTGAATTCCTTTACAAGACCATTAATAATATTAATTACTATCCCGCTGGGACTTGCCGGCAGTTTGTGGACTCTGCACTTTGCAGGCGAAACCATGTCAGTATTAGTACTTCTTGGCGGAGTTATGATGATAGGAATTGTAGTCAACATGGCAATTCTAATTATGGACAGAGTTCAAGTCAACAGAGATGCGGGCATGAAGCCTCACGAAGCTATGTTTGAAGCTCTGGAACATGAAATGCGGGCTGTAGCCATGATTACTCTCGCAGCAGTCACGGGCATGCTTCCCTTCGCTTTAGACACAACTCTCGGAAGCGAATTCAGAACCGCTATTGGTCTTGCCTCGGCAGGCGGCATATTCTTTTCGGGTTTATTGACTTTGTTCTTGTTGCCCGCAATTTATTTGTTCTTTACAAAAAATGAAAAGGAAGGAAAATAAAAAGATTTTGCTCTACAATAAAGCATTGTTGGCTGCTGCTAAATCGCACCGTGATAAATGGCGGATGGCAAGTTGAACTGTTTAGACTAAATTGCTGAAACTAATAATTGTTCTAAGCAGCTAATAAACAGCTAAAAAGCTGATAAAAAAAATCCTAATAATACTTAGATGGCATAAATAAAGAGATAAATTGCAAATTTATGTTCAAACAAAAATCTGTGTAAATCTGTGTCCATCTGTGGATAATAAATTCTTCTTTTCAAAAAGAAACATTTAGTTGCAACAGGCTACTAGGTTTCAGAAAGGTGCATAAAAAATGCCTTTGGTATTAGTCAGAGAAATAGTTCAAGACCAAGATCTGGAAGTAATAGCAGGCAAACAGGGTCTAGAGCGCAAAATCATTTCTCCTGAAACTCATCGCCCCGGACTTGAGCTGGTAGGCTTCTTTGAACATTTCGGCTACGACAGAATCATCATACTTGGCAGAAACGAGCTTGCTTATCTTGGAGAACAGACTCCTGAAACCAGAACTGTTCGTCTCCGCCAGCTTTTATTCTTCAACATACCTTGCATAGTAATAACTGAAGATTTACTGGTGCCAGATGAATTGGTCGAGCTTTGCGAAACAAAAGAAGTACCTTTGCTTCGCACTCCGGCAAAAACAGGCGAATTTATGTATGTTCTATCTCGCTATCTGCATGCAAGATTTGCCCCAAGAAAAAGCGTTCACGGCGTCTTTGTCGAAGTTTACGGTGTCGGCATACTTCTTTTAGGGCATTCAGGCATAGGAAAAAGCGAATGCGCGCTGGAGTTAATCAAACGTGGACACAGGCTGGTAGCGGATGACGCTGTTCAACTGATAAAGGTCTCTGAAACAAAAGTTGTCGGTTCTCCTGACGAAATGATAGGCCATCACATGGAAATCAGAGGTTTGGGCATTATAGATATACGATCTTTGTTCGGCATAGCCGCAACCGCTGATGAACACGACGTGGATATGGTAATACAACTGGAACCTTGGGACCAGCAACAAGAATACGACAGGCTTGGAATCTTTCAAAGAACCGTAAATTACTTTAAAGTCGACATACCTTCAACCACAATCCCCGTAAGAGAAGGCAGAAACTTGGCCGTAATAATAGAAACAGCTGCCATGAACTTCTATCTGCGGCGAATGGGCATATTCTCGGCAGAGACTTTCTCTAGAAAGATGCGAGCCAAAATGAACGGTGAATTTTAAATATGTTTGTAGCTCTTAGAAAAAGCTTAGGCAAACTTCTCGGCAGAAAAATCCGTTCCAAGAGATGGGTCTTTTTCTTTTTCATGGGCTTTTTAATGGCAGGCGCAGCTTTTGTAATGGTCGCCTTGGCTCTGCTTTTATCTGCTCCAGCTTCAATAGAAACTCTTAAAACTTTTCATCCCGGAGCTCTGGCTTTCACAGCCCTGACTTTGCTTCTAATAAGCTATTACTGGATCAAAAAAGGCTTCCAGACCATTTATTCAATCTTGCAAATGCAGGAAAAAAGCATAGCTACAAAGTTGCGTAATTTCGTTTTCAGCAGAAAAAAAACAGAAGAACACATAACTTCTGTAGTCGCTTTGGGCGGCGGCACAGGCTTAAGTTCACTTTTGAAAGGTTTGAAAGAGTTTCGTTTAAATTTAACCGCAATAGTAGCAGTCACTGATGATGGCGGTTCCTCTGGGCGTCTCAGAAAAGAAATGCAAATTTTGCCGCCAGGTGACATAAGGAACTGTCTAGTAGCTCTCTCACAATCAGAAAGCCTGCTTTCAAAGCTTTTTCAGTATAGATTCACAGAAGGGGCTCACATAGACGGACACAGTTTTGGCAATCTATTTATCGCCGCTATGACAGAGGTTTTAGGAGACTTCAACAGTGCCGTGCGCGAAGCGGGAAACATTCTGGCCATCAAAGGGAAAGTTATACCTGTCACCGCTGACAATATCCAGCTTTCCGCAACATTTAAAAATGGTGACAAAATAGTTGGAGAAACAGCCATAGCTACTGCAAGAAAACAGATCAAAAAAATTGAGATTATACCTAATCACGCTCAGCCCAACCAAGAGGCATTAAGCTCTATAGATGATGCGGAAGTGATTATTCTTGGCCCAGGGAGCCTCTATACAAGCGTGATACCAAATTTGTTGTTTGACGAGGTTTGTGAACATATAAATTCTTCCTCGGGTAAAGTAGTTTACATATGCAACGTAATGACACAACCTGGTGAAACCGACTACTTCACTGCTTATGATCACGTAAAAACCCTCCTCGACACTACCGCTCTAAAAAAAATAGACATAGTAATAGTCAACTCTAGAAGAGCTGCCAAACCCGTCATGCAAAAATACGAATCACAAGAGCAATACTGGGTGCCACCTACTGTAAAAAGGATCAAAAACCTCGGAATAAGAGTTATTTGCACAGACCTGCTCCAAGAGTCAGATCTTCTGCGTCACAACCCAAACCTGCTGGGCAGCATAATATATGAACTGGTGGGAGAACTGAAAACGGAAAAAGCCAGCGTCATTCACGAGAAGATAAAAGAAGAATGAGCAACAAATATTCCGTAAAACTGAAAAAAGCTCTTTTAGACAGTTTTTCTTCAGGAATGCTCTTGCCCTGCTGTAAAGAATCCTTAATAACTGCTATTTTCAGCAATTTGCGTTTTACTCCTTACATAAAACTTGAAAGAGATATTGCTGCAAAATTCATAAAAACAGCTCCGGAATTCTTGCCCCAAAAAGCGGTTTTAAAAGCTAAAAATGGCAAGCTAACCCTTCATGAGTATGACTTTCTTAAGTTGCGAAAACGTTTTATAGAACGAATACAAAAGTCCGGCAAAAAGTCACGCCACTGCCAAAGAGCCTTTATACAAGGTCTTTTTTTTACATATGGATATCTGCAAATTCCTGAAGATAATTTTCACTTAGAAATAAGATTAAAGAATCCTTGGCTTTCCTCTGTCCTCACACGAATTTCTAAAAGAATGAAGTTCGGCTTCAAGTATTATCTAAACGGAAAATTCCATTCACATTATTTAAAAAGCGGCAAAAAAATTGAAAGATTCCTCTCAAAAATATCTCTAATAGAACAAGCAATGCTAGTATCTGACATTATAGCCACGAGGAAGATAGTAGCCGATATCAACCGCCAAATAAATTTTGAGACTGCCAATATCAAGCGAACAGTAAACGCCGCAGAAGATTCAATCGCCTTCATTGACTATCTGATGAAACTGGAAGATCAGGAGTTTTGGACACCGGCTCTCTGGGAAACAGCCAAAATGCGAATAACCCACCCTTCTTTGAGCATTGAAAATCTAGGAAAGAAATTTGAGCCGCCTCTGAGCAAGTCTGCTGTAAATCACCGTTTACGTAGACTTAAAAGCATTTACGAGAAAAAAACCGGAAAAGACAAAGAACCTCTATAAAGCACGAAACACACTAAAAAATTTCCAAAACCCTCTTTAAACCACAGAACACACGGAATACACGGAAAAGGACAAAATATTTTTCATCCACAGTGATATGCACCCCTAGAGGGTGACACTTTTTCTCTGACCGAACTGAAAAGGTAACATAAAATTCCGACTGCCCCTTGTAGGGTAACACTTCGTTGTTACATGTTATATTTTAATCCTGCCAATCTG
>JAAYNI010000035.1 GCA_012520995.1 Candidatus Rifleibacteriota bacterium
AAACAGATTACAGTCGCATTGTACAATGCGCTCTGCTGCTTGATTTTTGAGCGAACATAAAGAGTGTTGTTTTTATCTCAAACACTTGAATAAAAATTGCCCAAATACTTGAACAAAATTCGCATAAACAAAAGAGCTATCAGAAGCAATAAAAACCACAAACAATTACAGTTCACCAATCATTACCCGTTATTACCTGTTCCACTCCCACAGTATGATTTTTAAGATTTGCTGAAAAATCCTGTGATATAATATAACTGGAGAGTTTGCAGCGGAGGTAAATTCTGATGGCTGAGAGAGAACTTATATCATTCGATTGGGCAATGAAGCGGCTGTTGCGAAGTCCAGCCAACTTTAGCGTGCTAAACGGATTTCTTTCTGTTCTTCTCAACGAGAAAATAGAAATAGAGGAAATACTTGAAAGCGAGAGCAACAGAGCCTTTGCGGATGACAAGTCTAACCGCTTAGACCTGAAAGTTCGCAATACAAAGGGCGAGCTTATTCTCATAGAAATTCAGTATGATTATCAGTTCAACTTCTTTCAACGCATGCTTTACGGAGCTTCTAAAACTATCGTTGAGCATATGTACAAAGGCGACAACTATGAAAAGGTCGTCAAGGTTATTTCTATAAATATTCTCAACTTCGATCTCGGTAAAGGCGAAGATTACGTCTATGTCGGAAAAACCAGTTTTATAGGCATGCACAAGCATGACAAGCTGAAACTCGATGAAAAACAGCAGAAATACTTCGACAAAAAGTATCCGGAAGAACTTTTCCCAGAATACTATCTTATAAAGGTAAAGAATTTTGATGACTTGGCGAAAACTCCCTTGGATGAATGGATTTATTTTCTGAAAAACTCCTCTATCAAAACATCTTTTACGGCTCCTGGGCTTTCAGATGCTGTCGAAAAATTGAGCTTAATGAAAATGTCCAGAGAAGAACGCGTGGCTTATGATGATTATATAGACATGCTTCGCCTGAGACAGGGCGCTCACATGTCAGCGAAAATGCTAGGCATATTTGAAGGTAGAGAAGAAGGCTTAAAAGAAGGCTTAAAAGAAGGCATGAAACAAGGCAAAGCAGAAGGTCTTAAAGAGGGTCTTGAAAAGGGAAAAGCCGAAGAAAAGCTTCTTATTGCCAAAAAGATGCTAAAAGCAGATCTATCTCCAGAGCAAATAGCTGAAATAACTGGATTGCCGACAGAAGAAATCAAAAAACTAACGTAGTGCAAAATGTGAGAATCAGAACAGAGAATATGACAAACAAACAAACACAAGAAACACGCCTTCAGAAAGCCTTGTTGGAGATAACAACAGAATCTTGGCGGCTTAAGAAAATTGCAGAAAGAACTCTCAGCCTGCTGGACGCAAATGAACAGAGAAAAAATACTGGGAAAATAAATTGGTTCGAACGCAAGCTTGAAACCTCCTTGGAAGAATGCGGCTACAAACTAGTGAGCTTTGAAGGACAACCCTACACTCCCGGCATCCCGCCCACTGCTATCAACTTAGAAGATTTCGAGCCCGAAGACGAATTGTACATAAACCAGACAATAGAACCCACCATCTTGGATAAAGACGGGCGAATATTGAAATCCGGCATAATCAGCCTAACAAAGGCGGTAAAAACAAAATGAAATATTTTGTCGGCATAGACCTAGGCACTACAAACAGCTCAATCGCAATTTATGACGGCGAAGAAGTCAGAATATGCAAGAGCCTCGCAGAGCAAAGCGATGTGACACCCTCAGCCATAGTAATAGATAGAAGAGGGAACAAATTCATCGGAAAAAGAGCTTACGATATAGCTTCCGTAAACCCTGACAACTCAGCTATTCTCTTTAAAAGGCTGATGGGAAGCAATACAAAAATAACATTTGCTTCTTCAGGAGAAGAAAAAACGCCCGAGGAATGCTCCGCAGAAATCCTCAAAACTCTCTACAGATACCTGCCGGAAGAAATTAGAACAGAAGGTGAGCTTGGCACGGTTATCACCATACCAGCCGCATTCAACCAAATGCAAAAAGATGCCACTGTGCAAGCCGCAAGTATGGCCGGCATAGGCAGAGTCGCTCTCATGCAGGAACCTGTCGCAGCCGTTATGAGTGCCATGAAAAACGCCAAAATTGACGGCTTCTTCTTAATATACGACCTTGGCGGCGGCACTCTCGACATAGCCATAGCCGAAAGCATAAACGGCAGAGTAAACCTGGTGGCAAACGGCGGTATACAAATGTGCGGAGGACGCGATATAGACAGAGGCATATTTGACAACATAGTCAGACCTTGGCTTCACAGCAACTTCAACTTGCCTCAAAATATCAAAGCCTCGCCAAAATACAGCCGCCTGGCAAGACTCGCAAACTGGGCTATAGAAAGAGCAAAAATAGAACTTTCAGCAAGAGATGAAGCGAATATCACCCTAAGCGAAATGGAAATAGCTCTCCGAGATGAGTCAGACGAAGAAATATATATAGACATAACCCTAACGAGAGACAGTATAGCACCCTACGTGGAAGAAAGAGTCCAAGAATCAGTCATAGCTGCAAGAGAAACCCTACAAAAGGCTTCTTTGACAAGCGAAGACATTCAGCAAATAGTCTTTATAGGCGGTCCAACCAATTATAAACCCTTGAGAGACAGAGTCTGCGAAGAATTGCAAATAGCAGGCAACAACGATTTGAACCCTATGACCGCAGTCGCGGAAGGCGCTGCCCTCTTTGCCGAATCCATCGACTGGAGATCCGAAGACAACTCCAGAAAAAGCTCCAGAGGCAATATTTCATCAGAGCAGGAAAATTTCAAGCTGTCTTTTGCCTACACAGCAAGAACTCCTGAAAATGAAGCAAGAATCCAAGTCAGAGCGGAAGGAGAAATACCAGAAGGCTGCGAATTCCAAGTCGACTCCTTAGACACAGGCTGGACTTCCGGCAGGAAAAGGCTGGAAAACGGGGCAGGCATGTGGCTGCCTTTAACCAAACATAACGACAACAGATTCAAAGTTTCCGCTTTTGACTCGTACGGCAATCCAATCAAAATAAAGAACAACGACATTATAATAACCAAGACCACAGCTACGGTTAACGCTATAACTGCTAGCCATTCAATAGGCGTGGCGGTAAGAGGCAAAGACTCACGCACTTATGAACTTGTTTATCTTGTTAAAGCTGGCGATGACCTTCCAGTGAAGGGTACAGCCAATTTCAAGGCCGCCGAATCTTTAAAATCAGGCACCTCAGACTCTCTCAACTTCAGGCTCTTTGAAGGCGAAATCAAGCAGCCTGTCACAGACAATCGAGACATAGGCACTCTTAAAATACGCTCTCAAGACATTGACGGCATAATCACAGCCGGCTCAGATCTGATTTGCGATTATGAAATGACCGACTCAGGCAACA
Source organism: Candidatus Rifleibacteriota bacterium (assembly GCA_012520995.1). Classification (GTDB taxonomy): domain Bacteria; phylum Muiribacteriota; class Ozemobacteria; order Ozemobacterales; family Ozemobacteraceae; genus JAAYNI01. The sequence goes on from JAAYNI010000035.1 coordinate 3,404, forward strand.
TAATACTGAAAGTCTCGGTTCCGAGCATAGGCGTTACCATCGACTCCAAACGTAACTTCTACTCACCCCAAGAAGGACAGCTGGACTTCAGAAAAGCCGCAAGCAAAATTGCAAATGATGCAGACAATCTTCTCCGCAGAATCATGGAATGGATGGATAAGTGTCCTTATGATGACGATTTGATTTCAGCAAGAGAAAAGACAGAAAAAGCAAATAGACTTTTAAACGACACGCACGATTTGGAGAACACCCAGGAAGCTCAAGAAAGAGTGCTTGAAGCAAAAAAACTTCTAGCTGCGGCAAAAAAGAATAACCAAAAGCCAATCAGAGAGCTGGAATTGGAAAACGCTATTGAGTATTTCGATTACCAAG
>JAAYNI010000036.1 GCA_012520995.1 Candidatus Rifleibacteriota bacterium
AATAACTTGTCTGCAGTTGAATTGACTCTGCCAGATTCTTTGAATCTAATTGACCGATTAAGATTATTTGCTTATACGTACTTAACGTAATTAATATGTCCTCTGTATATCCGACTGCCAAGGAGGCAATCTATGCCTCGTTATTTTCTCAGTGTTTTAACATTATTTTTCTTAGTTACTTCGATCGTATCTCTCTCAGCAGGTACAGTAGAGCCTAGTTTGGCAATTCAAAAAGAAATGGCAGAGTTCCAGGCATATCGCGAAAAAGTCAATAAAGTAAGACAAACTTTCAATGACCTATACACCTCCAGCGAAACCCGTGAAGACCAAAGATTGGTAGATGGTCTTATTGATGCTTTCAATGTCGAAGGCGAGATTTTCTTTGAATTGATGTTACAAATTCAGAGCATAACTAAGGCAGGCATTGTTAAACAGAACTATTCAGCAGACTTTTATGGCGCTGAGTTTACTTTAGGCTATATAAAAACTCTTTGCAAAAGATATGCAAACACCAAAAACCCATTGGCTCAACGCCTTATGCATAGCGGTCTTGCAATGGTAGCTAACGACCTTGGACAAGCTCTGAATGCAAAGAATGGAAATAAAGACCAGAATTCAGCTGCGCTTAAGAAAGCTGTTGAGCAAGCGCAAAGCAATCTGGAAGAGATTTGCGGATGTCTGGAGTTCCAGGAAGAACCTTTTGCTCATCTCCCTCAGGCGAAAAAAGCTCTTCTGTATCTTGCTGAAGCGGCACTTCTCTTTAGAAATAAGGCACAGACTGGCGAAAACGCAGAAACTTGCCATATCGCGCTCCGCTCTATGGGAAAATTTGCTCTTGCTTTGGTTGAAAGAGCCCGTGAATTTACTACAGATATAACTTCTGAAACTGAACTGCTTAAGATTCTTGAGCCTGAACTTTTTGAAGCTATAGAAAAAGTTCAAGAGCCTTTAAAAGCTCTTGTTGTTAATGGCAAAGGTGTAAAAGAGCTGACTTCTGATGCTGAATGTGTTACCTACTGCCGCAAATTCTATAATTCGGCTTCAAAAGAAATCAAGAAGATCATTACTTCACTCAAATAAGAAGAAACCTAGTAAAAAAAATAAGGCTTTAAGCTTTAGTTAAAAACGATATTACTTTCGTAGAAACAGGTTATGCGTATCGCATAACCTGTTTTTCTTATATGGCGAACTATATATAATGTTTCCTCTGCCAAGGTTTTTAAGTGTTTCTATCTACGCTTTGCTCATCTTGCATTGCTTTGCTGGATAAATTCTTCTATGGGAGATTAAAAGATATCTTATAACTGTCGATAGCCTAACAGTTATAAGATTTGCTTAAGTTAATTAAGATACGGAGATTTGATAATGGGTAAACCTTGGGAAAAATATTATGACAAAGGCGTCAGAGCTGAAATTGATATGCCGAAAACTACCTGCCAAAACCTTTTGAAGAAGGCTTCTGAGGAGTTTACGGGGTGTGATGCGTTGATTTATGAAGATAAAACGATGAATTATGGTCAGCTTTATAAGATCGTATCAAATATAGGTGCTAATTTAAGAGTTAATGGACTGGATAAAGGCGACAAAGTTTGTGTTTTTTTGCCCAATATTCCTGAAACAGTGCTGGCTTTTGGGGGAATTCAGCAAGCTGGCCTTGTCGGAGTTATGACTAACCCGCTTTATTCTCCGGAAGAAATCCTTTTTCAAGTTAACAACTCCGAGGCAAAAGCCCTTATAACTAGTAACGCTCTTATACCCAAAGTTTTACAGATCTTAGGCAAAAGCACTCTTAAAAATGTCTATTGTGTTATGCAGGAACCTGATAAACCTGTGGATTTCACACAGGAGGGTATTAGGCCGTGGGAAGAACTTTTAACTGAACAGCCAGGCTTTAAATTTGAAAAGACTGAACCGGAAGATTTGGCTTTGTTGCAGTATACAGGGGGAACAACCGGTATTTCCAAAGGCTGTATGCTTTCTCAATGGAACCTTATTTCCAATACATTGATCTTGCAAGAAACCTTTAAAGGCTTTCTGGATGGTCCTAAGGAGAGGTTTATCGCTGTTCTTCCCTATTTTCATATTTATGGATTGCAGCTAAATATACTTTTCCCTCTTTTGCTGGGTTCGGCTACTTGCCCTGTTCCGAGGTTTACTCCTATTAGCTTGTTTGAGGTGATAGAAAAGCAAAAATTGACCGTTCTTCCTTCGGCTCCTGCTATATTTTCAGCCTGCATTAGCCGTCCGGAGTTGAAAAAATATGACCTTTCATCTGTGAAATTGGTATTCTCTGGCTCAGCTCCTTTGGTTGTCAGCCAAAAGAAAATTTTCGAAGAAGTAACAGGCGCGAAAATTTCAGAAGGCTATGGATTGAGTGAAGCTTCCCCTGCTACACATTTCTCTCCAATCTATGGTTTAGACAAGCCAGGCTCCATAGGTCTTCCTCTTCCAATGACAGAGGCGAAAATAGTAGATCTCGATGATAGAACCAAGGAATTGCCTCAAGGTGAAGAAGGCGAGCTTTGCGTTAAAGGTCCTCAGGTTATGTCCGGTTACTACAAGAATCCCAAAGAAACAGCTGATGTACTGGATAAAGATGGCTGGCTTAGAACAGGCGATATAGCCAAGATTGATAGAGATGGTTATTATTTTATCACGGGCCGTAAGAAAGAGCTGATTATAACAGGCGGTTTCAATGTTTATCCCAGAGAGATAGAAGAAGTTCTTTATAAGCATGAAGCTATTAAAGAAGCTGCAGTTAAAGGTATTGCAGACGGGCTTCGCGGTGAAGTTGTGAAGGCTTATGTGGTATTAAAGGAAGGTTTTTCTCTCACCAAAAATGACCTTATAGCTTATTGCAGAAAGCATTTAGCCAACTACAAAGTGCCTAGAGAAGTAGCTTTCATGGAAGCCTTGCCAAAGTCAGCCGTAGGCAAGCTTCTGCGCAGAGAACTTAACTAGTAAACTTTTTTTTAAACCACAGAACACACAGAATACGCGGACTAAGAACCGAAAACACCCTAGGACAATTATAATCCACAGATTACGCAGATTGCGGAGATTGAATGATATGCAAACGAGCAACATTCTAGCGAATGTTTGCCAGAGTATCTTCTTGCCCTAGCTATTTATTAAGCAAGCTTCCTAAATATCTAACTTCAACGAGATCCTCCCGCAAAAATATGAATATTTTTACTTGGCTCGTTTGCTACAAAACTGAAACTAAGAACTGCTTTAAGAAGCTCATAAATAGTCGGAACTTTAAGATTTGAAAAAAGAAAACAAAAAATCGGAGAAAAATAGAGTTTTAGGACAGCCTCAGGGCGTAGGGAGTCGGG
>JAAYNI010000037.1 GCA_012520995.1 Candidatus Rifleibacteriota bacterium
AGACCTTTGTCGCAGAAGAACAAGGGGTAGAACTTCATTGAGGCGACTCTTTCAGAAGTTACATAGGTTTCGTTTGTGTGCCACAGATAAATCCAAGGGGCTAAATCTGCAACTTTCGCATTGATATTACTGTACATAGCATTTCTGGCTGTTTCATCATTTTCTTTGACAGCTTCTTCAAGAGCTTTGTCTATTTCTTCGTCTTTAAACATGGCTCTGTTTCCGCCGCTTCCAAAGTTCTTAGAGTGGAACAGGGGATATAGAAAGTTTTCCGCATCGGGATAATCGCCAAACCAGCTCAGATAAAAAGCTTGAGTTTCGCTTTTTTCTATAGCTTCTTTCATGGCGTTCCATTCTATAGGCTGTATTTCTACTACTATGCCATGTTTTTGCAGCTCTCCTTGAATAAGCTGAGTAATTTCAGCCGCGCTTTGCGAAGTTCTTCTATGGATTGTGAATTTGAGAGGGTTGTCTTGGTTATAACCTGCTTCCTCAAGAAGTTTGAGTCCTGTTTCCGGATTGTAGGCAATATCATTGGGCTCCGGCGAATAACCGGCAACGCCAGGAGGAATACTTCCTATAGCCTTTGTACAGGTGCCGCTGTAGAGCTCTTTTATTATTAGATCGCGATCTATGAACATATTCAGAGCTTTTCTTACCTTTGGGTTGTCAAAAGGCGGCTTTTGGTTGTTTAAGCCTATATAAAAAACGTTCAGAGCTGGAATTTCGTTGATTCTGGAAGCATGTTTGGGATTTGCCCTGAATCTTGCGTAGCTTGAAGGGTAAAGTTGAAGCAAGTCAAGAGCTCCTCGTTCAAAGTCTATTTCAGCTCTCAGATTTTCAAGTATTATTCTGATGGTTATTCCATCGACTTTTGGCTTTTGGGCAAAGTAGGCAGGATTGGTTTTTAGTTTGATATAGTTGTCTACTACCCTATCTTCAAGTATATAAGGACCAGTTCCTGCCGGCTTTTCAAAGAAAGTCTTATTCTTGATTGAGGCGGCACTCTCTGAAGGCAAAACATAGCAAGCGGGCATAGCCAAAAGGCTCAAAAAAGGAGCAAAAGGCTCTTCCAGTTTTAAAATAACTGTGTGATCATCTAAAGCAGTGATGCCTTCAGTGTAATCGGCTTTGCCCTCAAGTTTTTCTTTTGCTCCGAGAAGGCGTTCCAAAACCCATACTCGCGATGAAGCTGTTTGAGGATCCAAAATTCGCTCAAAAGAGTAAGCCACATCAGCAGCCGTAAGCTTTTGTCCATTATGAAAGTAAATATCGGGTCTAAGGCGGAAAACAAACTCGGTGCTGTCTTCTGATACTTCGTAAGATTCAGCCAAATCGGGAACAAGCTTCATATTTTCGTCATATCTCAAAAGCCCGTTATATAGCTTAGCCATGACTGTCGCGGCATTGACGTCTGAGGCTTTTGCAGGGTCCAACAGTCCAGGTTCGCTTGTTAAGTATGTCATGAAGACATTTGCCGTGGCAGCCGGTTTATATGATAAAGAAGTGAAAAGCAAAGAGCCGACTATGACCAATATAACAATAGCCGTAAAGATAATTTTATTTCTGATGTTTCTCAATTTTCTGATTTATAAAATGAGAACTGACCTGGCGTGATAATTTCAGCTCTCACTTTTTCTCCTTCCAAAAATACCAAGGCGACTGATGGCTGAGTGCCGCCTCGCGGATGTCTGGGACTGCCAGGATTTATGAAAAGGCGCCCGTCTTGGTAAAAGTTTTGTGCTATATGAGTGTGACCGGATATCACAAGTTTTATCTCATCGGAACTCTGCTCAGCCGCTGCTATAGCCCTGTGGGGTTTATGAGCCACTACAGCATATATATCGCCCAGCTTGATTTTACGGTATTCAGGCAGACGCAGAAAATCGCAGTTTCCTTTGACAGCATAAACAGGAGCTATTTTGCCAAGCTCTTGCAGGAAGGCTTCATTTTCAATATCCCCTGCATGAATAATGAGGTCGGCTTGTTCGAAGCTCTGTTTTACCCAGTCAGGTATTGCCGGTTCTCCCCAGCAATGAGTGTCAGAGATAATTCCGATTTTCATTTTTCTCACAGAGAAATAATACTATTGAAAGGCTCGCTTTTCAAGAATGAACCGTGAAAGATAGAAAAAGTTCTGAAACCATGAAATACATTGCCGCTTCCCAGAGGGACTGGTGTTTTGTTTCAGCTAAAGCTTTCTTTTAAAATTATCCTTGCCGCACAATAAAT
>JAAYNI010000038.1 GCA_012520995.1 Candidatus Rifleibacteriota bacterium
ATTTCCAGCAGTTTATTTGGGGTTTTGGTGAACTTATGAAGTCCTTTTTCTTCTACTAGGAAAGAGTCTTCTATTCTGATTCCGCCCCACCCTTCTATGTAAATGCCTGGTTCCACTGTACAAGTATGTCCCGTCTGTACAATTTCCTCGCAACTCTGAGATAAAGCAGGTTTTTCGTGAATTTGAAGTCCGAAAGCGTGCCCCAATCCATGACCGAAGTTTTTGCCGTAGCCTTTGGATGCAATATGCTCGCGGGCAATAGCATCTATTTCTTTGCAAGGAACACCTGGTTTTATAGCATCAATCGCCTTTTTCTGAGCAGTGAGCACTATGTCGTAAATTTCTTTGAACTTCTTGGTCGCTTTGCCCATGAAGATAGTTCTGGTCATATCGGAATGATAGCCATTATAAGTGGCTCCGAAATCTATCTTGACCATTTCACCTTCTTTGATCTTCTTACTTGTAGGCTTGGCATGAGGTGAAGAAGAATTTTCGCCCGAAGCTACAATCGTGTCAAAGCTGGGAACATGCGAACCGTTGGTCTTCATGAAAAATTCCAAATGAGACGCAACTTCGATTTCAGTCATACCAGGCTTAATAATTTTCATCAGCTCTGCAAAAGCAGCATCAGCTATAGCAAAGGCTTTGTCCAAGTTCTTTTTTTCGTCAGGAGTTTTAATTTTGCGCAATTCTTCAGCGAGATTGTCTGTAGGAAAAAGCTCTGCAGTAAGCTTTTCATGGAATTTCAAATATCTTTCAACAGTCATAGACTTTTCAAAGCCTATAGCACCCTGATTTTTGCTGTTTATAAAATCATACATTGCATTCGGCTCATTGGCAGGCAATATAACAATCTCCACATTTTTGCCTGCTTCTTTTTGGCTTTGCTCCTGATAACGAAAATCAGTGAAAAGATAGGTTTTGCGCGGAGTCAGGAAAAGAGTACCGTTTGAGCCAGTAAAGCCAGACAAATACCTGACATTATCTAAGTTTGTTATCAAAAATGCTTTGTAATTTTCACTAAACAGCTGTTTAAAATTTTTGATTCTCGTTTTAAAAGTCATCATTAACTCCTTGAAATTAATACACCTTCAATTTACAGACTTTATTGAATGCGAATTGATTTGTGAAGAATCGAACATTGTACCCTTCAAATGCGATCTGGTCACTTTATGCGGCGATACAACAGTCAGAGCGAACTTATCAGGTTTAAGTATTTCAGCCGCCAGACTCTTAATATCCTCAACAGTTACTTTCTTATAGGGCTTCAGCATTGCTTCAGGGGTCACAGGTTCTATTCCATATAAAAAGCCGCTGGCTAAGCGGTTCATACGATGATTTGTTGACTCAAGCCCAATCAACAAGTTGCCTTTGAATTTGTCAAAAGTTGATTTCAGCTCTGATTTTGAAATGCCCTTTACAGCTATCTTTTCTATTTCCTCTCTGCAAATAGACAATATAGAATTTATATTCTCAACGGATGTCCCCGCATATATAGCAAACATTCCCGTATCAGCAAATGAGGAATGATAAGAATACACGTTATAGGCCATTCCCCGCTTTTCTCTTATTTCTTGAAAAAGCCTGCTGCTCATTCCGCCGCCCAAAACAGTGGATAAGTAAAGCATAGCATATCTTTTCGGGTTTTTGTATGAAACTCCTTCGGCTCCGAGAGCTACATGAACCTGCTCCATATTATTGATATAAATATTAACATCATTTTTAGGTCTGACACGGTGTTTCACTCTGTTAAGAGTTCCTAAAGGAACTGCGGAGAACTTTTCTTCAATCAGAGACTTCAACACCTCAAAATCAAAGTTGCCGGCTGCCGCTATTAAAAGGTTTCCGCCGACATATTGTTCATTGTAGACTCGCATTATATCGTCTCTGGTTATAGCCGAAACAGAGTCGCTGTTGCCTAATACCGGCTCTGCAAGCTTAGAACCATGCCATACAGATTGACCTAAGAACTCGTGAATTTGCTCCTCGGGCGAATCAGAATACATCTTGATTTCTTCAAGTATCACTTTTCGCTCTTTTTCAATCTCATGTTCAGCAAACAGTGAGTTCAAATACATATCCGATAAAACATCAATAGCCATTTTAAGTTTGTTTTTGACTACTATTCCAAAATAGGAGCAGAAATCTTTGGCAGTAAAAGCATTCAAGACTCCGCCCACATTTGAAAACTCCTGAGCTATTTTTTTAGCTGAGCGCTTATGAGTGCCTTTAAAAAGCATATGTTCAATAAAATGAGATATGCCATTGAGCTTTGGGGGCTCATAAATTACTCCGGTGTGCAGAAACAAGCCCAACGAAACTGTCTGAACTGTAGGAATTCGCTCTGCTATGAGGGAGATGCCGTTGTCAAATCTATGCGTATAATATGGTTTGTCCAAAATAGGGTTCTCCGCAGTTAAAGTTTCAATCGTCTTCTTCTATCGGCAAAAATCCCTGACTTTCATTGAATTCTTTTTGAGTATTTTGTTCTTTCAGCAAATATTCGGGTGAGCCATCCTCTGGAAGCAGGCGTGTATCAAAGTCCAAAACCGGTCTGGGCAGCTCATTAAGATTTTTAATTCCGAAATAATAAAGAAAATCTTGAGTCGTTGAATATAACCTTGGACGGCCTATAACTTTTTTTTCGCCTGAAATATAAATAAGCTTTTTTTCCAGAAGTGTGGAAATAACCCCGTCACAGTTCACTCCTCTGACAGCATCTACCTCAGCCTTAGTAACCGGTTGCTTAAAAGCTATGACAGAAAGGGTTTCCAAAGCAGGCAAAGAAAGAGAAACCAGTTTTTGGCCATCCATCTTTTTAATGTAGTCCGAAACCTTGGCTTTGGTAGCCAACTCAATGCCTGAATCAAGCAAAACTACTTGCAAACCCGACCTGCTATCTTCATCATATTGATGTTTTCGCATCATCACAAGTTCATGAGCAGCTTCAGGAGAAATTTCCAGAATTTCAGCCAGCTTTTCCACTGGAATAGGCTTATTATTAACAAGCAAAATCGCATCCAAAGCAGAAAGCAAAAGTTCCAATTCAGACTGAGGCATATCAGACAATTCTTGTCTATAGGAATCACTTGAATCAATCTGCGCTCTCTCATCAGTTATGCCTTCATCTGTTTCTGGCACATTGATATTTTCCGCATCTGTATTAATTTCTGGAGTTAATTCAGCAAAGTCGTTCATTTCTATTGTATCTTGCATCTTCTTTTTACCTGTTAAAAAGCTTGTTTTAAGGCTGTAGGCTTAATATGTATTTCTGAAAAGTTTTCTTTCTGGTTAAAGGTTATTTCTCCGGTTTTTGTCATTTCAAGCATAGCCATAAAAGAAAGGACTGTCTCATATCTTGTAGCTTCTTCTGTCAAACGCTTAAAAGTAATATCACCTTTAAAAGTTTTCAGTATAATCCTAAGCTCATTAATTCTTTCCGCTACGCCAAGTTTTTCCAATACAACATTGTAAACTGGCGGCGCTATCCTGCGTTTGACCAAAGCGTGGTAAATACCTAAAAGTTCGTAAGGCCCTACATTTATTTCTAGTATTTCTTCAGGAGAACGTTCGGCATTGGTTTGTCTCACATATATTCTGGAAGCGTTTTGCTCCATCTCGCGCAACTTTGCAGCCATTTCCTTAAAGCTCTTGTATTCGATAAGCCTTTCTACCAATTCTGCTCTGGCATCTTCTTCAGCCATTTCTTCGTCATAGAAATCATCAAAATCACTATCCAATGGCCTCTCTTTAGGAAGAAGCATCTTGGACTTGATTTCTAGCAAAGTTGCGGCCATAACCAAGAAGTCCGAAGCTATTTCCATGTCCAGTATTTCCATAAGCTGGATATACTCAAGATATTGCTCCGCGACTTGAGCTATGGGGATATCATAGAGATCAATCTTTTGCTCTTCAATCAAGTGATAGAGCAAATCAAAGGGCCCCTCGAATACGGGAAGTTTTACCTGATAACCTTCATTCATTCAGTAATACAGCCCCAAGCCCTTTCTTACTTCCGCTATCGTCTGATCCGCTACCAATGAGGCTTTTTTCTCACCCTCTTTGAGCACGTCAGTAATATAGTCAGGCTGCTTTTCCAGTTCCGCCCTCTTTTGCCTGAAAGGCTCAAGCATATTGTTGATGCGTTCAAAAAGTATCTTTTTGCAATCCTTGCAGCCAATAGAAGCTGTTCTGCAGCCGTCCGCTGTCGCTTCCAGCTTATCTTTGACATAGATTTTATGATACGCATACACATTGCAAACTTCAGGCTCGCCAGGATCAGTCTTTCTGATTCTTTGTGGGTCAGTGATCATCTGCTGAATCTTCGCCTTAAGACTCTTGGGTTCTTCCCGCAAGTTTATCGCATTATCATAGGACTTGCTCATTTTGCGGTTATCAACTCCGAGCATCAAAGGAACATCCGAGAGCAGCTCTTTGGGTTCTACCAAAACATCGCCGGCATACTGATTAAAGCGCCTGATAATTTCTCTGCTTAATTCCATATGTGGAATCTGATCTTTTCCGACCGGCACCAAATCTGCTTTGTAGACAGCTATATCGGCAGTCATCAAAACAGGATAAGTCAGTTTTCCTGCTGAAACGCCAGCTCTTGTAGAATCGTCTCTTACAAAGTCTTTATAGGTCGGACATCTTTCCAGCCATCCTAACGGAGTGAAGTTGTTTAATATTATGCTCAATTCAGCATGTTGCGGCATCGCGGATTGTCTGAATATCACAGATTTCTCCGGATCAAGACCAACACTCAGCCAGTCTATTATCATGCTGTGAGTTTTTTCTTTGACATCGCTTATAATTGTATCTGTAAAAGCATGCCAAACGGCAGCAAAAAAGTAGCATTCATAATCTTCCTGCAAGTTCACCCAGTTTTTGAGAGTGCCTTCCAAATGTCCTAGATGTAAATCGCCTGTTGTTCTCATTCCGCTAACGAGAATCTTTTTTGGCATGTCTTATATATCTCCTTTACGAACAAAATTAATGTGTTTTAAAGAGTAAATAGTTCAGTAGCCCATTCTGTCCAGTATTCTTTTTACTTCGTATTTAAGGGTTTCAGGCGGATTTGAATTTAAAGTTCTCATGAAGTAATCAGCCGCTCCGTCAGTTTCGCCTTGTCTGAAAAGTAAAACGGCTATATTAAAATAAGCCTCTGAGAAAAAAGGGTCAAGTTCTACAGTTTTTTTCCACTGAGTTATAGCTTCTTCAGGTTTATCTTTTTTATCCGCAATGTTTCCAAGATAAAAGCTTACAGTAGGATCTGAAGAGTTTTCATAGACTCTTAAAATTTCCGCGGAACGTTCCAAGTTGCCGTTAAGATAATAGAGCTGTCCCAAACGTTTTTCCAATCTTTCGTCCAAAGAAAAAGACAAGTCGGGGGCAGACAAGGCCAATAAAGCATCATAATCTTTCGACAGTTTCATAAGAGTCAGAGTGTAGAGATCCATTTCCGCAGCAGAATCAAAATCTCTGTAGTTAACACTATCTAAGAAACGTTCATCTCCAATCCCCGGAGTTTGATTGCGGGAAATTTCTATATAAGCATAAAGCAAATTATAAAAGTTTTGACTGTTAAAGGAGAGGCCTTGGGTGTTAAAAAGATTGCTTGCTTCGCCAAAGTCGGCATCAACCACATTTGATTTTATATTTGCAATAAGAGCATCTTTGGAATTGGAAGTTCTACCGTATGAAGTTTCAGTGTCTTCTGAGAAATAAAACACTACTTCATCTCTTCCATATGTGTATGCAATCTTTTTAAGAGGCAGATCTGAAGTTTTTACCTCAAAAACAACATTGTCTTCAAAAAGCATGCCTGGCTTCAAGTTGTAATTCCGTCCATAGAAAGCTCTCTCTGCATCCGGCATAGGCTTGTAAGGAGTATTTGAGAGACCGTAAAGAGTAAAGTTGTCTAATGGCTCCATAAGTTTGGGCAAAAAGGCAGTATTAGTAAATTGATAATGCACTGTTACTTTGCTAATAGGCTCTTTTACGCCCATAAGCATGCTTGTCTTGCTTTCAATAGAAGGTTTATAGACTCTTAAAACAAAGTTGCGCTCAAGCGGACTATCATAACCGACTTCGCCTCTTACAGTCGCTGCAAAAGCAGCAGGCAAAGCAATTGAAATCAAAGTCAGCGCCAACAGAATCTTTTTCATCAGTAATTGTCTTTCAGATATCTTACTTTTTCTCTGATCTCATTAGCTCTTGAGCTTCCCGAAAAACGACTGAGGTAATCTTCATAAATACTGATCGCTTCGCCGACTTCATTAAACTCCGTTTCATGAATGGCTGCTTTACGTATCAAAGCTTCTCCCGCTTTATCCGAATAGGGGTAGTTATCAATAAGAGTGTCATAGTATTTAATAGCAGTATTCAGCGAATCTCTTGTTTTTTTGTATCTGACTTGGTTGTCCACGACCACTTTTTGCATCGAACTGACATCATTTTCATATATCATGGCTACTCTGAAAATCATTTTGTCTATACCTTCCGCATCGTGATACTTGGAAGAGACTTCTTCCAGAACTTCTATAGCACCGTCATAATCCTTAAGTTTTTCGTCTAAAATCGTAACGAGCTTTTTATAGGCAGCGATAGCCTCTTCATCTGTATCCGCCAAATGAGCCGCATCACGATAAGCATCGGCCGCATCTCTGTAATCGCCAGACTGAGTATACATATCTCCTAATGTGACATACTCTTTATATTCAGTGCCATGATCCATATCATCAATGAGATTCTGCTGGAGTTCTATTGATTTGCCCGCTTCTGAAGTAAGCGGAGCAAGTTTTGTCATTTTTTGGCGTGCTTCTTCATAGTGAGGACTATATGGATACTTATCTACAATTACAGTATAATTTGCCGCAGCCTCTTCAAGCATGCTTAAAAATTCCTGTGTAGATGCAAGGCTCCAGTATACTTTGTCGATAGCTAAATATGAGGGATATTCATCCACTATGTTTTGATAAATCTCTAAAGCTTGGGGGTAATGCTTAAGCTTGGTTTCATATAGCTGTGCTATCTGATACAAGGTTTCCGGAGCTTGAGGCCCCTTTACGCCGCCTTCATTCATTGCCGAGACCATCATCTGGGCAGCTTCATAATAGTACATAGTAGCCTGTGACATAGCCGCATCAGCTTGCTGTTGCCTGATTTTGCCAATTTCCAGCAAAGCCATTGGTCTGTATCGAGGATGATCAAGCAATGGCTGCAAGACTTGGACAGCCAAGTCAGGATTACTGTCTCTGTTAGCCTGCATTGCTTTTTGATATTCCGGTGTATATTGTATTGCTTGAGCAAAAACGGTGTTAACTCCTGTTAAAAGACAAATCACAAGTAATAGGGTTAGGCTTGTCTTGTTATTTAGCACTTTAAAACACCCCTCTTTTTTTATTTTGTTTTAATGTCTCTTATGATAGCATAACTTATTCTCTTTAATAATCTTTTATGAAAAAACTAAACTTAAACACATCATCTGACGATATAAATAGACAAGACCGCTTTGCAACTGATCACGAAGAGGGTCTGGATTTCGCTCTGGTTCCAATTGAGGCAATAGTCCCCAATCCGGGTCAGCCGCGAAAGTTCTTTGAAAAATCAAAATTGGACGAACTCGCCGAGTCAATCAAGCATAACGGACTCTTACAACCAATGCTTTTAAGAAAAACTGGAGACACCTACCAGATAGTTTCCGGAGAGCGCAGATATCGTGCATGCAAACAAGCTGGATTGCGAAAAATCCCTGCTTTTATCAGGCATATAGATGACAGAGCCACCGACATTGCGGCTCTGATTGAAAACATTCAGCGCGAAGATTTAAACCCTCTGGAAGAAGCAGCGGCTTTGAAGAAAATATTGCTGAAATACGGCATGACTCACGACAAGCTCGCAACAAAACTTGGAAAAAGCCGCTCTGCTCTGACAAACAGGCTTAGACTCCTCAAGTTGCCACGCTACACTCAGAATTTGATTGCAAGCGGAACCTTAAGCACGGGTCATGCAAAAATGCTTGCTGGACTCAATGACGAAAAAGAAATACTCCAATGGAGCCAAAAAATCGTCAACGAAGGTTTGTCCGTTTTTGAAACAGAAAAACAGCTGAAAATAGCAAAAAAAGCATCACTGAAGCTTGTACGCCAATCATCTAAAAGACCCTCTGCAAAAGATGTTAATTTGAAAGCTGTCGAAGAAACACTCCAAGAAGCTCTTGGGGCCAAAGTTAAAATATTGCAAAAGAAAAACAAAGGTTCGATTCTGATTGAGTTCTATGATAACGAAGATCTGCAGCGTGTTGTAGAGCAAATTACTAACATACTACTGTAAAAGAGGAAATACCTTTGAAAGTAAAATTTTGGGGAGCCAGAGGCTCAATACCCTCTCCTGGACCGAATTATACTAAATTCGGCGGCAATACGACTTGCATTGAAGTCTTAACTTCTGAAGGCAGAATTATTATAGATGCAGGCACTGGAGCCCGTCCACTCGGAGACGAAATCCTCAGCGAAGGCGATTCTTCCTCTCGCAACATTAACTTTCTGATTACTCACACGCACTGGGATCACATACAGGGGTTCCCTTTTTTCCAGCCTATCTTTGAATCAGCCTCAGATCCGAAAAAAGCCCGGAAAATTTCTATTTATGGCCGTGCCAGCACAGGCTCAGATCTTCGCCAAGCTTTTGCAAATCAAATGAATAATACCTATTTTCCAGTTCTCATGCGCAATATAGCCGCCAACTTAAAATTCCACGACATTGAGCCTGGAAATTCCTTCAACATTGGCAAAGTTCAGATAAAAACCGCTCTGTTAAATCATCCAGGCGGAGTATTGGGCTATCGTATTGAAGATAATGGCAAAGTTATAGCAATAGCCACCGACTATGAACATCCCGAAGACGGCCAAAAAGATGAAAATCTTGAGTATATTGGAAGAGACAGCGATATTTTGATTTATGATGCACAATATACATGCAATGAATACAACGGTTCACCAGAAACAGGCGAATCCTCGAAAAAAGGCTTTGGTCACTCAACCCCGAGTAAAGGAGTTGAAGCAGCTAAAGAACTCAATACGAAAATGCTTGTGCTCACTCATCATTCACCGTCACATGACGACAAAATGCTGGCTGCAATGGAAACTAATATAAAGAAAAGATTCAACTCCTGCTTTGCCAAAGAAGGATTAGTAATAGAAATTTAAATTTCTGCTTACTCTCCTGTAGTTCCGTCTGAATTTGTGGTATATTTTCCGCATGTTTCCGGTTCACAAATCAAAACGGATCCTTTTTTTCAGCGCCTTAGCACCAAACTCTGGCAAGTCCTCACTTCTTGCCGCCCTTGCTGCTATGTACAGAAACAGCGGTTTAAAAACTGCTGTGTTAAATCTGGACGGAGACTGTCCAGAGAAATTGCCAGCCAAGCTTCGCATACTCGCAGCAATTCAAGAATATGCACAGCTCACGGACGTAATCTTCTCAAGAACCTCAAAATCCGGGAAAAGCTTTTATTTCACTAACACACATTTAATTTCTTATTTTCCCGCAACAAAGTTAAAAAAAACCTCGGATATAAACCGTGATGTTTCATTGAGAGACTTTTGTCTTCAACTAGCCTCGTTTTTTGATGTTTTGCTTATTAATCAAAGAGCCTCAAAAAATGAAGTGGCAGCTCTCCCGCGTCTTCTCGCCCAATCTATTTTCACCAGAGGCTCAAAAGCTACAGGGATAACCATCTCAGAAGTATCTTACGATTCTATAGTTCAACTGGACTCTGTACTTCAGGAAAACAAAGACTTTTATTATTACGCTGCTGAAAAAGGCGTATTTGTTTTTAATCGTAACACACCTTCCGATCCTGACCAGCCATCTCAAACTGAATTAAATAAGCTCTTAAATTTGCCACGCAGCATGTTTTTTGCTGAAACCCCATTGCTTGATTTTGAATCACGCCACAGCCGTGATCTTTCACAAACCGCACAGCTGAGAGAAAAGCTCAACAGAGACCTCGCTGCCCTTGACACTTTGCTGTTTGAACCTCTTCTTCCTCAAACCAACGAACATGATGAAGAAACATATTTCAACATTTATGACGAAGAGCTTAGAAGCAAAATATTTGAAATAGCTGAAAAACTTCAGCAAAAAGCTGCCTCTGCCTTAATGATTCCGACCAGCTTTATTCAAATTTTCTTAGAAGAAAGCACAGATAACTGCAGAATCCGCTTGCGTATCGCCGATAACAAACAACTGTTTTTGCCGGTTTATGCCCCTATCTCTATAGAATTAGACACTAAACCTAATATTAAAACTGAAACAGACTCCTTCTCAACTAAGCCTTTTTTCTCCTATCAGCTCTATACTGCTTACGACACTAAACCCGAGACTTGTGTAATACAGCTCTCTCCTGTTTATAGCTTTGACGATTCGAAAAATCTGGTTCCTGAAAAGAAAATAGACTCCTCATCCACTTTAAAAATGGCCCGTCCGCTTTACCCGTCGCCAATTCTTATCCATTATTTGACGACCTTGCCGGATATTCCCACTTTTATGTCCGCATTAGGCCTGGATCCGGTTTTTGACGCAAACAAAGCCCTCTATGCTGGAACATCTCTTCCCAAAAGCGTCTACAGCAATTTAACAGCACTAGTGCCTTCTACATTTCTTCTGCCTGAAACCTCATCAAAACCCGCTTTTATAAGCAGCTATTCTCTTTCCGAAAAATTATATTCTGCCGCCTCATTCCTATCTTTAGACTATTCACAGGAAATACCCCTAAAACGGCAAAACTTTTTGAGCTTTGGAATACGCAAATCAGATAAAAAGCCGTTTATATCTGAAACACCTAACCCACAGATAAATCTGGTCTTTAAAACTCCTCAAAAAACTTACTCCCCCTCTTCTGAATCATCTTCAATAGGCAAATTTCGGATTTTTTCTCCCGAATACTCTCCTCAAGAGTTCTGGACTCCCAAAGTCTCAGACTTCTCAATTGCTCAAACAGAACCTTTTGCTACTTTAGAAAATCCACTTAAAGCACTTCCTTTAGAAATTGCCTTTGAAAGCCCCATATCACCTTTATATAATGACAAGCCGCTAGACAATCTCTGGCAAACATACAGCTATAACTCTTCAGATTTTTCAGATATCTACTTGCTTAAGCCTATTTCCGTTTTTTCTGGAAAACCTGATGTATCCTTGTCAAAAAACATTGCATTTACACCATATCACGATGAAAATCCGCTTTTCCAAGAACCCATCATAGCAAAACCACCTTCCCTTGCTGCCCCTCCTTTTTTCTATATGGAAACGGACATTGTTCATGACCTTATAGATAAAGCCGCAGATTCATTAGATATTCTGTGTTTTCCTCACAACTGCTCTTTTTTGGAAAAACTCGATCTTTCTTCAAGAACTGTCCTAGCCTTTTCTAATCTTACCGAGAACAACCAACTCTTCAAAGAACCCATTCTATTACAGAAAGAGTCACTTGCTCTCTTTTCTTCAGATGAAGAAAAAGCAATTTTTCAAGCTCTAAAAGAGAAAATCTGCCGCCACAAGAAATTTTCTTCTGAGTTTCCTCTCTCTGAAGACCTTCTCTATATTCCTCGCTCTTCGGTTTACGGACAGATTCCTAACCTATTTCTGAGCAAGCGAGATTCACTCTCCTTAAAAGTCACTCAAGAACTTGCTGAAACCTTACCCCAGTCTTCACGCTCCTGCGGTTATTCCGTTCTTTCAAGAATCAGCGATATATTGCAGCCTTACATTGGGTTCCAAACCACTTTTGACATACATGAACCTGTCCTTGCAAGCTTTTCACCATTGCCAGAGAAACCCGAAAACTTGCCGCTGCTCGGATTACAAGCTCCCCCTCTTGCAACAGACAAAGTCAAATCCGAATCTGCCCATTTAAGGCCCGATGACTTATTCAGCAACACTCCGTTTGCCTATGTACCCTCTCTAGCAAACGAAGACTTTGAGCTCACCTCTCCCTATACTCTCTTCAAGCTTCTAAGCGCAAATAAAGTTGCAGCAACTTTAAACACAGCTGTTGTAAACGAACAGCTTCAAACCTCCTCGACTTTCCATCCGCCCTTGCTCAAAACCTCTGTTCTCAGCGAACCAGAACCTTTCAACTCCTATTCTTATACTATTTATCTTGCATCGGCAAACCCACGCTACAGAACTTTCTTTATGAGTCTTTCTGAGATGGAATATAAAAATCTCTCTTTGAAAGAATTTGAGCCGCAAATAAACACCCTTCCTGTAAGGCCTTGGTCTTGCGATCCGCCTTTGATAAAAGATTACGGAATGACTTATATAGCAGCAAAAATGCCCTCAACCTGCAACTTAATTTATCCGGCAATAGCTGAGAACAACCTATCATTTATTAGCAATGCAACCGACAAACTCCCTTTGCTTGAATCAGAGTTTTCTATTTCCACAGCCTCCTATGAAAAAACTCTGCCAAAACAAAAAATTGAAAAACTTTTTCCGAATATTGCCAAACATACTCCAGAACATCCAGAAGAACCGTCTCTTAGCCTTATTGCAGTGCTAAAAAACAAGCCAGAACTTATATTCTGCGACTTGGAAGTTAACCGTGAAAAGCTTTCAATTAACACCCCTTCCACGATAGAAGTCTTTTACCAAAATTTGATAAAGGAACTTTACCTGAATACTTTTGTATTATTACCCCAATCAAAATTTGAAAAAGAATTTAAAGCAAAGCACAATTTCCTTAAAAACTTTAAATATCTTAAGCAAAAACCGCTTAAGGAAAAAAATGAAAAATCCGTAGCCTTTACTCTATCAAAGAAAAAAAACTTCACCTCTCGGTCTTCAATCAAAGAGCCGACTTCCATAACCTTCGAACAAGAGTTCCCTGATATAACTTATAAGGAACTTCTACAAATCATGAAAGACTCCAATGCCGCCTTGGCTCGGATTAAGCAACTATAAAAGCACGATGGCTCTTTACACAGACGGATACAAATACCAAGCAGTCTTTGACAAATCGCAACCTCAGCAGAGTGCTCGTCCATTTGTCATACGCCGTATCCTATCTTCCGCATCTCGCCCTATACTTGGAAACTCCTCTCCAAGAAGCTCCTCCAATTCCTCAAATTATCCGAAATGTTTTTCTGCTTCTCCGAACATATACAAGATGGCTGCAAGCTATAAACCATGGAAAGCCAACCTTAAGTCTTCTTTTTCTGCACCTCGGATGGCAATGGCCGAACCTCACTTCTATTACTTTTTCAAGCAACTATTGCCAAAGAAAAGAAAATCTAAAGATAGACCGTCTTTTGTTCCTAACACAGATTTTGCATATGACACATTTATAAAAAGAGACATTGCTCAGAGAGACGATTTTGAGCCGGAAACCGTGCTTTATGAGATTCCTTTGAATCGCATGCTGGAAAGGCCTTTCAAACAAATTCCTATCAATCAGAGAAGGCTTCATTCATTTAAATTCAAACATCAAAAAATTACTTCAGAAATAGAACAGCCACAAAAAAAACTCTCTTCTGTTTTTCTCAGAAAAACCGTCGAAAAAAAACATCCTCTTTCCCCTCTGTCAGGTTTGCTTAGAACCAGCAATTATCCTGGCTACAAGAGCAGATTTCAGCCTCTTCACGCCCTCAATTCTTTCGACTTGAAAGTATCCCAAGTTCTGCTTACTGTTAACTTAACACCACTTTGGTTACCGAAACTTTCCAGCCGAAAACTGGAATCTGCTTATACAGGAAACCCGCCCGCGTTTGAATCCCTCCTGAGCGAAAACAAAAAACTCCTGGATTTTGCTCCCTCACAACTATCCAAAACACTACCTCTTTCTATTCTGATAGCTATTAAGCGAGCTGAAAAAGTTCTCACTATGGACAGAACCAAACCTGAACGAAAAGAAAAGGCTTGGTTATTCTCAGAGAAAGGCAAAAGACCAAAGCTTCTTACGCCAGCTCTTTTCCAACATTCTCTTAAAACTAAGTTTGAAACTCCGAAAAGCATCTTTTCTGCGGCCTATGAAAAACTTACACTCACCTCGCCAAGAACAATTGCCTATCCTTTAGAGGCTTCCCTCAAACCTCTTCCCGATTATTTCGAAACCTCTTCTCAATTGCAAAATGAGAAATTTATCCCCCCTCCTCAAGCCTCCTTTTGTCGCCATAAGTTCCAAAAAGACACTTTATCATCCATTGACTCCCCCGCCAAAAAAATATCTAAAGCAGCCAAACATACCTTTAATCCTGGAATCCACCTGGAATCAGCGGATAAAGTTTTCAAGCAAAAGCATCTCATCAAGTTTAGAAGATTTTATAAGAGACTGGAAAACAAACCTGCTAAATTGACTTTTATTAGCGATTTATCGGAAGAGCTGAAGGGCACAACACTCAAAAACATCAAATGCGGAAAACCTTTCACAAAAGCTTCTTATAATAGTGCAACCGCCACACAGCCTTATTTCATGAATCCGCCGGCTTTTATTCTTGAAGAAGATCATATTGCCTCAGCCGCACTAAATTCTTTACAGTTTAATCTTTTCTCCAAAAAACCATTTAAAAAGTTTAAACCTGGGATTATTTCTGTTGAAGATTCTCTGAAAGATTTTGCTCCCTTTTCGCAAGTTCCTATAGAGATGCAGCGAACTACTCACTACTTCCTGCCTATATCCGACTTTCAGGATTTCCATCCTATACCTATAACTTTTGCGACTTTACAGAAGACTATGAAGCCGGAAGGCATAAAAAAACCATTTTCTGCCAGTCTGCTCGCTCTCGCTGATTTTCTAGCTCCGAATTTTACCGATCGGCCTATAGAGCCTGACATTAAAGAAGACCTTTATAGAGACTCAATCTATTGCAAACATTTAAAGCCCAAAAACATAAAAGCTTTAAAACAGGATTCTCCTTCAATAAAGAAAACACCGTTGCCTCGTTCGTTCCTCTACAGAATGACATCATTAGAAGAAGCCGAAATAACTTTCAAATTGCCTGAACATGTTATCTCAAAATGGATAATAAAATTCAAAGTATCTCCTGAGGCAGCAGTCCATAACGAAATGCTAAAAGCGGATATACTGCCGTTGCCGACTTGGCAAAAGAAACTTCATTCTTTCCATGCAACGCCCCCCAAATCTTTAAGGGCATTTGATTTTCCAAGGTTCGCTCTTCCCAAACTGGAAGATTTTTCAATAGTAACCAAGAAGCATGTTATTAAGCCCAAGAGCCTCTTAGCCCAAAAACTGCCATTTAATTTGGAGTTTTTCCAAAAGAGAGAAAAAATCTACAGAAAGCCTCTGAACCTCAAAGAGCCTCGACAATTTCTTTTCACCAGAAAAGTTGCCTTTTTCCAGGAAGCATACTCTTCTGAATTAGCAGAACCCCTTTCCCCTCTTTCTGCTCTGCCTCCGCCACCCTCTTTCCTACCTGAAGCAACTTTCTATCCAAACAACATGAAAAACTGCGAAATCTTTGAGAAATTTAGACTTGCAAAGGGAAAGACCCCAAAGTTTGCATGCAAACTCAAAATATTTAGACCCCCCTACTCTTTTTCACAAAATATTCTCCCTGATAAAATACACTTTTTTGAAAATCTCTTTTCAGCTATCTTCATCAAATTTAATCCTGTCAGTTTACCGGCAAAAATATCACTTAATAAACTGCCAGTATTAAAAGAGCCTCTTTTCAAATCTTTTTCACCCTCTTTAAACAAACACCACTTTAAAATAAAAGATATTACTGTTGATTCATTCGGGATAATGCCCGTTTTATATATAAAACACCTCTTTCCTCCAAAGGATATCAAGAGAATAGCCGCTTGGAGTTACAAATTCCGAGTAAAATCTCTATTTGCTGCTTACAAACCTGATTACGCAAGCATGCTTATGTTAACCCGAATCCCCTACTCGGCTGTTAAGCCTGCCAAAAAGCGTAAAAAAATAGAACCGCCCTCATACATTTCACATCAACTTGATGGCAGCTTCAAGGAAGAGAACTTTACCGCTCTGTTCGAAGAAAAATACCGTCTAGAAGAAATTCATTCCCAAGACCCTGTTAATCCGAAATTAACTTTTTCAGATAAAAGTTTTTCAGCATTAACCTCAACCTGCATGGAAACCAGATCTGATTTTGAAAAACCTCAAACTTCTATAGAGTCGCCATCTTCAGGCTTCTTTACTTTGCCAATACTAGATCACAAAACTGCACAAGAAACTCATAACCACTTCTTAATCGGAGATGCAAAAACTTTCACCCCCTTTTCTTTCAAAAACCCATTCCTATCAAACCAAGAAATCTCCTCTCATTACTTAGCAAAAACATCTGTCCAGACACCTTCTAACTTAATACCTTTGTCTGATGTTTTTTGGCTAATAAAATCAGAATTTGAAAATCCTGATTTAAACTTTAATGATTTTGAGTTACAATCTTTATCTTAATAGCCATTCTGTTGACTTGAAAATTCAAACTATGTAAAATAGCCGAAAAGCTTTGGAGATATCGATGGGTTTTTACACACTTACAAATGTTGGCAAAGTTAGAGCAAACAACGAAGACTTTGCTGAAAGTCTCGAATTCACCACCTGCACTGCAACAGGGAAAAAGATTAAGCTTACAGCCCTTATATTAGCTGATGGAATGGGCGGAGCAGCCGCAGGCGAGTTTGCCTCGATGCTAGCAGTTTCAGAACTTAAAAACTGCATAATTTCGCATCTATGTGCCCAAGGCACCAATGAAATGTTCGAACTGGACAAGCTCGCCCTTATGGAAAGATACTTCCGATCGGCTAACAGCAAAGTATATTCAGCCTCCTGTGAAAACCCTGATATGGCTGGCATGGGCACAACACTTGTAAGCGGTATAATATTGGAAAACCAGCTTTACTTGGCTCACGTAGGAGACAGCAGAGCTTATAAATATAATTCTGCAAAAGGTCTTGTGCGCCTCACCAAAGATCATTCTTTGGTTCAAGAATATGTTGACGCAGGCAAAATCACTGATGACGAAGCTTTTGAACACCCCGATAACAATGTCATCACTAAAGCCATAGGCATTATGCCTGAAGTCGAATGTGACAAGCAAACCATTCAATTGGCCGAAGACGACCTCCTAATGTTCTGCTCCGACGGACTTTCGTCTCTTGCAAAAGACGTGCTGATTGCAGATATCATAAAATCCAAATATGCCACTGAAAATGGCACAAACCTGCCAGAGCTGGCCAATAGTCTTATAGATCTCGCTAATTTATATGGCGGCACCGACAACGTCACAGTTTGTCTTTATCAGCACAGGAGCCTACTTACTGATAAATGACCCTCCAGAATGACAGCAATGATGAGAAAAAAAGATTAGAGATTGACAGCGATAAAAACTCTTCCGCGGAATCTCTTATCTCTTCATCTTTTATTGCAGGCTTAAACAATTCTGAAAACTCTTCTCCCTTGCCGGGAGTAGTTCCTTCAGAGAATCCTTCATCTGTCAAAAACTCTATAGACCGCTTGCAAGAAGCAGCTGAAACTAACTCGAAAAAGAAGAATCTTCAGACTTCGCCAGATCATATCAAAACCATAAATGATCTGATCCGAGAAATAAATGTTTTGCGCTCCGCATTAAATATTTGCAAAAACAGTCATGCAGATGAAATAGTAGCTTTTGAAAACCTGGAAGCAAAACAGCAAAATCTTCTAAACCACCTTAAAACCCAGAAAGCAGTCTTGGAATCAGCAAATTTCGAGACAGAAAATCTCAAAATTGCATATGAACGACAAGCTGAACATATAAACTTGCTTCTGGACGAAAATTCAACTCTTCGTCACAAGAACAAGCTTTTGACAGACAAAAAGGACTCCCTGGAGACAGCAGTAAAAAACCTGCTCTTCAAAAACAGCATAATCGCTGGTTCTCCTTCCCTAATCAATCCGTCAGAAGAACTTTCCGCAAGCGAAATCTCTTACCGTTTTTCTCTTTCGCTGCCATTTTGTTTTCCGGACAGACCTCCTTTAGAGAGAACCTTCAAAACGGCAATCGCAAGAACCTACAGATATCAGCTTAAACCGGTTGTTACCATAGCGCCCAAAGTTTTTTATATGCCCGCCGCTGTTGCGGCTCCTAAAACAGAAGCCTTGAGAATTTCATTTGAACAAGAAGAAAAATTCCCAGCCAAGGCAATTTTACAGTATATGATAGAAAAGATGCGTAATAAAATCCGCATCAACCCTCTAGCTTACAGCCTCTCAAAAAACAAAGTTGAGACATGCTGTGAAAACATACAACAAAGAGATTCTCTTGACTATCTGACTTTACCTGACAGACTGTCATTCAAAAGAAAAAAAGACGTCAGCTTTTTCATCTCCCATGTTAAAGAAGACGCAGTATATAAAATCGACGTTTTTTCACTGGAACTGTATCTTAAATATCTCCTTTCCTGTATTGAATTTATGTCGAATTCCAAGACAGAAGCCAGAAGTTTGGCTAAACATTCTTTTAAGAAAACCTCTTTTGCAATGCCGATTCTTAAGCTTGCAAAAGAGGTCTTTTTAAACAATTGTCCTGAAAAGCTTGCTTTCCGGACACAATATACACTAAAATCCGCTAGCCTGAGTTTTGAACGTGAAAACTTTGAATTCACATTCGAAAAAGATACTGGCGATCGCAAACTCTCAAGAGTTCTGGAAACATTCGGAAAAGCTATAACCAACATGACAAACAATTTGCGCGTTATCAAATAAGAATACGCAAGCAAATAGAATTTCGGAGGAACTATGAAGCGCACTTACTTACATGACGAAGCCAATACCCATTATAATCTCGGGATCGCTTATTATACTAAAGGACAGTATGAACAAGCCATAAACGAATGGGTTAAATCACTGGCCAAAAAGCCTCAGAACAGCGAAGCCAGATTCAAACTTGGCGTAGCCTATTACCAGTTGAATCGCATTGAAGAAGCTGTTAAAGAATGGCAGCTTGCGCATTCCATAGACCCCGAAAACTTCGAAGTTTTGCACAACCTTGGAATTGCCTATTATAACAAGGGTGAAGACACCAAAGCCATCGAGTTTTGGGAAAAATGCTTGGAGATCAAATCTGAAGATGCCGAGATCCACTTCAAGCTTGGTATCGCATATTACAACCTAGGACGCGACGACAGAGCCATAGCTCTTTGGGAAAAAGCATCAAACCTTGATACTGAAAATGCGGATATTTTCTTCAGATTAGGCGTAGCTTATTACAACAAAGGCTTAGATGACAAGTCTGTAATCGCTTTTTCCAAATCCATAGACCTTAACCCCAAAAACCCCGAAGCGCATAATAATCTTGCTATAGTTTTCTACCGCCTTGAAATGTTCCAGCAGTCTATTGATGAGTGGAACAAAGCCTTAGCTCTGAACCCTCGCCAGCCCGAAATTTTCAACAACCTCGGAAACGCTTACTCAAAGCTGAATCAACATGCCGAAGCTATTTCCACTTGGCAAAAAATTCTGGACATCACTCCCGACAGCTCCGAGGTCTACTTCAAGATAGGTTCCGCCTATGCAAAGCTGGACGACCTCAGCCAAGCCATAACCAACTGGGAAAAGTGCATATCTATCAACCCGAACGATATTGAAGCTCTTTTCAACCTTGGTGTCGCCCAATATAACTCAGGCAACTTCAAAAAGGCCATCTCCTACTGGACCTCAGTTCGCGAGAAACGCACTGAAGACGCGGATATTTGTGAAAAAATAGGCAACGCCTATTGCGGACTTGAAGACTACACTGAAGCAGCAAAATTCTGGAATCGTGCCATCTCATATGTCACGGATGATCCTCACCTCTTCCACAAGCTCGGTATTGCCTACTCTAAGCTGAATAAAACCCAAGACGCTATTTTCCAGTGGCAAAAAGCCATAGAACTGGATCCGGAACATTTTGAAGCCAGACACAACTTGGGTATAGCTTACTACAACCTCCAGCGCTTTGATGAAGCTCTCCAAGAATGGGAACAAGCAAAAAAAGCCAATCCCAACGATCCGGATCTTTATTTCAAATTAGGCCACGCCTACAGACAAAAACACAAACTGGATAAAGCCATTGCAGCTTGGAGCAAAACCATAGAATTGGATCCCAATAATCCAAACGCATACTTTGTTCTGGGCAACGCTTATGATGAAAAAGGCCTTATCGACGATGCTATAATGGCATGGCAAAAAGTAATTTCATTGGTGCCAAACGATGTAGATGCTCAAAACAATCTCGGCATTGCCTACTTCCAAAAAGAAATGTATGACAAAGCAATCGCTGAGTGGGAAGATGCTATCAGAATTACTCCTGAAAACGGAGAACTCTATAACAAGCTCGGTATAGCTTATATTAAAACAGAAATGTTCGACAAAGCCGTGGAATATTGGGAAAAAGCTCTTCGCTATAAACCCGAAGATTCAGACATTCTTTCGAATCTGGCTACAGCCTATCACAACCGCGAAATGTTCGATAAAGCAATCGATATCTGGAAGCGTGTTATTAAATATAACCCGCAAGACACAGAAGCTCGCAACAAACTAGGCATAGCCTACTACAACAAGGGTATGTATGACCAGGCCATTGAACTCTGGAGAAAGGCCATAGAACTCAACCCGACTGATGCGGCAGCCTATTACAACATAGGTACCGAAGAACTGGAAAAAGGCCGAATAAACGAAGCGATAGAAGCCTATATGAGAGTTCTTGAAATAGATCCCAAGTTCACTCAGGTTTACTACAACTTGGCGGTAATCTATGCAAGAAAACGCCAGTTCAGAGATTCCATTGATGCTGCCAACAGATATCTTGCCGCCAACCCGAGCGGAATAGAAGCTGAAAACCTTCAGACTCTTATTGAACAATGTGAAAAAGAAATAGAACAGGAAGCTATGCAATAACAGTCAGTGTACAGAGATTAGCGGACAGTATAAGTTTAGAAAATAAAAAACAATCTGAAAATAAATAAAAAGTAAAAAACTTTCCCCCTTCCAAAACATTTCACTCTTTTTCGGGTATAATGTACTTGGAGGGGTTTTTATTATTGAAAAGTTGCGACAATACTTACTGAAAACCTTCTTCGAAATAACCACACATTGCAAACTTTAAAGTTTCTTATCAAACCTCATTCTAGAAGTCTCAGGAGGCTAAAAATGTTCAAAATGCCAAAAGGGTTCAAGTTCTTAACAGTTTTTACACTGGTCTTTTCAATACTCTTCGGGCCAATGCTCCCAGAGATTTATGCCCAATCCACAGCTGCTGAAATAGAACAAGCCCAAGCAGATTTTCAACCTATTTACAATGAGATAATGAAACTCGAGACTCTGGAAGCTCAAGCCTCAATGTCACTGATGGATTTTGCTTCCGGTGTTCACAACGCTGGCGAATGGATCAAAGAGAAAGCAGGTGCTGTCGCAGCTTGGTTTACTGGAGATGACAGCCACAAGTATGAAGCCCAGTATGAAGACTATAAGGCCAAGATAGAAGAAGCCAACCAAGGCATCAGAGATGCCAAGGCACAGGCTCAAGAGATTATGTCACTCATCCAAAGCGGTGACCTTAATGCAGCCAAACAAAAACAAAAAACCTCAGGCTTTGGTTCACTGGAAGAAGCAGCGTCAGCCAAAAAAGCTCAGCAAGACACCTTAACAAAGGCTGGGACAGACTTAAAGAATGCCGGAGAAGTCTTAGAAACAACTGGAACGGTTCTATCGATAGTATCGGCAGCAGCCAAGCTTGCCGCTGCATTATTTCCACCTGCTGCGGGAGCCATTCTTGCAGTCACAAAGATTGCAGACGTAGCTATTGATGCGATAGAAATTGGCGGAGCTCTGATGAAAGCTACAGGCGAATCTCTTATTGCCACTGCGCAAAGCGGAATGGTTTCAGACGGAGCGCTCCTTGGCAACGTTGTAAAAGACGTGGCTGTTGAAGGCGCAAAACAATATGTTACCAGAGTAGCCTCCAAGAAAATAGCAGAACTCGGCTCTAACGCTCTAAAAGGCAGTAAGGCACTTGCAAGTGCGGGCAAAGAAGGAGTCGAAGAATTAGCAAAAATAGGGCAAAAAGCCACTAAAGAAATAACAGAAGAAATAGTCGAAAAAGGCACCAAAGAAATAACTGAAGAAATAGTCGAAAAAGGTACCAAAGAAATAACTGAAGAAGTGATCGAAAGAGGCGGCAAAGAAGTAGCAGAAGCAGCAACTGATGCTATTGTCGACAAAGGAGCCAAAGAAGCCGCAGAAGCAGCTGCAAAGAATGGCGGAAGAATTTGGAACGGTTTAGGATTCAAAACTATGCTTTCCAAGAGCAAACCCGTTACCGCTATGTATGAAAAGCTTATGAGCAATCCAAAACTTGGCGAGGATACCCTTAAAGCTTTGAAAGCAGACAAGTTCTTGGAAGGCGCTATTATGGATATTACAAAAGGCAGCGCCACGTTCTTTGACAAGACCGAGATACTCCCAGTTAAAGTTAGCAAAGTAATTGGTGTATTTGACAAAGGTGTCACTGGTATTTTGGAGCCAACTGGCTTAGCAAAAGACTATATGGACATTTTCACAACAAAATCTTTAAATAGTATTGATGAAGATGCAGGCGGATATTTATTTAAAAAACTAGTTAAGGATAAAGTTGGTCTCAGATAAGGCTGACAGTATAGGGCAAGGCTTTACGCCTTGCCCTCTTTGCTTCCTTGTGCTATTATAAAAAGCACTTTCAACTAAAAAAAACAAGACAAAAACATGAAGAAAAAGAAGGGTTTTATAGTCTATGCAGTAGCGGCCATAGCTTTAGGGTTGCTGCTCCTTGCTTTTTCTCTTACCAGATTTAAGAGCGGCACCATATTCAGGCTCGCAAAAAATATGGAGCAAGAAAAAATGTATTTTCTTGCCAACGCAGCTCTCAATGAGATAACAGCCCAAGTTAAACTTTCCGTCAACGATACTTCTTCATCACTAGGTTCCAGCATACATGGCCTTTGGAGCGCTCAACAAAATGTAACACCCGGACAGATAATATGGAATGGAACCTTTGCAATAGGCGATCTCCCTAACACCTCTTCCTTAAAATCCGCACATTTCGAAGAAACATGCGATATAACAGCTGAAGCCAAGCTTGAGGCAGTTTCAGCTTTCAACACTCCGAGAGCCTCCTATCTTTGCAATTTAAATATACAGGTTACAGCTTCAACAACAAAGCCTGAAGCTGTTTTAACACTCACGGAAACCAGAGAAGTCAAAATAATTGATTTTGCTGATCCGTTCGTTGACAAATATGCCCTATTTTTAAAAGATTTTTGTCTTCAACTCAACTCTGACACATCGAAAAGACTCACTATTGAGGGTTACAAAGAACCCGGAAAATATTCTTTTATCTATTTAGGAAATCGTGGATACCCTGAATGTAATGCTTACCCGCAAGGTTCCAAAAGCAACCCGACCCCATTCACTGTTTTTGACATAGACGCGGATAAAGACAAAAAACTTTTGGGTGCATCATTTCACAATCCTGCCGGTTTTAACAGTCAAGATCCTGATCTTAAAACTCTTACAGACAAAAAACTTTTTTGGGTAGGTTCTGTCACGAATTTTTCAGACTATTCTCCCCAATTCGCTATAACAAGCCATTATCATCAAGTTCCTGAAATCGCATCATTTTATACCCAAATGGCAGATGCCGCCAGACCTGCTTATAGACCTGGAGAAGATATTGTTTCGGCAACAGGTCTTTTTGCCATGTGGCACGTGACACAAGGCGGTATGCCCAATGCAGAATCTTTCAGAACTCTTTTGGTAGACTGCATTAAAGTATGGAAATACCATTTCGGCTTTATAGATTATACCAACATAGATCCTCAAAACCCTGATTCTATCATCTTAAAACATCCTGTTGTCGCCTCAATATTTCCATATTTTGAGAAAAATGCCGAGTCAGATCCTCCCAAAGCCTTTGGCGGAAAAATGCCCGCAATTTTCGGTCCCAACAGAGATATTCCAGCTTTTGTCGAAGGGCCGGTCAATTTACGTTTTTTTAAGCTTGGAATGGTAGATGCCTCAGCGGTTAGATTCCCCGCTCTATTGGGCTCGGATCCTATTAACCTACCTGCTATCGCTTTGCCATATGAGGTTGACAACCCAGGAAAAACCTTTGCTTCGGTCAAACTCTCTAGCCCTATAGACCCCTATTCCGACGTACTTATGTCACATCCAGTTGAACATCTGCCTGTAAACGCCCCAAATTTTGACATTACTGAGACTGCCTCTATTAATGTTGCCTCAAATGGAACAGAGCAAGTCCCTGGCTACGATGTTTTCCCCTACACCATTCCTTATGAAGCCATCTCACATTTCTATACATCTCAAGATACTTTTTATAGCGAGCGAATTATTGAACTGGATGGCAAACCAGTTCTCTACTTGGACGGCTTAACAATAGTCGATGCTCCTGATACGGCTCTCAACCTTTACGGCGTAGAACAATATACGGGAAATGGTAAACTTGTGGTAACCAGAGGCAATTTAGCTATCGGCAACCTGCAACCTCTGAATCCGCCCGATTACCTTAAAATCTATTTAATGAGTGGCAGATTCTATATTGGAGGTTCAGAGCCAGTAACAATCAAAGCTTCATTGTCTTCTATGGCGATGCACTCTGACAATTCAATGCACAGTACAACTGACTGTGGCGGATTACTCCCTAAAAATAATGATGTCACCATAGAGGGCAATCTCTTAGTCGACAGTTTTTTCGATATGCATACTTATAAAAACATAAATATAAAACACACAAAAGAAGTTTTTTTTCCGGAATATCCAGTCAGAGCTTCTGTAGGCGAATCTGCAAAAGCCTTTAACATCACTTATTCAGAAGGGAGTTAAAGCAGCTTGTCTAACAATACCAGAACAATTATATATCTAGGCTGCTTTTTCTTAGCTTCGATTTTTGTTTTGTGGTTTGCATTAAAATTAGCACTGCCAGCTAAAAAAACAAATGAGACTGATAAAGCTCACCAGGCTTCCACTGTCCAAAAACCTGTTGAACCACGTCCTGTCAATAGGGAAAAAAAGACAAAAAAACAATCTATTTCATCAGCTGATTCCTTAGCAGAACGCCACAATTTAGACAGTGCATATTTTGATATACGGCCAGTTCGAGAAGTCCGAAGAGATATGAAAAAATTAAACAACTTTGTCTCGGCAAGACGTGAAGCTGAAAAACAAGCTCAAGAACATAGAAAAGCAAAAGGACTGCCAGAATGACCAAGAAAGCCTTTTCTTTAACTGAAGTAATGATTGCTATAACAATTGCGGCATTCCTCTTCGGCGCATTGGTTTTAATGACCAGCTCATCGGCGGCGGACACACAAAAAACCGCAAATCGTCTTTTGGCTATGCAGCTTGCTTTGGAAACACTGAATATAATACAGTCTTTCCCGCCTGACTCAATTACAACTCTTGTTCTAAATCCTTATAATGGCCCTATTACAGATTCTTCCGGCGAAACAATTGTACAGCCTGGGCAGGCTGTCACATCCGGTTTGGAAATGAAATATGCCGACTCTTATCAAAAAGGATATTTTTACAGAGAAATCACGGTTGAAGATCTCCCTGAAGGTAACGATACAGCAAGATTTTTAAAAAAAGTAGTCGTAAAAATTGGATGGAATGAAAACAACAATATCCCCTCAAGTATTGAAAATCCTCACAGAGATAAATCAATTGAAGTAGCCACCTTTGTTCTTAACGAAAAACAATATTATTAAAATGAGATTAAAAAAAGCTTTTTCTTTAATGGAACTTATAGTCGCGATTGCAATTGTAGCACTCGTGATTGGTATTATTTCCCGTGTAACATCAAGGGTAAGAGTAGATGTGGCAAAGGGCACTGCAAATCTTACAAACCAACAATACGCCCAAATTGCTATGAACTATCTTAGACGCGATTTTCTGGCCGCTTCACCCAACTATGACCTTTCAGATAACCTAGAAAATATTGAAGATGTAAAAGCTGAGCCTATCAGAGATGCAGCTGTTTTTACCAGCAGCGGCAATTCGAAACCTATATTGGTATCCGAAAAAGAAATACACATGTTTAAAGCAGAGATAGAAAACGGAAAAACTAAATACACTCCAATATCCTATTTGTTTGATCCTGTAGCAAAAACATTGGTTAGACATTCATCTGAAGGCGAGAAAAGGTTCAATAATATTTCCGATGTGAAATTCGGACTCTTTTTGCCTGAACAAAATCCCCGTTCCCCATTAGTATGGGTTGATATGACAGCGGAAACCTACGAAGGAAACAATCAAACCAGAACATTTACTCTTAACACCTCTCTGGTAAGCTCTGTCTTAAACAGTATTATGAACAACCCTCATTCCCTCACGACTTTTCAATAAACCTTATAGTATAAAGCACTGTACACTTAATTGGCGTTTTCTTATAAAAAGTTCTGGCAAAAACAAAACATTTCACGTTTTAATTACTATAATATAAGTAGAGTTTTATTTTTCTAAAATTCTTATTCATTAAAACGGTTGTAACTTATTAAAAATATCTTCTAAAACACAAAGTTTGTTGTAAAACATCACACAAATTTTACTCTAACAATTTAAAAGTCTAGGGGAGGATTAGAAGAATGTTCAAGATGCCAAAAGGCTTCAAATTTTTAACAGTTTTAACGCTGGTCTTTTCATTATTTTTTGGACCTATCCTCCCAGAAGTTTATGCCCAAGCAACAGAAGCTCAAATAACACAGGCTAAGGCAGAGTTTCAGCCTATTTATGATGAGATAACAAGCCTTGAGCCTCTGGAAATAGTCTTATTAACGATCCTGTTGAACATATAAAATCAAAGGCTAAGAGTGCAGTAGGTCTCAGGTAAACAATAGAAAATAACCATTAATTGAATAGACAAAAGGCCGCCAAGACTGGCGGTCTTTCTTTATACAGCATTTATAATCAAAAAATAGCAAACTTTAATTATTTCGGCAACAGGCAGACAGTTGCCTCATTTATCAGTATAATTAATATGTATATAAGATTGTCAGGTTTTAAAAAGAGCCTTCATAACTGGAGGTATAAGAAGATGTTCCGAATATCGAATAAAATAACTTTGGCAACAACCTTCTTGCTTGCCTTCTCGATTATATTTACCCCTTTTTCTTACGAGCTTTACGCTCAGAAGGTGTAGGCGGTCCTGTAAAAAAATATCTCGGTGACACTGATGTCCTGAAACATGCATATGATACATTAGCAGAGTCATATGGTGAAGATTATGCAAAGAAATTGATGAAAGACAAGTATATAGATAGAAGGAGCTATTGTAAGTCTTGGAGCCATCCCCTTAAAAAAAGCTGAAAGCCTCCTATATCATGAGAAATCACCTGTCAAGGACTACATGCCCCCTATAAAACCCAGCACAATAATAATTGGTGGTTACAGCAAAGCTCCAGGAGCAATAGCTGGAATGGATGGTGTCGTAGGACCCCATGGAGTCGTTAACAACGCCATCAAAGATGCCATAGGACTTCCTCGTGGCACAGAAAAACCATATAGTGGCACAGCAGCAACCACAACTACCTACGTACCCCATGTGAACAACTTAGGCAGCGAGAACTACAGATATAATGGACCTCCTCTGGAAGCAATTCCCAGAAGAAGAAGATAATTTTTAAGTCAGAATAAAGTAAATCTTAGGCTTGCCTGAAAATCAAAAGCTGCGGTTTGGAGTAAATTTTCAACCGCAGCTTTTATTTTTAGGAGAATACAAGTGTTTTATTTTCTCTAAATGTTTACTGTCAAGTGCATTTATTTGAAGTTTTCTTCTCTGTTTTTCAAATTTTAAAGTTTCGATTATTTATGAGCTTCTTAAAGCAGTCGTTGGCTATAATGCTGAGTTGAAAGGTATTTCACTACCCCCCGCCCCCCCTACACCCTACTCCCTGCTTTTAAGCTATGCTTAAAATCCCATCTGTGTAATCTGTCCACAGATTACTCCTTGGCCCTTTATTTTATGGTGTACACCTTGACACTTGGCACTTAAATCCGTAAAATTATCATGGATTGTAAATAACAATATAAACCAATAAGAGACGACAAGTTGTGCGATAAGGAGTATAAGAGTATGAGACAACGACATATGCTACTTGTGCTGGCATCTTTTTTACTGATGCTAAGCCTGACTTCGTCGCTTTGGGCATCAAATAAAAATTGGCCTGTAAAAGTGACCTTTATCAATGTTGACCAGGGAGAGTCCACTTTAATCAGAACTCCCCAAAAGACTATACTTATAGATGCTGGCGATGATACCAAAGATGCAGCCGTCACCTATATAATACCTTACTTGAAAAAAGAAGGTATTAAGCAGATAGACCAAGCTATAATAACCCACCCCCACAGAGACCACTTCGGCGGTTTTTTGGAACTTATCAAACAATATGATGTTAAAGAAGTTATCTATTCAGAAGATAACAAAATGGATCCTGAAACCGGCAAAAAAGCTTCAGCTGACGCGCTCTTTTATAACCAGCTGAAAGATCTCATAAAATCCAAAAACATACCTTATCGCCAAGCAAAGCTCGGTGAGTTTCTTGATTGGGGAAAAGGCGTAAAAGCAGAAGTATTGTCATGCGATCAGCCAGCTATTTATGAAGGCGTTAAAACCGTTAATCCTAATGAGCTTTCTATAGTCATTAAAATGACTTTTGGCAAAATCAGCTACCTTTTCACTGGTGACGCAGAGAAAAAAGCTGAATCTTTAATGATCGAAAAATACGGAAGCAAATTAGCTTCTACAGTTCTTCAAGCTGGTCACCACGGCAGCAATACCTCCTCAAGCCATGCTTTCATGGATATGGTACGCCCTGCTTACGGCATCATCAGCTGCGGTAGAAGAAATCAGTTCAAGCACCCTTCACAATCAACATTAGATATTTACAAATACTACAACATGAAGATCTTCAGAACCGATGAAGACAACACCATCGAAAGCTATACAGATGGCAAAAATATTGTCTTTGTTACAGAATCTTCACCCATAGAAATAACCCAGCCTCCTCAAGTAATATCTATTTCTCCAACATCCGCTACAGTAGCATGGAAAACAAATCGTGAAGCCACTTCGGCTGTCTACTATAATCTAAATGGCAAACAGGTAGCCAAAACATTTGATAATGCTACTAAGAATCATATTGTAACTCTGACAGGTCTTTCTCCTGAAAAAACATATAAATTCACAGTTGTATCAACTGACCCCAGAGAAAAAACAGATAAAGCTCAAGCCACAGGCTCTCTTACAACGCCAAAAGGCTCAGCTGCCAGTGCTGTTATAGCCGGCATTCAACCCAATTCCATGCCGATTTATATGAAGCAAGCATTCAAGATTTCTGTTCCGGTAACAAATAAAGGCAATGCAGCAGCCACCGGTTTGACACTGACTCTCTATCACTCAGCAATAGACAGCACAAATCAGCTCGGCACCGCCAAGCTGCAAAGCATTGCTGCAGGCAAAAGCCTAAATGCTGTATTCGAAGCATCCTTTGATTGGCTTGGTTCTTTTGACCTGATAGCTGTCTTGAAAAAAGGCAATCAAATAGTTGATACCACCTCTCTCTCTATAGCTGTAAAACCTAAGATAATTCTGGTTGATGCCTCTCACGGAAATATAGATTACTTCACTGGCAACTTTGCCGGATTCAAGATGGATCTTTTCCAAACTCTTGGTTTCCAGCTCTCAAGTATTTCTAAGCCTATAACCTATGAATTCATCAAAGACGCTTTCGTAGTAATGATTCCAAGTCCTAGAAAAGAATTTGCAAGCACTGAAATAACCGCTTTGAGCAAGTATGTAAAAGAAGGCGGCTCAGTCATGATGTTCAGCATGTCGGACTATAAGAACCTTTCGAATCCGCAGATTCTGAATAAGGTTTTGCAAGGCATAGGAAGCACCATGAGGTTCAATGACGACCAAGTCTGCGATCCTAAGAACAACATTGGTCCCCATTACAGATTCTTTGTAACTCACTTCCCATCTCCGGCTGTCACAGGCAGCAAAGTCAAAAAGCTTCTTATGCTTAGTTCCTCCTCTTTGCTTAACTCCCAGATGAAACCTATGAAAAACACCAAAAAGGTGAAACTGGTTGCTTGTGCAGGAGCAGGCGCCTACAACTTAGACAGCGACGGAAACGCAGACGCTGTATTTTATCCCAAATCGGAAACCTCTCTGATTCCTGTAATTGCCGTTGAAGACACAGGAGCCGGCAGAATAGCCTGCTATGGCGAAGCTCTCTATCACGACAAATGGTATGCAGACAGTTCTTCCAACAAATCGCTTGATACCAATCATATCAACAGAGCTATCACTCTGTGGCTCAGCTATGCACGAAGAAGAGAAATCAGCGATATTATGGAAAGATTGGCGGCCTTGGACAACGAAAGAGATCTCACAGTCAAAGCTGACCGATATAAAGAAGCTTCTGCAGAAATCTTTGAAAAAATCAACACCGCTTCCGTGCGTAATGATATCATTGAAGCAATACGTTATGAAGCCGCATTCCATGCAAGTGAATCTGTGACTTCGCTTCTTGAAGACTTAGAATCGATAGTTAGATTCGATGAGCTTCATAGATACTGATAAACCTGAATAAAAAAAAGCCCCGCTTTTGCGGGGCTTTTTTTTATTGCTAATGAGCGCATACATACCTATCCACAAATTGTTAGAAAGGCTGGATAGCAGGAGGCAAATAGCAGGCAGAGAAGCACCGAACTTAATAATGTAGAGTTTGGAAATATAAGGCAAAGTTCAGTTTTGAGTTCTAAAGAATTCTACTGTCCACGCTTCACAGAGCACTGTCTACTGTTTTTCAGGTGTTTCGGTATCCTCTGGCAGTTCCTTTCCTGTTATGATAGAGAACTCCTGCTTGAAAAGCCACAGAACAAAAGCCGTTACACTTGCGTCATCAAGGATCCCAACAAATGGCAAGGCGTCCGGGATTAAATCTACAGGCATAATCCAATAAATAAATAGAATTATTAAATAAATAAAAACTCTGATCATGGAAAAAACTTTTCTTCTAGTCATATTTTTCCTTTTCTCTGCGGCTTCTGCCTTTTCTTCTAATTTAGATTTTTTTACCATATAAAAACATTTTACATTGTATAACAGCTGGTTATAAGATCTAAATGTTTTATATTACACACTCCTTTATCTTTTATCATGTTTTACTCTAAATACTAAGTAATTTCACTTATTCCTCAGCATCTTAAAGCAACTATTTGACTTTATCCACTGTCCGCTCTGTGAGGTTGCAATATAGATAGCATGAAGATATTGTTTGCCTTGGATGTGAAGAAACAAGTAATTTCTAGATGTTAAACACCACTTTAAGCTAAGATTTATAGATTATCATTTCAAATTTACTCCAAATCTTGATATAATATCAGGCAATGTTCACATCAAATAACAGACTATTCTCTTCATCTATTACAGCCATCTTCTTCTTGGCAGCTTTTCTGTTCCCCGTCAATCTCTTTTCGCAAGAGAAATCCTCAATAACTGACATAAGACTTTGGGAATCCGCTACAGAAGCCACAATTATAATAGAGCTGACAAATTCTGTAAAACTCTCAGAACTTAAAGATCTTAAAGGCAGAAGATCTTTTTTTGATATAGAAGAAGCAACTTTTAAAGCTAAAATCAAGCAATTTGATCTGAAGAGCAAGTTTCTGGAATATATACAATTTGAAGATCTATCCAAATTTGACAAAGTCAGAGTCACCTTTAAACTCCCAAGAGGCATAAGGTCTCAAATTTTCATGCTTCCTAAGAATGAGCATAAAAAAGAACGAATTATAGTTTTTCTCAGACACCCCAAAGACCTCTTAAACCAAAAAGCGGAAAAAGAATTAGAAGAAGTCCGCAAATTAAAAGCTCTTGGAAAGAAGATAATCGTAATAGATCCTGGTCACGGCGGAGAAGACCCAGGTACATCCGGAAACGGCGTTGTAGAAAAAAAATATGTATTATCTGTTGCCCATCTTCTAAAAGCATATATAGACCGAGACAGCCGTTTTCAAGCTTTTCTGACCAGAGACGGCGACTATATTATACCTCTAGAGGGCAGAAGACAAATAGCTGAAAAGCTTCAAGCAGACGCTTTTGTCAGTCTCCATGTTAACTCTATTAACGCAAAATCTGTCAACGGTTTTGAAGTCTATTATGAATCCACAGAAGGCGCAAAAAATGAAGCAGCTCGCCTAGTTGCAGAGATGGAAAACAAAGATGAGTTTGCCGATTTAGCCGCTTCAGATACCGAATCAGATAGCGATTCTGAAGAAAAGAAATCCATGACCAAAACACAGACGGACGAAGAAAAAAAGAAGCTATTAGAGAAACAAGCTCAAAACATTCACAGAAGCAGACTATTAGCTGAAGCTCTCGAAAAGAGCATGCGAGATGCCAAGTTTGGAATTAAGTCAAGAGGAGTTAAAAGAGAAGGCTTTAAGGTTCTGCACTCTCTGGAAATGCCTTCAGCTTTACTAGAATTAGGTTTCATCTCTAACCAGACTGAAGCCAAAGTTTTAAATCTTTACGCAACCAAGACCAAAATAGCCCACTCTATCTACCAAGGTCTTGCAGACTTCTTATCAGCTCCTGCAAATGAAAAGTTGGATACAGCCTATCTCAATTACATGAAAAAAAATTTGCCTAACCTTTCTGCTGCAAAAAAAGAAAAAACTCACATAGTAGCAGCAGGAGAAAATTTATCTACAATTGCTCTAAAATATAATGTATCATTATCTCAGCTTTTAAAACGCAATGATCTCGGGATGAAATCAATAATAAGACCGGGACAGACAATAATAATACCCGAATAAGGAAAATGGTTCACTTGGACTATTTAAAAAGTTTCAAAATACGCACCAGACTTTTTTTGACCCTGTTCATACTCTCCTTGGGTTTTCTGATCATAACTCTATTTGCATCAATAAATATAAAGCAGGCTTCTAAAAATCAGATTCCTCTTCAGCTTTGCACTATAATTCATGAAAAAGCCAGAAACATAGATCTGACTATAAAACATTATAAGTTTTTAGGCAAAGTCTTGGCTAACCAGAATACCACTAAAAAGGTTCTGAGCGACTTTTTGCAAAACAAACCTGAAGCTATCGCAAATATCAACAAAGTCCTTCTGGCGGACTTTTTTGCTCCTATGATGGCATCAGACAACAGCATTACGCAAAATCTTCTCGTAGAAGTCTCTCTTTTTACTCCCCAGATGAAAAATGTCCTTTCTGTCAGATCTGACGGAAAAGCAAAGGACAATTCCACTTCCCCTCCCCCATTTGTTGACAGCATTCATCTTCTTTTCAAGGATAAAATAACAGAAACAACCAATCCAACTCTTTCTGATGTTTATTATCAACCTGTCATCACAGGTAATAATACCCAACAAGACAGGGTCGCCTATGTTTTAGCTCCTGTTTTATCAGGAGGCGAACATATAGGTTTTGTTTCGTTAACCCTATGGCTGGAAAACATAATCGAAGAGGATTGGATCCAATCTGACATGCTTGACGGCAAAATCTATATGGTATCAGCAAGTGTGAGCACGACTGCTCAATTCATAGGACACGAAAAAGAAGAATATATTTTAAATCCCAATATCACTCTATTCACCTATGACGATCCTTCATTTGGAATTCAAGATTACGCCCAAAACATATTAGGTATTAAACAAAACGCTGACGGAACCGTAAGCAGAGGGGCAAGAATCATGTATTTTTCCTACCTCACCCCTCCCAGAGACGGCCTGCTTTTAATTTCTGAGCCCATTACCGAATCAGATTGGATTCTATATGCTCTGATAGATACAGCAACTATTTTAATGCCTCTAAACAGCGTTCAGAATATTTCAATGATACTTAACATAGTCGGGCTTTTCTCTCTGACAATAGTAGCCTTAATAGTCATTAATAGTGTTGTAGTTCAGCTTAAAGGTGTTTCAAGCGGACTTGAGGAAATGTCCAGAGGCCGCGGCGACTTGACAAAACGTCTTTCTGTTAACAGCCAAGATGAGGTTGCCGAAGTTTCGGAAAGATTCAATCGCTTCATTGCCTATATACAAAAACTTCTTTTGCAACTTCAAGACGTTATCAACCGTCTCGGGCAAATGTCCGCGAATATATCAAATCTTACCCTGCAATCCAACGACTCAATTCAAAATATTTTTGGAAATACTCAACGAATAACAAAAGCCACAAAAGAATCCTCAAATGCTTTAGAAACCACAGCTGCCGCAACCGAAGAAATCTCTGCCAATGCTCAGCTGGTAGCAAAACGCTCTGGAAAAGCCTATGAAAAGTCTGTTCAAAACAGATTGAAAGCCACGCAAGGCACCGAATCGGTAAGAAATGTCGCCACTACTGTAAAAGAAATTGAGAGAGCTGTAAGAGATTCATCAAAAGTTCTTGAAGAACTGAAAACCCAGTCCAGACGTATTGGCAAAATAGTAATCACTATTACTACTATAGCAAGACAAACCAACCTATTGGCTCTGAACGCTTCTATTGAAGCAGCCAGAGCAGGTGAGCAAGGACAAGGATTTGTAGTTGTTGCCGAGAACGTTAAGGTTTTAGCTGAACAAAGTGCAAACGCAGCGGAAGAAATTGGCCAGCTCATAGGCGAAATACAAGACAAAACAACCTTGGCTGTCAGGGAAATGACTCTAAGCCGTGAAAAGGTAGAAGAAGGAGTTGCTATAATAAACCAAGCAGGTGAATATCTTGACGAAATAGGAATAGCTTCTGAAAGCGTCAATATTCAGCTCCAAGATATAAGCAAATCCTCCGCTGAGCAGAGTAAAAATATAGAGTCTATAAGCCAGCTCATAGAAGAACTTTCCATAACAACCAAGTCAACAACTCAGGAAGTAGACGATGTTCTGCACTCTTTACGCCTCCAAAGAGATTCTATACAAGAGATTACAAAAGTCACCAGGCACCTCACCATGGTTTCAGATGAAATGACTAAGATGCTCACTCACTTTGTCATAGAGCAAAAATCGGAATATGAAAAACAGGCGGAAATACAAAAATCAGAAGAATCGCAAGACAACTCCGCTACCCAAAAAAGTCCAAACTCGGATTCATAATATGGAGAAACAAAAAAACATAACTTGTTTATAAAATATTTAGGTGAAAGGAATTATTTTATGCAGGATGCAAGAATTGCAAAATTCGAAAAACGCCGTGCCGAATTGTCACAGCTAAACGATCAGCAACTCAAAACCCTATTCTGGGAACTTTGTGACAAGATCGTTGAACCTATGCTGGAGTATGGCAAAAACTACACATCTCCTTCAATCGAACGCTCAGTTCTCCACAGAATGGGCTTAAATACTGCTGTTTCAAAAGAGCTGGTTTCAAAAATTACTGAAGCAGGTCTTTTAGGCAAGGGAGCCGGCAATATATTGCTCAAATACTCACAAAAACATTCTCTTTCTCTTCCTGAAGCGGCTGCGGCTTTAATCAAAACTCCAGAAGCCATGAATACCCTCTTTAAGAAGGAGAACT
The DNA here is from genome assembly GCA_012520995.1 of Candidatus Rifleibacteriota bacterium. GTDB lineage: Bacteria > Muiribacteriota > Ozemobacteria > Ozemobacterales > Ozemobacteraceae > JAAYNI01. The sequence continues at coordinate 35,579 of JAAYNI010000038.1, forward strand.
GACATGAAAAAACTTATACCTGAACAAAAAATAGATATTGAAAAGCTGTTAGAAGGTCTTGAAAATTATAAACCCAGACGCAAAGAATGGGTTTGGAGAAAACCTGCTGCAAATGGCGGCATCAAGAGTTCTTTTGAGTTCAAAGATATGTCAGAACCTCTTAAACGTTCTATTCCACTGCCAGCAGCAAAATATTTCGGGGACATAGATCCTCAGCCTATGCCTGTTATTACAACAGAAATAGCTTCAGGCCGCTTTGAAGATGACATCAGACGTATGAGAATGGCTGCTTGGCATGGCGCCGACCATATAATGGTCATAAGAACCACAGGCCAAAGCCATATAGACGGTCTAATAGAAGGCACTCCGGAAGGAATAGGCGGAGTTCCGATAACCAGAAAGCAAATCAGAGCCTCTAAAAAGGCTTGCGACTTGATAGAAGATGAAGTCGGCAGACCTATCAATTTCCACTCCTATGTTTCGGGAGTTGCAGGCCCTGAAGTCGCAGTTCTTTTCGCAGAAGAAGGAATAAACGGTGCACACCAGGATCCTCAGTACAACGTGCTTTACAGAAACATCAACGTTTATCGTTCATTCGTTGACGCGGCCTCCGCAAAAAAGGTTATGGCTGACGCTCAAATTTTCCAGATAGATGGCGCTCATAACGCAAACGCCACTGCCAAAGAAGGCTGGGCTGTTATGCCTGAACTGCTTGTTCAACACGGCATCAACTGTGCTTTTTCTGCAGCAGTCGGTATGGACAAAGCACACATAGGTCTTTCAACCGTTCCTCCCTGTGCTCCTCCTGCTCCTAAACTCTGGTATGACTTGCCTTATGCAGTAGCTTTGAGAGAATTCTTCAGCGATTATAAATTCAGAGCTCAACAAAATACCAGATACATTGAGGCTGACATTGAAGAAGCTACCAGAACACACGTTATAGATACCTTGATTTCGGCTCTTACTTCTGCAGACATTCAAAGCACTATAACCCCTGATGAAGGCCGAAACGTCCCTTGGCATTATAACAATATCAGAGGTATTGAAACAGCCAAACAGACCTTAGTAGCCCTTGACGGAATCAAACAGCTTGTCAAGATCGACCGTGACGGTCCTCTCGGCGATATGGTAAGAGATATTCAAGAGAGAGCCGTTTGCTTCTTGGAAGAAATCCTCGAAAACGGAGGCTACTTCAAAGCTGTTGAAAGAGGTTTCTTTGTCGACTCAGGGCACTACCCCATAAGAAATGATGACGGTATAGCCAGAGACGCTCAAGGCGGCGTTGCAGCTGGAACTATAGTCAAGAGAGATGATGACTACATGGCACCTGTCTGCAGCACTTTCGGAATAAACAACCTTCCCAAAAACCTCAAGAAACCCTGTGAACTGATAGGCGGGTGTACGCTCTGCAATCACGATAAAATACCATATATTGACGAGGTTGACGAAACTGACAACTGTAACTTGCGTCTTGCAAAAACTGTCGAATACAGAAAAGGCAATATGCTCAAGCCCGAAACAGAATGGGCAGGTGACGGCACAGTTTTGATACAGCTTTTCATTCCGGAATCCTTAGAGCTCGCAAAAGCAGCAGCTGTTGAAATGGCGAAAAAAATGGGTCTCCTGGATCCCGAAGTTATAAACTCACAAGTAATGCACCCATCAGAGGGTACATTCATAGAAGTCAAAGGCAAAGTAGATTTTGCAATTGATAAAACCACTATAAAGATTCCTCCGAAACCTGAGATGCTCAGTGAAGATGAAATCAAGGCAATAGTGAAAAAATCCAATCTTACTGTTGTAGCTGGCACAGTCGGCGAAGACGAGCACTCGGTTGGGTTGAGAGAAATATTGGATATCAAACACGGCGGTATTGAGAAATTCGGTGTCAAATATCACTATCTGGGCACCTCTGTTCCTGTTGAAAAGATGGTAGATGCAGCAATTGAAACAGGCTCTGACGCAATTCTGATAAGCACAATTATCAGCCACAACGATGTGCACCGCAAGAACATGATCAGACTAGATGAAATTTGCAAAGAAAAAGGCATCAGAGATAAAATAATCTGCATGTCCGGCGGAACTCAAGTAACCAGCGAAATGGCAAAAGAATGCGGCATGGATGATGGCTTTGGAAGAGGCACAAAAGGCATAGACGTTGTAAACTCTCTTGTCAAGATCATCAAGAAAAAACTCTGAAAAACAGTGACTAGTGCTGCTTTTTCTCTAAAACTTGCCTAACAGCCTTTTAAAATTCACAAGACAATATCTGCTAAAAAATATGCATCGCATAGGGTGGCGAGTTAATGTTTAGACTCAATTACAGAAACTGATAATTATTCTAAGCTGCTGATAAACTGTTGAGGCTCCGATAAAAATAAACCTTGTATTTTTTGTAAGAGTAAAAATCGACTAAAATCTTATGCAATGAAATAAGATTTTAGTCAGATCTCAGATTAAAAGAGCTATTTAGCAAAGTGATTTGATAAATAGCTCGCTTTAATCGGAGACTAGCAAAAACGAAGTTTTAGCGTAATTTTTACCCTGTCGGTGTATTTTTCCGTGTATTCTGTGTATTCCGTGGTTTAGAAATATTTCGGTTCTTCATCTGCAGTCATCTGTGTCATCTGTGGATAAAAAAATATTCTGGAATTTCGTGATTTTCGTGTGTTTCGTGGTTTCAAAAGGTCGCTAACTAAAATCTAAAATAAAAAACTCCCCAGCTAAGGGGAGTTTTTTGCAGTTTCAGCAAAAGAACCTAGGTGTGACTTTTAATAGTGCAACTTTGTTAAATAGTGTGACTTAGTTCAAAAGAACTCTGTGCAGATAGTATTGTCAAAAGAGTAATGATAAGTATTGTAACTAGAGCAGTATAAGTTTTGACAACCTGTTGCGTGATAAATGCTGTTAATATATGTTTCGCAGGTGTGTGTGTAAATCATTGTCAATGTCCTGATGGCGGAAGTTTAACCCAAACGTCTAAGGTTGAGTTTTTCTCAGTTCTCACCAAAACATAGTCTTTGTATTGTTCATTTTGCATCGGCGGGCTCCTTTGCTTGCTGTTACTTTATTAGTAGCAAACTGCATGCCAACTTTTCTCACATTATATATATCGGCTAAAAGCCTTTGTTTATTTAGCTTTTCACTACATTCAGCATTCAGAGAGCCTTTTAGACAAATGTGTGTTTTATTAAAACTGTGCAAAAAGTTCGCAAATTGTCGAGAAGCTGCTCAATTTTTAAACAGCTCTTTATCTTTAGGATTGCTCCAAATTGCTACAAAAATGCCCACTAGTGCTAAAATGAACCAGTAAACACCGTTGTCAGTAAATCTTTCCCCATTAATTCTGACAAAAATGCTCCATCTTTGTTTTTGTAAAAAGTCCCCTACTCCAGCCCTAAAAAAAGCTATTTTAGAAACTCCGTGTCTGGAAGGTTCTATTTTTAAGAGTGCGAAAAGATTTTCTTCAGAGGAAATGTTTTGCGGTAGCTCAGGGACAACATACAAATCATAGGCAGAAGTAATAAAGCCTTGCACTTCACTTTTTTGCACTATAATACCGCTGAATTCGCGTCTTACAGATTTAAAAGCCTTAACCGCAAGAGCTGAACTCAGCAATAAAAGAAGGATTGAAACACCCTTCAGCCAGTTTTTTATTTTATTCTCGTTCATTAAAAAGCATTATAAACCGAAAATAAAAAAATAAACAGTTATTAGAAGACCAAATGATATGAGTAAAAATATTTATATTTTTACAAGCAGAGCCGACTGAAACTCATATTTAGGAAGTTTACTTAATAAATATGAGTTTCAAGCAGAAATGCGGGGAAAGATTGGATTCTACACCTACCCCCCTACCCCCTACGCCCTAACCCCTAGTCCCTGTTTGCTACAATGCGGGTTTGCTGCTGTTTCAGCTTTACTATGGTGTTTTTTGAGAAGTAGCCATGAATCGAGGCACAAGCATAAACCATGCAACCTGGTTCCATAATAGTTCCAGGATTAGTGACAACATTGCAGCCTATTTGGCATCCATCGCCCAAGATTACTCCAAACTTTTTCAGATTTGTTTGGATATATTGTCCATTTATTACAGCTTTTACAAGTGTTCTGTCATGCTTAAGGTTTGAAAGCTTTGAACCTGCTCCAAGGTTTACTTTTGAGCCAAGAATAGAGTCTCCGACATAATTAAAATGAGGAGCTTTGGCTTCCGGAAGGAAAACCGAACGAACAACTTCTGTGGTGTGACCAACTACTGCGCCATCCCCGCAAATAACATCGCCTCTGATCAAGGCACCGTGACGAACTGTAACATTTTTACCTATTATAGCAGGCCCGCAAACGCAAGCACCTGCTTCTATTACGGAGCCTTCACCTAAGTAAATATCGCCTTTTACAATAGCTCCATCTTCAATAGTGCCAAGAATTTGCGGTTTAACAGTGTTTTTCACAAAGCCCTGCTGTATTCTGAGCAGAACGTCCCAAATATTTTCGAGATCAGCATAACCGTCTAGTTTTGGGCTGAAAAGCTCAGGGCAAATAAAATCATCAATTCTGGAGAAAAACAAACTGAAATCTGGCATTCTTTGGTTCCTTAAAATTTTTTTTTTATAATACCACAATTAAAACATCGATCCTAAACAATTCAACCCGCCACTCAGCACCCGCCACCCATCACTGGCTGTTATGGATGTTGGTCCTCGCTATTCCCTACACCCTACGCCCTACTCCCTTTCCCTTAGTATCTATACATGTCCGACTTATATGGGCCTTCTACCTTGACGCCTATATAATCAGCCTGTTTTTGGGTAAGTTTTGTAAGGTTTACTCCCAGCTTTCCAAGATGCAATCTTGCAACTTCTTCATCAAGGTGTTTCGGAAGAGTATAAACACTAAGTTCATAATTGTTTTGCCATAGATCAAGCTGAGCTAAAACTTGATTTGTAAATGAAGTGCTCATTACAAAGCTGGAGTGACCAGTAGCACACCCAAGATTTACCAGTCTGCCGTCAGCTAGCAAATAAATGCTTCTTCCGTTGGGGAAAGTATATTTATCGACCTGAGGCTTAATATTGATGTGTTTAACTCCAGGCCATTTTTTTATTTCTGAAACCTGAATTTCGTTATCAAAGTGGCCTATATTGCAAACTATTGCCTGATCTTTCATTTCAGAGCAATGCTTAGCTGTTATAACATCTATATTGCCTGTAGCAGTAACGAAAATATCGCCTTCGCTCAGAGCTTCTTCTAAGGTGACAACCTGATAACCTTCCATAGCTGCTTGAAGAGCGCAAATGGGGTCTATTTCAGTTACGAGAACTCTTGCTCCGAAACCTCTTAAACTCTGAGCACAGCCTTTGCCGACATCCCCGTAGCCACAAACAACCGCGACTTTGCCAGCCACCATTACATCAGTAGCTCTTTTGATACCATCGGCAAGGCTTTCTCTGCAACCGTACAGGTTATCAAATTTGGACTTGGTTACTGAATCGTTTACGTTTATAGCAGGAAAAAGAAGCTTTTTTTCCTCCAGCATTTTATAGAGCCTGTGAACGCCAGTAGTAGTTTCTTCACTTACACCTTTAACTGAAGCAGCTATTTTTTGCCACATATCAGGATGTGTTTTAAGAGTCTTTTTCAAATTTCTATAAAGAGCTGCTTCATCTTCGCTTTCAGGGGTTTTATCAAGCAGAGAGTTGTCTTTTTCAGCTGCACAGCCAAGATGAATCATAAGAGTAGCATCTCCGCCGTCATCAACTATAAGATCTGGGCCAGCGCCATCAGGGAAAATCAGAGCTTCGCGCAAGCATTCCCAGTATTCATCAAGGCTTTCATCTTTCCAGGCAAATACCGGCACACAAGCTTTAGCAATAGCTGCAGCTGCAGTATCTTGGGTTGAATAAATATTGCAGCTGGACCATCTGACATCGGCTCCCAATTCCACCAAAGTTTCAATTAAAACAGCTGTTTGCACCGTCATATGCAAAGAACCTGTTATTTTAGCTCCTTTGAGCGGTTTTTCTGTTCCATATTTTTTCCGCAAAGCCATGAGCCCTGGCATTTCATGCTCAGCTATTTCTATTTCTTTGCGGCCTGTTTCCCATAAATTAATATCTTTTACTTTGTAAGGCAGTCTAGACATGATTTTATCCTTTAAAATATTGTGGCAATATTAAAGCACGAAACTAATTAAAAAACCAGAGATTAGTGGATAGTGTCCAGTAATCTCTGGTTACTGTATGTTACATTTATGGTTTAGAAAAAGACCTTTGTTATGAAGTTCTTCTATGCTTTCTGCCCGCTCCCTATTTTCAAAAATACTTAAAATCCTGCTGTCAACTCATCACTCGTATTTTACAGGCTCCTGACCGATATATAACTGATGGCAAGAAAGAAATTAAACGGCAAAACAAAAATGACTCGCAGTGAAAATATGGCCAGAGTCAAAGGAAAGGACACAAAGCCTGAGCTTTATGTAAGAAAACTTTTAAGAAGCGCAGGTTATGGCTATAGAATTCATTGTGACTGGCTCCCTGGAAAGCCGGACATATATTTGCCTAAATATAAAACGGCAATTTTTGTACACGGCTGTTTTTGGCATGCTCATGAAAACTGCCGTATGTTTCGTCTGCCGCAATCTAATACCAAATATTGGATTGAGAAGCTCAAAAAAAATACAGAGCGGGATGCAAAAAACCGCACTGAGCTTTTAAAGCTTGGAATTAAGACAATCATAATCTGGGGCTGTACAGTCAAAGATATGATGAAACATGATTTGAAGCAAATCATAGAGATGGAAACTATCAGCGAAATATTAGAACAAGTTGAAGAACCTCCCGATGTCTACGAGCTCTGACTTTTCAAAGTGACTTTCTCACATATAAAGGTTTATAATCTTCTCTAGAACTGTTAAGCTTATTGTCACGCTCTTGGCTATATTTTCTTGGGTGTCTTCCATTGTCTTTTTTATCCAGGATACATTACCCTAGAATCTATAGCATCCACTTTCAGGAGACTCAAAATGCTAGCTATATCAATACTTTTATATCTAATGATGCTCTTCGCTACAATTATAGCTATTAATACACTAAAAAAAGCCAAACGCGATGGAGTCATATTATTGGGAGGAAAAGGCTCTGAACTACGCCGAAAAGACCACCCTATGAAATTCGATCAAACATACGAGGCTTTAACTTTTGTAACCTATATTTTTCTAGGAATCTTAATCCTCATTCCTTTATTAAGTCTAATAGGCTTAATAGTAGTAGCTATCGACAATCCTGTTTTGACTCAGATATTTGATAAATTAATGCATATTCTTGAAGTAATAATGAATGCTTTATCTGACTAGTGCGGTATTTTCACTAAAACTTTCCTATTTGCTTTTCAAACTTCACAAGACAATAGCTGATAATAATATGCCGCCGCACTAGAGTGGGTAGTGGTTAGTGGGTGGTGGGTTGAATTGTTTAGGACTCAATTGCTGAAAACTGATAACAGTTGGAAATCCTGATAGATTAGTGTTGTTTGTTTTTCTGTAGTTTACTTGTAAAATCAATGGTCTAAGCCGAGAGTGAGAAAAAGCAGATATGCTTTTTCAATATTTTTTCTGCTGGAGCTTTTTCTGTGTATTCCGTGTGTTCTGTGGTTTAAAGAGTTTTGGCTCTTCTGTGGTTTGTTTCGTTGTTAGCGTTCTGTCAGAGCTTGGTTTTTGGCTTTGAAAATCGGCTTGAGCAAATAATCCATAACAGACTTTTTGCCTGTAAGAATATCTACTGAAACAATCATGCCTGGCGTAATCTTTAAAGGCTTATCTTCTTTTCCTAAATAGTTTTTTAAAGGTCTGATTCTGACTAAAAAGTAAGGCATCCCATTAGGTTCCATCAAAGAATCGGCGCTTATATCAATTACTTCGCCGTCCAGACCGCCATAAATAGAAAAGTCATAAGCAGTTACTTTGATCTTTGCTGTTTGCCCCGGATGAAGAAAAGCCACATCTGACGGCCTCATCTTTGCTTCAATTATCAATGAGTCATCGCTGGGAACTATTTCAACCAAATCCATGCCTGGTCTTATAACACCATTAATAGTGTTTACAGACATCTGTTTTACTGTACCCTTGACCGGCGATACTACCAAGGTTCTTTGCATCTGGTCTTTCAATGCGTTTTGTCGTTCTGTAATCTGAGAGATCTGCACAGTAAGCTCATTTAATTCTTTTTGAGCCCTGCCCTGAAAGCTGATTTTGATTTCATTCTTTTTGCTCTCAAGTTCTTTAATAGCAGCTTCAATACGAGGCTTTGCTACTTTAGATGTTTCCAGCTGATCTGTTACATTTACTCTGTCTCTTTCCAAACGCAAAAAATCTGTCTGAGATTCAACACCCTTTTCTACAAGGGGTTTTGTCATATCAATCTGCTTGTTGAGAATTTCAAGAGTTTTAACAGCATTTTCCCCTCTTATTTTCGCCTCTGCCAGCTCGCCTTTTCTTTGAGTTATCTGCTGCTCAATTATATTATATTGATTCTCAATATATGCCATATTAGTTTTCAATAATGAAATTTCACGCTCCATCAGTTCAGGAGAAATGTTCTCGGTCTCTGTACATTCTATGAAATTTTCGCCTCTGATTTCAGCATTCAATCGGAGCTGTCTGGTCAGCAGCTCTTCTTTTCTCAGATTAGATTCAGCAAGAGTGCTCGCCCACATCATATTTTCTATTCGTAAAAGCGGTTGTCCGACTTCAACCGAATCACCCTGACGCACAAAAATCTCTGTCACTATTCCGCCTTCCAGGTGCTGAACCACTTGATTTTTAGACGAGGGAATAATTTTCCCTATGCCGCGGGTAATTTCATCTAATTGTGAATAGTTAGCCCAAATAATAAAAGTGAGAACCATGATGAAAATCAAATAAATCAAAAGTCTGGATTTAACCGGAGCTTCCGTGACAGACGCAAAGTTAGCTTCCAGTATGCTTTCGGGAGTTTTATCAGTCATTTTTCGCTGGCGCCTCTCTGATAAATGCTTTCTTGAAAGCTTCAAGATTGCCGTCAAAAACAATTTTTCCGCCATCAACAATCATGACTCTGTCAGCCAAATCAAGCATTGTATGTTTATGGGTAGTCATAATCATGGTCTTATCTTTTAATTCATTTCTTATAAAAGTTTTTACTTGTAATTCTGTGTTGGGATCCATAGAGTTGGTAGGCTCATCAAGCAGAACCAAATCCCCGGAACGCAAGAAAGTTCTCGCTATAGCAATTCCTTGCCTTTGTCCGCCGGAAAGGTTTTGTCCGCGTTCCAGCACAAAGCTGTCCAATCCTCTTGGGCTTGTCTGCAAAAGATTTTCTAAGCCGCCTGCCGAGATAGCTCTAACCCAAACCTTGTCTTCAGGAGGTTCTGCTCCTAATAAAATATTTTCTCTGACAGTGCCTGAGAAAAGATAAAAATCTTGAGGCACGTAATTGAGCAAAGCTCTGTAACTAGCCATGTTAAGCTCGTTAATATCCAAGCCATCTATGAGTATTCTGCCTTCCTTGGGTCTGTAATAACCCATAAGAAGCTTATGAATAGTGGACTTCCCCGCTCCCATGCGGCCTAATATAATGACTTTTTCGCCTTTATTGATTTTGAAGTTTACATCTTTCAAAGCAATTTTATCAGAGCCAGGATAACTGAAAGTCATATCTTTAAACTCTATAGTGCCATCAAGTCTATTCTTTTTTATAAGCTCTGGACGGTTATCTTCTTCCTCTCTGGCCATAATATCTTTTAGAGAGTCAAAAGAAAGCCTAGTTTGGTTCCAAGATGAAATCAGAGCCACAAGCTGGCCAACAGGAGCTATTATCTTGGATGACAAAATCATTGTGGCAATCAAAGCGCCCATAGTCATTTCGCGGTTGCTTATCATGTAAACGCCCATAATTACGGTTACAATTGTATTTATCTGAATGAGCGCTCCTGTAAGAGTAGAAACAGAGGTCTGGAAAAGCCGCGAAATAACAGCTTTAGCTGCCATTGACGCTGTTAAGCCTTCCCACCTGTTTTGAAAAAGTTTACCCGAGTTAAGCTGCTTTATATCGCTCAAGCCGTTAACAGTCTCTACAACCAAAGAGTTTTTTCTGGAAGCATTCTCAAAATTAGCCACAATACTGGCATATAGAGGAGTTCTTATAATAAGAGCGTATAAAAGAATAAGGATCATCATAGTTATTGGAACTATTATGATCCTTCCTGCAAGCATATAGACAACTGCCAATAAAATTACTGTAAATGGCAGGTCTATAACTACCAGCATAACAGATGATGTAAGAAAGTTTCTTATAGCATCGTATTCCCTCAAAGAAGAAGCGAAAGCGCCCACATTCTTGGGAGCTGAGTCTATACGAAGATTGAGAAGCTTTTCAAAAATACGCGCCGAAATAAGCATATCGCTTTTTTTAGCGGCAATTTCTGTAAGATAGGCCCTCAAAAACTTTAAAAGAGTGTCGAATAAGGTTACCAACAGGGTGCCTATCGCCAAAACCCAAAGGGTTTCTTTGGCGTTGTTAGGCACTACCCTGTCGTAGACATTCATTGTGAAGAGCGGACCAACCAAAGCAAAGAGATTGATTATAAAAGAAGCCAGTAAAACATCAAAATATAAAGGCAGACAAAGCCAAATGGCATGCCAAAACCAGTGCTTCTTTTCCTGCTTTGACTGATCCAGTGTTCTTGTTTCCATTATTTTAAGAGTTAATCACGTAAGACAAACTCTACAATATTAAGACCTATAGGCTTTTCTATAGGAGAATAGAAGTCAAAGTCAGCATCGTAAGTGCCCCAGCCTATCGGATTGACTTTCTTTGTAAGCCCTAATCTCACCATTTCGCGGCAAATATTTTCTGCCCTCTTCAAGCTTAAGTCTTTATCCAAGCTTGGATTATTCATATCGTTGGAATAAGCTATTACATCAACTGTCGGTTCTTGAGCCTTGTTGAACCTGTCAGCAAGCTCTCTAAGCCTTACCGTCATATTGTCGCTGATTTTATCGGACTGGCCTTCAAAAACCATAGAATATTCAATTATAGAAGACAAATGATCTGTAAAGCTTTTGATATCACTCTGAAGAGTGAGAACCATTGCATCTTTGCTTTCAGTTCCTTTTGCTTCTCTTGCTTCTACGACTATAGCGTCAGGGTCAAAAAGGTGCATTGTGAGAATCTTCTTAAGATTATAAGCTCTTCGCAAAGCCAAAAGCTTAGAGTCTATATCAGCTGAACTATCTCCTTGAGTAACAGTGATTTTAATGTTACCGTCATCAGCAAGGCGCTTCAGCTGAGGCAAGACTTCCCTCATCAATACTTTAGCTCTATCGCTTAATTCTGACGTTCCTGAAACAAAAGTTATAAAACCGATTTCTGTCGGTATATCAGGCCTGATTGCTTGCAGTTGCAAATCAGCCTTATTCTTAATTACCTTAAGTTCTTCGCTTAGCTGTGTAAAACGAATAGGTTCTGTCAAATACATCGCAGTCATTCTTTCTGTTTCGCCAATTTCGTTTACCAGTTGTTCTCGCAAAGAGTTAATACTTACATCAAATCTGTCTTCAACGGTGTCAGAGTCAAAATCAAGGAATAAAGGCAAGTCGTCTTTGGTAGCAGGTCTGGTTCTCTTGGCTTCTGCCAATTCTTCAGCCAAAGGAATATACAAGCCCAAATCTTCGATAATAGTGCCCATGCTGTAAAGCAATCTGAATTTGGATATAAGCAAATCGGCTCTGAGAGTGGCCAGCTGGGAACGGGCATTCTGATATTCCACTTCAGCGTCTAAAATATTGATGAGCTGACGTTTTCCAAGCTTGAATTCCTGCTGATAAGAACGCAGTGCCCTTTTAGTGAAGAAAAGGCTCTTTCTCATAGCATATATTTGAGTCTCTAACTGTTTATAACCTGTATAAATAAGGTTCAAATCGTTCAAAAGAGTTCTTGCTACATTATCGCGCCTGTGTTTTTCATTGTGAACCAAGCTACGATACTGTTGTTTTTTGTGATGAGCATAGTTTCCGTCAAATATAGGAACACTTACTCTCAGCCAAATTGAGGTTTCATTGTCTTCGCCTCTCAGACCGCTTCTGTTCTTATTCCAATCTTTTATTCCTTCCAAATAAAAATCAGGCCTGTTTTCTGCGCGTTCTTTCTTGTACTCAAATTCTCTTGAGACTATATTATAATCAGAAGCTATTAAATTGGGGTTGCACTCCCATTGCCTTTGAATAGAATCTTTAAGTGAATTAGGAATAAGCTCCCCGGAGATAAATGGCATAACAAAGTCACTGCCATCAACAAATCTTCCCAAAAGCTTGTGGAACTGGTAAATAGCTCGTTTGTAGTCGTTTTGGCGTACAATATAAGTAGATTGAGCCATCGCCAATCTGCCTTGAACTCTTTCCAGCTCAGACTTGCCAGCGGTTTCTGCTTCAACCCTTGCTTTAATATTGTTCATAAGCCTGGTATGAATTTCAACGTTTTCTATAGCAAGAGCCATAAGCTCACGGTATTTCAATATGTTTATATAGCTTTCTGCTGTTTCATAAGCAAGAACGTTGGCAGTATCCACATAAGAAAACAAAGCAGAGCGGGAATGAGCTTCCAATGCTCTTATGCCATGATTAAGGCGTGAACCGTCACTTAAAAGCTGTCTTGCTGTTACTCTGGCTCCTGAGACATCATTGATGCTTGTTTTATATCTGGTGCTGGAGTTCTTTACGTTTTGTTTTCCAAGGCTTGAATCCAAATAAACCGTAGGATTCTTTCTGCTGCGTACAGCATCTTTGCTGTGAACCACAGAATTGTAATATTTAAGTTTTTCAAGAACCCTGGGGTTAGTATCTAAAACCTCTTCTATGCACTCATTAAGAGTAAGACCATATGCGGCCGTCATTAAAGCCGGCGTCATAACTGCTATAGCAGATAGCTTCTTAATAATACTTCTTATGTTTCCCATGCTATTGTTCTATTTCTCCCTGATTTTATTAGTTCTGTATTAATACGAATATATAAATATTTTAAATTTTAGCCACAAATCTTTTAGAGCAGTGGTCAGTGGGAAGTTGGAAGTGGGCAGTGTTCTACTCCCTTTCCTAGTTCCTAGTTCCTAGTTCCTAGTCCCTACTCCCTAAATAATGTCCATGCCTTGCTGGATAAAGAGTTTGGCAGTTTCGCTTCCCAAAGTGCTTTCATAGAGCGAATAGTTAATTCCATCCAAAATATAAGTTTCACCATCTGTAGTCCAAGCCCCAAGATCAAGATCTGTTAAGCCAACCGCATCACCCGCATCACCCATTATACGCAGAGTGTTGTTGCTATCTGTTATGTCTAACAAATCCTGTACGCTCAGATTCAAAACAGAGTTAGACTCACCATCAGCAAGGTTTATAGCTTCTATATTATCGATCTTAGCAGTAATCTCAGGGGTAAAGTCTATACTGAGTCCGCTGTCAAGTTTAAGAGTGTCTATGCCAGCTAATGGAGAGAGAGGATCAGTATCATGATCATCGCCGTTTATATAGCCCATACCTTCAGAAGGTCTGATGTATATTGTATCTGAGCCTTCGCCGCCATAGACTTTAGTATTCGGATCCACGCCGGCATAGATGGTATCGTTGCCGGCACCTCCGTACATTTCATTTTTGCCTGTGCCAGCCCAAATCTCATCATTGCCATCGCCGCCATAAAGGTAGTTGTCACCCGAGCCGCCAAAGAGCGTATCAGAACCTGCATCGCCATATAGATAGTTCACGCCTGAACCGCCATAGAGCGTGTCAGAACCTTCTCCGCCATGAAGGATGTCATCTCCTTCTCCGCCATGAAGGATGTCATCTCCTTCTCCGCCATGAAGGATATCATCTCCTTCTCCGCCATGAAGGATGTCATCACCTAGACCGCCCTCAAGGTAGTCATCTCCTTCACCGCCGAAAATGTAGTCATTTCCATCGTAGCCATAAATGCTCTGATTTCCAAAGTGGCCATAAAGAGCATCGTCAAGAGATGAACCTTCAATCATGGCATTGTCTGGATGATCCAGATCAGCAGGATAAGATGCGTCACTTTTAAAAGTCAAAACAACCTCTTTGTCCACACCTGCAGACTCGCTTACCACATTGCCGTCTGCGTCGAGTTCCAAAGAGAACAGTTCGCTGTCAAAAAGCCTTACGCTGTCCAAATCAGACTCCATGCCCACATAGAGATTAGCAAGTTGCTCAGGAGTCAGCTTGTCAATAGTGTAAGTATCAGGATTAGTATCCGCATCGGGCAAGAGAATCATGTTGCCCGCATCATCTTTGGTATAAAGCTGGAAATCTGCAGAATCTTGAGATGTCAAGATAAACTTGAATTGTTCATCGCTTTGATAGGAATTGTCATCAAAATCTTTAAAGGGATAGGAATTCAAATCAAGCTGCTCAATCAAATAGCCTTGCAGACCAAGCGCAACCGGTTTATTCCAAGAAGCTGGATCACTGCCTTGGAAAGGTACAGTAACTCCGCTGGCAAGAGGATTCATCTTAATTGTGAATGACTCTGAAACCTCTGCCTGATGACTATTTGCCTTTTCTGTAGCCAGAGCGAAGAGTTCAAGGTTTAATTCTCCTGTATCGTGGAGTCTCGGTATAAACCAGAAGCCATTCTGAGAAGTAAGCATTTCAGGTTTAAATGTCCAAGTGCCATTACCGTTGTTTAATCCGACAAGCTTGCCGCTATCGTCTACGAAACGCGCGCCTGCGGGAACACCCTTAATCATTACAGTGTGCAGCTCTGAGCCGTCGTTATCTTCAAAGGCAACGCTAAGATCTAATTCTACTTTCTGATCTTCATCTGTAACATACAGCCCTGGGGTTCCTGTGTTTCCCGGTCCCACAGAAACTATCGGAGCATTTGCTACCGGAGTTACACTTATAGTAACATCTTGGCTCAATGACTTGCTGTCAGATTCCGAAACACCGTTTACCAAGCTTTCATCTATAACATCTGCTTTCAGTGTAAACTGAACATCGCCTGAAGCATAGGCTATAGGTTTAAAGTATACAGCCTTGCCGCCGTATTTCAATTGTCCGTCTGCTTCCATAGTAACATTGAGATTCGTTCCTAAGGCGATACCGTCCTCATCAACAAAGCTGCCATTATCCGGGTTTATAGTAATGCTAATGTTACTTATAGTTTCAGCATAGTCATCAGCGCTTGTATACTTATCTTCAGAGGTCAAGGTAACCTTAAGCGCCAAAGAATCATTTTCTAATGTCGAGACAGGAGACAAGGTTACCTCAAAGTCGTCAGCCACAGGCATTACATTAACCTGAGCTGATACAGCAGAAGCAGAGGCAGACGGATAATACGGATTGGCCGTTTCAACAGCTGCCGCCTCTATTACAAGCCCTGAAGATCCCGATACAGTTCCGCTGAAGTTTGCAGGAGGAACCAGACTTATTTGTGAGAGAACCGACTGAATAGCAGTCTGATCAGGATTTGCTCCAGGAATATTTATGACATAGAATTCTTTGCCTGTAGTCCGATCAATATAGGTTTTCAAAAGTATGTCAGACTCAATAGTAAAGCCTTCCGGAATACTCTTAATTATCAACGACAACACTTCTTGGCCATCATCCGAGTCATTAACGTGAGTTTGATTGCAATCTACTATTTGATCAAACGATATCTTTCCGTCTTCGTTTATAGTCGGAGGAGGCAACAGAGTCAAAGTAGGAGCAACAACTACCTTATCATGGCCTTCTGGAGGAGCATGTCCGGGGCCTTCTGTAATTGTGAAGTTAAAGTCTTTTGATAGAGTATGAGTTTCTTCGGTAGCTCCTTCAACAGCATAGGCAGTAACTTCTATTGTGTGGTCTCCTGATGCGCTTTCGGGAGCTATTGCCTGTAATCCGGTGAGCTCTTCTCTGCTGACAATCCAAGTTCCGTCACTGGATTTGACTCCCTTGTTAAATGACCAGCCGTAGCTCGGCAAATCTCCTTCAAAAACAGTAATAGCAAAGAATTGAGTCTCATTGCAATCTTGTTGTTCTCCAGGATGTGCTTTATCGGGGAAATCCGCTTCAATGTTTACACCGAAAATTCTGTCATAAAATGTTGCAAGAACAGTAATAGCAGTTACTTCAGGCTGATCCGCAACACCAGTCAGATGAACGGATATATCCTTAGTAAATACTTCAGTAGCCGTATCAACACCATTTCCAACGTCTATAACAGTCACCTGAACACCTTCCAGCTGAACTGAATTATCATTTATATGACGGTTAACCAAGCTGTCAGAATTTCCAAGAGGCAAATTCGGATTTACAGCTATAGCTATGCCGCCGTTAATTTTTGCCGAATCAGTGAACTTGTAGTTTGCTCCATCAAGATAAGATGAATTGTCATCAAGCTTGACCCACGAAGAGTCTTCTTTTACGTAGAGTTCCAAGCCTCCGTGAATTCCTGCTATAGGAATAAGAACTTCAGTAACTGTTTCTGAGCCGTCAGGGTCATTGGTTTCGAAATTCAGCACAGTCATATTGCCAAGACTGCCATCAGCAGCAAGCGTCATGTCTTCTACTCCAGTAACTGTAGCAGGAATCGGGTCGCTTGTGATTACAGGCTTGACTTCCAATTCAAAATTCATAGGCACTTTGAGTTGGTCAATCATGTGCCCGTCCATTTCCTGGACTATTGTGATCATCTTAAGATCAGTAACCTTGCCGCTCCAGCCTACTGGTGTTTCAAAGTAAAGACCCTGTGAACGCATTTCAGCATCAAAAATCCAATTAGCTTTACCGTTGTCGATAGTTATAAGGATGCCAACCTGGTTACCGTGTTGATCAACTACTTTTATGTCAGTTGGCAAGCCTTTCAATATATAGCTGACAACTTCTGAATTGTCATCAGGGGCTTTTTCCATATTGAAGTCAGGATTGTCTGAAAGAAGCAGACTCTTATTTTCTCCCGTATCAGCTCTGAAACCAAACGGAATCCTTTGCGAAGAACCGCTGGTTCTTTCCAAACCATAGAAAGTTACAATGTTGGTTTCATCAACAGGCTCAGTTTTCCAATTGTATGGAGTGCCATAAGCCACTTCCCCATCATTCAGAGTTCTTACGCCAAAATCAGCTGATTCAAGTTCATCAGTCAGAGTAATGATAGGTATATCGGCCTTGCCTTTCACGTATACCTCAATAGTAAATGGTTCTTCGCTACAGGAGTTATTTGAGGACTCAACAATTTTTGGAATGAGCTTTAAATCAAACTTGCCGCTGGAATGGGCAGGAGGTGTTATAAAGACCTTCTCAAGATCTTTGAGCAAAATATTTCCGCTATTTTGGTCCGCCAATGCCGAATTATGAAAATCTGTAGAACCTGTTTCAAGAACTGTTAAAAGGTATTCTGCGTCAGTGCCTGGCTTGTCATTGACAAATATAGTTTCATATACGCCTGGTGCCTTCTCAACTTTCAAAACAGCTCCATATGGTATTTGAGTCACTTTGAGTGTCTCAAGGTTTTCGCTGCCGTCTGTATCTGTAGAATATGGGTTAATCTCCAGCCAAACAGATTCATCTTCTGTCGTAAAGACCTTGTAACCTGCAATGTGCATCTTATCCGGAACAGCATCAACGTGGATTTGGAACTTATCGATTTGTTCAACGGAATGCTGCTCAGCAAGGTCGTCATCTCCCATATCCTGAACATGCGAGACCAGTTCAAGCTTGATCGTGTGCACTGCGTCATCACTGGCCCAGTTGTGCACCGGCTTGAAGTGAGCTTGTGACAACTGGTCAAGAGTCAGTTTCCATCCTCCGGATGTTTTTACACCTATAGCTTTGCCTGCAGCATTGCATATGGTGAAAGGAGTTGTATCACCGTCTCTGGTTCTTATTATGAAATAGGTTTCTTTGCCTAACTCTGATTCATCATTTGTAGAGTGATTTATGTTTTCATAACTTTTAAAGGAAAGACCCAAGTCAAGAATTTCATCCTCATTCACCTCCAGACAAGGTCCGCCATCAGTGCGCTCCAGAGTTTGAGCGTTGGCTATTTCTGTATAAAGCCTGCCGACAGTAGCTCTGGGGTCTGCAACGTCTGGAGTATAGGGTACAGAAAGGTCTACCACACCTTTAACTTCAACAGGCATTTTTCTGACTTCTGTCCACTCAATACTTACTTTACTTACTTTGTCAGTATCATTGACATTATGAGGATCATCTATAACAGTGGGGTCAGTAAGATAGTCATCATCTATGTCTACACACTGAAGCTTGTATTCCAAGTTCAAGTCAGTGTTGTCATCTTGAGCCGGTAACAGATAGAGCCTGCCTTCTTTGCCTTCTGTAGGGTTGCCCAGGAGCTCCAGCATATCTTCCTTGGTCTGCTGATCTATTTTCCAAGTGCCGTCAGTCTGAGACAATTCAGTATAGCCATCGCCATTCTTCTCAAACAGCTTCGCACCCTCAGGTATGTTTTTGATTTCTATGCCGCTGACATACTCGTTATCGCTCCGATAGTCGAATTTAAAGTCCAGTTTAATGTAGGTATCTTCATAGCCTGTGCCTGAAGCCTTTGAGTTAATATCACCAGCTATAGGGCTTACTTCAACTATCCTGACATTTACAAATGCCGAGGTTTCTTCAGGAGCAGCAAAAGGTGAATCGCTATCGCTATCAATAGCCACCAGCGTTATCTTCAAGTCGGCCATATTAGTGCTGCAATTGAGTGGCGGCCGAAGCTCAATCTTAGGAGGCTTAGGAGGAGTCGAGCCGTCAAAGGCAACTTCCAGCTTGTTTCCCTCTATCTTGATTCCCTCGCCAACACCATTAATTCTGTAAAAACAGCCTTTCAGACTCGAGCATTCAAATACATACTTGAATGTTTCAGAACCGTCTGTATCTGTTAAGGTCGGAAGAAGCTTGCTATCTAGGCTTGTCCAAGTATCTTCACTTACCTTCAAAATGGGAGTAGAAGGAGGATCGTCAGGATTAACAGGATCAGGAGAGAAGTCGCCTGTCCATTTCAAATCTACAGGATCTGTAACAGCATGAACATCAACCAGCACATCTTGAGAGGCTGAAGCCATCGTATCAGTGTCTGTAGGACTTAGAGGAACACCTGTGTCATCAACTTCATATGAGGTGACCGATACAGTTAAAGTGAAGTTGTTGTGAGCATGCTCTGCGCCTTTTGCTTTTAAAGTTTTATATTGAGCGGTAGTAAGACGACGAACTGCATCAGCATCAGCACAATCTAAACCTTCGTAATGGTAATTTCCATCGCCATCACCATCACCATCAATCACGATTTTGAAGGAATGTTGTGAAGGCTTGCCAATGAAAATCACCTTATTAGTGTCATCTATAATCTGAACGCCTTCCGGAACACCGCTTATTTCAATCAAACCTAATCTTTCAGGATGATCTCCTGCTGAAGCGTCGTTATGATCTCCTGCTGAAGCGCCGTTATGATCTGTGTTATCAGTTATTACAGGCCTAACAAGGTTCAAGGGAATTGCAGTATCTTCACGGCCTCTTACCGTATAGTCAGCTTTAAATTTCGGAGCATCAGCAATCGGTTTGACGGTTACATTTACCACTGTTTGAATAGTGCCGCTGCCATCGTCTGATACTGTATCATATGTAAAGGAGTCAGCTCCGCTGTAATGTTCAAATTCCGGTCTAGGAGTATAGGTTATAGTGCCATCTGCGTTGACAGTAGCTTTTCCATAGGTAGCATCAGTTTTTATATCGATTGAATCCTGAGTAGCGTCAGCATTGGTATTTATGGTTACCGAGGTGTCTTCGTTTGTTTCTACTGATTTTGTCAGAGGAGAAGCATCGTCAACAACCTTAACGTTTATAGTGCCTCTCACAAAGTCTTCATCAGGATGATCTGTATCTGCTGCAATAAAGTTAAAGCCAAGCACAGGTTCAGACTCTGTAAATACCGTCGACTTGTGGTCGATAGGCTGATGAAGCGTGAAAGTATAAGAAGCGTCTGTCATTGCACCAGTTCCGTCAGAGGCAGGGTTATTCAGCTGAACTTCAAACACTGTCTCATTGTCAGCTTTTGCTGTAATCAAGTCGCCTGCCTCATTCACTACATAGCTGATAGCCTTGCCCCTTGAGGTTAACCCCTTGTCAATTAGAGCTTGCAAAGCTGTTTGGGATGGATCGAATTTCACAGTCATGGGGTCTGAACCTGCAGTCAGGTTCAGAACATGAGTAGCAGTAAGATTGTCTTCATCAGGAGTTGTGCCAAAAGGCAAACCTGCTTCAAACACCTCGCCTTGAAGAATTGTGCCCAATGAGGGTTTAGGGCCATCCTGAATATTTATAACTTGGGTAGCGAAGTTACTGATATCATCGGGGGTGTTCTTTTCAGCTATGCTGTATTGGAATGTTTCCGGAATATCATCTCCGAATGGGTTATTTAAGCTGCTATTAGGAGTGAATCTGTAGTTGCCGTCTTTCTGTACAAACAGCTCGCCATATTGGGTCGTAAGAGTAGTATCGCCAGTTATGTCAGCTGTTTGTTCATCACCGTTAACGTCTTTATACTTCACCTGATGAATGACTACTTCAGTGTCATTGCCCAAGTAATCTTTGCCGTGCGCATAATCTGCGTCGTCATTTATAAGATTGCCGCTGACAATATTAACTGCTGCAGAATTAAGATTGTTTTCTGTTACCGCTTTGTCTGCCGCCTCGTTTGCATATGGCAGGTCGTTAATATTTACAGTGACAGTCGCAGGAGCTGAATAGGTTACACTGTCAGCACCGCTTGAGTCTCTTGCTTCTGCTGTAAAGGTTATTGCGTCTTTTGTCCAGTTCGGACCGAAGGGACTGGCGGATTCATCGGTGCCGTAATTAGGTTTGAAGTAAAGAGTCAAGCTGTTATTGGTTGCCGCTACATCTGAGCCAAGAACAACCTTTTGAGTGCAAGCAGCGTCTGTATAGAGCTTGCCGTCCGCTTCTTCAGGCAAATTAGTCAGCCTGAAGTGAGAAACAGCAGTGTCAACGTCAGTAGCTGTAAGCGTTACAGGTATTGCCGCCTTGCCGTCATGTCCAGCGTTTTTATCTCCTGTGAAACTGTGATCGTTCATCACAGGAGTATCGTTGGTGCCGTTGATTGTGATTGTCAGAGTATTGCTGCTTGTATCACCGTCTGAGTCAGTGATGGTATAGGTGAAGGTGTCTGTTTTGCTCTGACCGTTTTGAAGAGCATTTATTACAGAGTTTGTGTTGTCAAGAGCATAGCTGTAGGAACCATCGGCATTCATAGTTAGCTTGCCGTATGTGCCTTGTACTGGAGCATCAACGTTCCCTGTCGCAAGGGTGCCGGAGTCGTCAGCCTTGACACCTGTCACATAC
>JAAYNI010000039.1 GCA_012520995.1 Candidatus Rifleibacteriota bacterium
ATTGCTTCTTTTCGACGCACCCTGCTTAATTGGTACGATAATGAAAAACGTGATTTGCCTTGGCGCAGGACTAAGAATCCTTATTTTATCTGGATTTCTGAAATCATGCTGCAACAGACGCAGGTGGTGACGGTAATTCCTTATTATGAACGCTTTTTAGAATGGTTCCCGACGATTGAAGATTTAGCCAAAGCTCCTGAGGATAAATTGCTAAAAGCTTGGGAAGGGCTTGGTTACTACTCTCGCGTACGCAACATGCAAAAGGCTGCGCAAGAAATCATGGAAAAATTTGATGGTGTTTTTCCAGATAATCACAAGGATATTCTTTCTTTAAAAGGTATCGGCCCTTATACGGCTGGTGCTATTTCTAGTATTGCTTTTGGACTTGCTGAGCCTGCTGTCGATGGTAATGTTATGCGCGTGATGGCGCGCCTTTTTGAAGTCAATTATGATATTGGTGAACCCAAAAATCGCAAGATTTTCCAAGCTATCATGGAAATCTTGATTGACCCAGAGCGTCCTGGAGATTTCAACCAAGCACTGATGGACCTGGGGACTGATATCGAATCAGCCAAGAATCCTCGTCCAGATGAATCTCCGATTCGCTTTTTCAGTGCAGCTTATTTACACGGGACTTACGATAAATATCCGATTAAACTTCCTAAGAAAAAGCCCAAGCCGCTACAGCTTCAAGCTTTTGTCATTCGAAATAGCAAAGGTGATTTCTTATTAGAAAAAAATCTTGATGGGCGCTTGCTTGGCGGCTTCTGGACATTTCCAATCGTAGAGACTGACTTTATCGGACAGCAACTAGATTTATTTGAAAAGGAGACAACTTCCCTTAAAACCGTCTCACAAAAAGCACTTTTTGAAGAGGATTACCAAGTCACTCCTGACTGGACTAAGCGAGAATTTAGCTTAGTCAAACACACCTTTAGCCACCAAAAATGGACTATCGAACTTCTTGAAGGCTTGGTAACTTCAGATGAAGTTTCCAAAGACAAAGAACTCCGTTGGGTCTCACAAGACCAACTTCAAGATTACCCCATGGCTACACCACAGAAGAAGATGCTGGCAGAATATCTTAAGAAAATTGATTAAGACCAATTTAAGCAAAGCTTTCTATAATATAGCCATTCCTAATGATAATATCTCAAGATGAATCGTTCACAGATATTAAAAACGTATCCTCAAGTAAGAGTCCTGATGTTTCAGGGCTTTTTTCTTGTTATGCTATGCTCCTAAAAAATGCCACTTTCCTCTCCTATAACAAAAACGTTTTCAATTATTTTAAAAAAGGAGTATGATAAAGGTAATTATTTGTGTAAAAGGAGTAGACTATATGAAATTAGTTGCTATTGTTGGGACAAATTCAGCTCGTTCAACAAACCGTAAATTGTTAAAATTTATGGCTAAGCATTTTGCTGATGTAGCTGATATTGAACTTCTGGAAATCAAAGATTTGCCTGCCTTCAATGAACCTGAGGATAAGATTGCTCCTGCTGTTGTTGCTGCATTTTCTGAAAAGATTGCTAGCGCAGACGGAGTTATCATTGCTACACCTGAGTATAACCATACCATTCCAGCACCGCTATCTTCTGCTCTTGAATGGATTGCCTACACAAGTCGTGCGCTAATCAATAAACCAACCATGATTGTGGGAGCTTCTCTTGGAGCACTAGGAACCTCACGCGCACA
>JAAYNI010000040.1 GCA_012520995.1 Candidatus Rifleibacteriota bacterium
CATAAGAATTTCCGGCGGTTACGGCTTGGAAGGAAACACCTGAACCCGTTCCGAACTCAGAAGTTAAGCTCCCAAGCGCCGATGGTACTGCGGCGGCGACGCCGTGGGAGAGTAGGTTGCTGCCGGGTCTATAAGCCCCCTGAAGCTAATCGCTTCGGGGGGCTTTTCTCTTGTGAGAAAAGCGGTATTTGTCCACAGATTACACAGATGAACACAGATAAAGGACTCAAAACCATTTGAATCCGCAGATTACGCAGATGGCCGCAGATTAAGAAAAAGAACTTTTTAAAACCACGGAACACACGGAATACACTGAACCGAGGCTAAAAATTACGCCAAAACTTCCGTTTTTGCTAATCTCCGATTAAAGCGAGCTATTTATCAAATAACTTTGCTAAATAGCTCTTTTAATCTGAGACCCGAGTAAAATCTTATTTCATTGCATTGCCTAAGATTTTACTCAATTTTTATCCTAAAACCGAAATCTCAAAAACATAAACTATAAGTAAACTTGCAAATCTCGTTCGGTTCAAAGGAATTTTCTAAGTTGCTATCTCTCATTAAAGTACAAAAATTGACAGAAAATTCCCTTCGATAACAATCTCTCAATCCAAGGCTACAGCTATTTGCCAGCAGGTCAAAGCAGTTATTAATTTGAGCTTTATTACAGCAAACGGCGTAAGTGAAAATATTTATATTTTTGCTGAGTCGCTGATTAAGAGAGAGAAAATTTTTTCCCTTTTTTTGTGATTTTCGTGTGTTTCGTGGTTCGGAATGTTCTCTGCAAATTTTCCTTGAATGTGCGTCGTAAATGTATTATATAATCCAGTATTAAAGGCTTTTAAGCCTCATTAATCTCCGGAGACAAACAATGAATTCAAACGATCAAAAATATAAAAATCTCAATATCAGGATGGACGAGGAAGAACCTGAAGAAGATGAAGACGACGAGCAGCTTTACGATTTCGGCAAAGAAAAACCGACAGAAACAGCTGAAATAATAGAACAGAAGTTTTTAAGCAAGAGACAGATCTTTTTGTGGGGTCCTGTTGATGATGACTCAGCTCATGAGATAGTTTCCAAGCTTATTTATCTTGAACTTACAGATCCTGGCAAACCCATCACTCTCTTTGTAAACAGCCCTGGCGGTGTGGTTACATCTGGTATGGCTATTATTGATACAATGGACTTGATTTCTTCTCCCGTGAAGACTGTTTGTATGGGATTGGCAGCTTCTATGGGTTCTTTGATACTTTCCGCAGGTGAAAAAGGTTCAAGATATATCTTCCCTAACGCTAAGGTCATGATTCACCAGCCCAGTGTAGAATTTCTCTATGGACAGGCGACAGACTTGGAAATTCAGGCTCGTGAGATAGTCAAAACTAAAGAGGAAAGCGCCAAATTGCTTGCAAAAAATTGCGGCAAGAATAAAGATAAAGTTCTGAAGGACATGGACAGAGACTATTGGATGGATGCCAACGAGTCTTTGGAATATGGAATAGTCGACAAGATCTTTTCTTTTAAACAGGATTGAGACAAAACCTTTTTTACAATTTAATTATCCAGCTCACGGCTTTTCTGTTTCCTCTTTTTCTTTATCCTTACATAACGAGGATTCTTGAGCCGGAGGGGCTTGGTATGGTTTCTTTTGCCGCTTCAGTAGCGGCATCTTATTTGCTTTTTGCAAAACACGGATTGCCTTACTACGGCATCAGAACGATTGCCGTAGTAAGCAAAGATTTTGAGCAAGTAAAAAAGACTGCCAGTGAAATTTTCACTATAATTGCTCCTGTAGGCCTTTTGGTATCGGTAATATATATATTCTTTGTGAAAGCCGGTTTTCATGGCAGCAATGTCGAGCTTTTATTGCTTTCGGGTATGCATCTTCCTTTTGCCGGTTTAGACGCTGACTGGTTTCATAGAGGGATGGACGGTTACAAATATGCGGCTTTGAGAGCTGTCTTTTGCCGAACCTCAGGAACCATAGCTGTTTTTCTGCTCCTGAGAAAATCGCTTGATTATCCTATCTACGCTGCTATTCTTTCCTTGACTTTGGCTGGAGTTTACTTTGTAAGTTTTATTCACTTGAAGTTGAGGATGTCTTTTAATTTTTCAAACTTGGAGCTTAAAAGACACATTCCAGGGTTTGCTTCCGCTGCTATGATGAATTTGGTTTTGGGCTTTTATGCTCAAGTAGATATTCTGATGCTCGGATATCTCTCAGATAATAGATCTATCGGTTTGTACAGTTTTGCCGTCAAGCTGATTAAAACCGCTGTCCCCTTTGTTACCGCTATGACAGGTGTTTTGCTCGCGAGAGCCGCTCTTTCTGTTGCAAAGGGTAATGACAAAAAAAACACAGTAATGCTCAGGCAAAGTATGAAGTTTACCCTTTTTACCGGGCTTCCTCTCTCAGCTGCTCTCTATTTTCTTGCAGAACCTATAACCAGCGTCTTTGCTGGCGAGAGGTTTATGCCCGCTGTTGAGATTATACGGCTTATGGCTCCTTTAATTTTGCTTATGTCTATAAGTCATTGGGCAGGCCATCAAATATTTTTCTCTTCAGGGCGTGACAAAATCTATATTTTCGCGATTCTTTTTGGGATAATGCTGAATGTTATTTTCAGTTTTTTGCTGGTTCCTTCTTTCAGTTACAAAGGATCCGCTTGGGCGTTTTTGCTTGCAGAGTCTATGGTGATTATCTTCTTGTTTAGAGCTGCTAAAGAGAGTGTGAAATATAGTCTGCTTGACTTTGATAACTTAAAGTATCTGCTTGCTACAGTCCTTATGTCATTTGTTTTATTTTATATGTTTTCAGCTATGTCAGCTGTGCCTCTTGTGAAAATGCTTTCTATGATGACAGTTGGCTCGCTCTCTTATCTTTTCTCTCTCTATCTGATGAAGGAAAAATTTATTTCAGGGACTCTTCTCTCTGCCTATAAGGGTTTCAGAAAAAATAAATCTTAAATTGTTATGAAATTTAAAAATAAAATTGCATTGCTAGCTTTGACAGCCGCATTTTATGGCAATATGTCACCCTTGCCTGCTTCTGAGAACGATAGGAAGCAAGAAACTCTCTTAAGACGCGAAGTAATGGATTTTATGAAAAAATCTGAAAATCGCGAGCCTGGCGAAGGCTATATTTTTTTGGCAGGCTATTATAGAGAGCTTAATAAAGTTCCGCAGGCTTTAGAGCAGTTAGACAAGACCTTGAGAGCTTCAGTTATATCCCCTTCTCTTAAGTGGGAAGCAAGGCTGATGAGAGCGGATATATATAGAGAAGAGGGTCTTTTTGACGAGGCTTTGAGTGATCTTGAGGCATTGCTTGAATCCTCGCCTGCAGAAGCTTATATGATCAGATGTAAAATAGCCAGAGCTGAAATACTGGGCAGGAAGCTTACTTCTGTTCAGACCTTGATTGACTCTTTTAAAGAATATTATAAATATTTTCCGCAAAAGCGTGAGGGCGAATTTCTAGAGTATCTTATCGGTTTTGCCAAGGGTTATGATTTGGATGTGGCTTTGAAAGCTGTTTCAGCTTGGGAAGAAATAGCGGAATTCAGAGAGAAAGCTGCTAAGGACTATGCAAACCTGCGTTTGGCTATGCTTTATGCTTATGATTTGAATAAGCCTGAAAAGGGCGCAAGTTATTTGACTTCATTGTCTGAAAATGCTTCTGTTCCTGAAAGCGCTTATTTGGTAAGAGCAACTTTGGGGCATTTTTATCAAAAAAATCCGGATTTGCAGCAAATCAGAGAGGATTACACTAAATATCTGGAGAGAACCTCAAGCATCGAGGGTTACAGAGTAGCCGGAATGCTTTTGGGTGTTTTTGAGGCGGAAAAAGCCAAAGATTATTTGAAGTCTGAAGAAGTTTTCAGAAATATGATGTTGCCTCCGAAAACTGTCAAAGACCATGATTTGGATTCTTTCAACTTGGAAAGACGCAAGGAAGCTGAAAAAAGAGAAGACGCTTGGAATATGCAATATGCCAAGATGGCGGGCTATCTTAGCGAGTATTTGCTTCAAAACCCTGACAAGGCGGCTTATTATTATCGAAAAGTCAAAGATTACAGCGATAAGCTTGAAATCAAGGATCCAGTAAATGATGCGGCTATAGCCAGGACTGAGCCTAAGATATCGCCAGCTGATATGGCTTTTGATATGGCCTATGAGAAATACAGAGCTGGCGATTACAAGACAGCTTTGAAACTTTATAAAAAATTTGTCGCAGATTATCCGCATAGCATCTTTTACAAAGAAGCTCTTTTCAGGATAGCAGTCATTACAGATGACGATCTGAGAGATTATCCGACAGCTTTGCGTATGTACAGGGAATACACCGACTCTTTCAGACCAGTCAAATCAGGCTGGGATTTAGACGCTATTTATGACTGGGGTCGGGTAGACGAGGCTGAATATAGAATAGGCAATGTTTATAGCCGCCACATGAATGATCCTGTAAAGGCGTTGAAGGTCTTTGAAACGCTTTTGCAGAGTTATCCTGACAGCTATTGGGCAAAGCTTGGTTTGCAGAACTCTGTGACTATCCAGTCTGAAGTATTGTCTGACAAGGCTGCGGCAAACAGTCTTATGACCGCATATATTGAAGCTTATCCATCAGACGGCAAGTCATCTGAATATCGTAAAATTCTCTATGAAAGCTACAGAGAGCAGGATGATATCGCTAATGCTCTGAATACGCTTAAAAATTATTTAGAGAATACTATGCCGAATGAGGCGGAATATTTTAAAAACAAAGAGCTTTATAACGAGCTGCTTTTATTGAGACGGGCTGATTATTTGAGAGGCTTTTTATCTAAAAAACTCAATTCAAGCGAAGTTGCGGCTGTTTATGGAGCTTTAGCTGACACTGCCGCTTTGGCTTCCAGTTCAGCGCCTTTGAAAAAGCTTTATGAAGAGATTATGGCGGAAGAGCGTCTGAATGAGACAGAAAGATACGATTTGAGCTATGAGATAGCAAGAGCTATGTATTTCAGTTTTCCCTCAGACTCTAAAGAACTCTTCTCTGTTTTAAGCGAAAATGCTTCAGGCACTGCGAAACTTAGAGCTGTCATGACTTTGGGAAATATAGCTTATATAGCTGACAAAGATGTGGAAACTGCAGTTAAACGTTATGAAGAGGCTGAGACTCTTACGGAGCTTGGAGACTCTGAAAGAGAAATAATCTCATATAGGCTTGGCAGACTTTATTTTGTTCAAGGCTACGGAATTAAAGGTCTTGAAAAGCTGAATCGCTTTTTAAGGGAGTTTCCGAGATCTGTTTACAGCGCAAAAGCCTATATGGCTATGGGAGATGCCTGTATTGCTTTGCATAGTCCTGAAGAAGCCAAGGTTTATTACAAAAGAGCTATGATTATAGACGAGGCTTTGCAGGAAAAAGCCGAGAAAAAAATTAAAGAAGCTTCTGAAATGCCTACGACTCGCGAATGGCTGGCAAAGAGGTTGCAGTCTTTAAGAAAAACTGACGAGGAGCTTCTGGAGACTGGAGATGAAACAGCGATTCAGGGAGCTTCTCTGTTGCCTGAAGGAGTCAAAAACTTTGCCGAGATAGAAACTTCAGAAATAGAGAATCTGCCTCCGGAAACAGTTTACGCAATATATATGGATGCAATTGAAAAGCCGGAAGTAGACAGCGAACGTCTTCTCACAGCTTTGACAAATCTTTTGGAACGAGACGATTCTTCTGAAATATTGAAAAAAAAGGCTGCCAGAAGATTGATTTCTGAGGCTTTTTTCAGGCAGAAGATTCCATATGCTGATTTTGTGACTGAAGCAGAAAGGCTTCTGTTGCGGCACAACTATCCGGAATGGCTTTCAGAGCTATACTTCAGAATGGCTCAGGCTCAAGATATTTATACTGAGGAGTATGAAAAAGCCGCTAAAAACTACATTGAGTTTATTTCCTTTTTTCCGGCTTCTCCCTTTGCTTTGCAGGCGGAGAGACGTATTCCTGCAGTTTATGCTGCAAGCGGCGATTATAAAAACGCAACCAAATTCTACGAGAGGTTTATAAGTGATAAAACCAAAAGCGAAGAATCTCGTACAGAGGCGGCCTTGGAGCTTGCAAAGCTTCATGAAGAGGAAGATGATAAGCCGGCGGCTATCAGGACTCTCAGAAGTGTTCTGACGCTTGAATCTTCTCTCATCCCGGAAATATGTGTAAGGCTTGAAAAGCTTACTGGTCGATTTGATTATATTGAAGAGGCTTTGAAGAGGAATGGCGATGAAAAAATCAGGCTGATAGCTTTTCAAAGATTGCTTGAACAACAGGAAAACTCAGGCGATTATCGCAGCGCAGTCTTGACTATGGCCGACTATGCTGACACTTTCAAAGAGCCCGAATCCAAAGCTTATATAGTTAAAAAACGCAAGGATTTGCAGAAGAGGGGGGAAATAGAAGAAGTTGAATCTTTGATCGATGCTTTTCCCGAAGAGGAAGCCACCCCTTACAGAATGTTCAAGCTTGCGAAATTGCTGGAGAATACTCAGCATGAGCTCTATAGACCTGAGGATCTTTTTTATGAGATCACTCTTGTTTACCCTCATTTAGAAATTGCAAAAGAAAGCAAAATCAGGGCAGACAATATAAGAGCCGTAAATGCTTTATCTGACCTTGAACTTGAGCTTATGTCCAATCCATCAGCTGCACGAAAAGCAGAGATTTTTATGGCTAAAGCTCAGCTTATGTCCGAATTTTTGCATGACTATGAAGCCGCATCGGCTCTTTATGATGAGTTTTTACGTGAATTTCCGAATGACAGGCAGGCTGGCGATGCGGCATTAAAGCTTGCAAGACTGAAAAAAGAAATTGGCGGCGAAGAGAATGAGGTTAGAAAACTTCTGGAGCTGGCTCTTTTAAAAACTGCAAACCCTGTTTTACGAGAGCAGATTATGCAGGAATTGGACGCTTCGGATCTTTTCTCATCAGATGTGGCTTCTGCAGTGTCTGCTCAAGATAAAACTCATTCTGACTCTGCTATACTTTATGCTTGGAATGCAGAGCGTAATTTGGATAAAGCCTTGGAATTGATAAAAACGTCTTTGTCTGATCCAGCCTATAAAAGCAACGAGTCCAAACTTTTGTATTGGCAAGGCAGAATTCTTGAAGAAAAGCATGACTTTTCAGGGGCAGAGTCGGCTTATGAAAAAGCTTACAAAAGCTTTGAAGGTAAAGGCTGTCGAAAAGATATGCTTTTGTACCGCTTAGCCAGACTTTCCAGAACAGCGGGCAATGAAATAAAGTCTATTTATTATTATCAAAACCTGGTGACAAGCTATCCTCACAGCACATTGGCCAAATCAGCCTATTACAGTTTAGCGAAGCATTATGAGGAAAATGGAGATTATTCTAAGGCCTATGAATCCCTCAATATTTTGTTGAAAGGTTTTCCTTCGCTTCATCCTGATTTTCGTGAAAAGCTTTTTGCTAAGCTCAAAGAGATTGAGGGAAAGAAGGCTGTAAAAGATATAGAAAAGATGCAGGCGGATAGTTCTTCCGGAGAGCTATATTACTATTTGGCCAGGCTTTTGGAATACGACCTTGGCGATTATGATGCTTCAATTAAGCAGTATGAGAGATACTTACAGGAAAATCCGCCTATATTCAGAGTCAGAGAGGTTTTGAATAAACTTTCAGAACTATATTTCTTGAGATCTGATTTTGTTAAGTCTCTTTGGTATCTGGATATGCTTTTAGAGACTTTTCCGATAGAAAAGGCCAATCTCAAAATTATTTCTAAGATTGGCGAGCTTTTGGAAACAAAGATTTCAGATACTGAAATGACATTTCTTTTTTATAAAGGAATAGAAAGAGAATATGCGCGAGTTCCAGAGGTAAGACGCTTTGCTTCAGGAAGATTACGAGAGATTGAACGAAAGAAGAAGGCAAGGCCATCTAAAAAAGCCATAGTTAAAATTAAAAAACGTGAATACACTGATGAAGACAAAGAAGTCCTGAAAGAAATGAAAGAGATTGTTGTTCGCCAGATTGAAGATTTACAAGACTTTAAGAAGGCTGAGCGTCTCTTGGAAGAGCTTTGGGAAGAAAATCCGGAGTCGTTTGCAACTTTGGACATTATGGAAGCTCTTGTAAAACTGAATATGGAGCAGTTACGCGATCCTCACAAGGCTTCTGTTTATTACAGCAAGTGGCTGAAAGAAAACCCTGGAGATCCTTTGCACAAGAAGTATACTATGCTTCTTTACGACCATTACATGGATGTTTTGGCAGACGGACAAAGCGCTCTTCGATTGCTTGAGGACTTTTTGGCAATGCACCCTGTTTCGCTTGATACTTTAGATATCGAGTTGAAGCTCGGAAAGGCCAACGAGCTTTTACTCAAGAACTATGACGAGGCTTTGCGATGCTATAACAATATTATTGATACAGAACAGAATGAAGCTGTTGTGCATGAGGCTTATTACAGAATAGGATTTGTTTACCGAAACGGTTTTGCTAATTATGATGAAGCTATTAGAACTTGGCAAAAGCTGAATGCGTCCTTCTATAACAATCAATTTGCTCCGGAAGCCGAATTTGCCATAGCTTATACCTATGAAGCTTACTTGAGAGACTATTCAAAAGCCAGAGCCGCTTATCAGAATCTTCTTGGCAGGTATCCGAACACCTCTTTGATTAATGAAGCCAGAGATGCTTTGCGACGCATTGAAGGCAAGTGAGTGCGAATACGCTCACTTCCCACCGCCCACTGTTTTTAAGCAAAGCTTAAAAATCTAGTTAAGTCCGAGGTCGCCGATGATTTTGTACATCTTGCCATCACGGACAACCCGAAGGTCTCTTTCTGGAAATGCTTCCGGCAATTTTTCTTCAAGCATGCGGGCAACTTTGTCTTCATACATTTTAATTTCCTCAGGCGGAACTTTGTTGAAGGTTGCCAATCTTACTCTGAATACATATCCTGGGCCGTAACTCGATGTGAAACCGGGAGTGAAAAGCACGCCTATTTCAAAAAGGCCGTCGGTGTCGTGGGTTATCCCCTCCCCTGCTTTAGGTCGCCCTGGCTTAAGAGGATGGGCATCTCCGTATTCTTTTTCAAGTTTTTTGTCTATTTCTTCAAAGATATCGTTGAGTTTGTCTTCCCATTGCTGCAATAGAGGATTTTTCATTTTGCGCCTCGCTATAGTGTAATTTAAAGTGTTTTAGATCTTCAGCTGATAGGTTTTTTGAGCTTCGGCCTTACCTTTGAGGTAAACTTCGCCGTGCTGCTCAAATTTAAATTCTTTGGAAAGCTCTTCATATATGCTTGATGAAACCAAGCAGTTGTCGGAGTTTAAGAGTTGGGCTAAGCTGGCAAGTCTTGCGCTGACGTTGACCGTGTCACCTATAACGCTGAAGTCTCTTTTTGCGCCTACTCCCAAAAAACCTGTAATAACTTCGCCCTTGTTGATTCCGATTGAAACCGGCAGTGGCATTTTTAATTCCTTTTGCATCATTAATATTCGTTTTGCTGCTTTAAGAGCTGATGTTGCGACTTTTTTGAGGTTTTTGCCTCTGAAGACGGCAAGCACGTTTCCGTTCATTATTTTATCTATATCGCCGCCTTCAGCTATAATTGAGCTGTTAATCATAGATATGTTATTACTGAGTTGAGGCAGGAAATTTGCCAAATTGTATGAAAGATATTGGTCAGCATCTGCCAGAGCTATGTACAGGATAACACAGGTATCTTTGTTTTTTCTGGCGGCATCAGTGTCAGATGATTTGATGGCCTCTGCAGCTGTTTTGGAAATCATTGAGGTCATAAGACGTTTTTCTTCTAATCCTCGTATCATCATGTCAAATGATTTGCAGAGTTCGCCCAATTCATCCTTTCTTTCCATGGAGATTCTGTGAGCGTAGTTTTCTTTTTTAGCTTCTCCAATGCCTGCAATGAGGTAGTTTATAGGGGTTGAAAGGTCGGTGGTCACAGCTTTGATAATCGCATAAATTATCAAAGCCATTATAAGCATGAAGAAAATATATGCTCTGAGCTGAAGGCGTAATTCTTTTTTGATTTTGCTTGTAGGAAACAGAGATATAAGACCGCCCTTCAGTGATTGGGGGGTTATACTGGTTTCGATAAGGTATTCTTCCCCTGAAAATCTGTCAGTATCCGTGGAAGAGATGTTTTTGCCTGTAGCCATATGAATATCCATGGTTTTTTCAGCAATGTTGAGTTTTTCAATCGGCAAGTAATTGCCTAGCGCTCCGACGTTAGATGTGTCATTGCAATATATAATATCTGCGGGGAATTTGTTAAGCTTGGCATGCCCGGTAGAGCGTTCTGTAGTTTTTTTTCGCATAAAGACAGTCGAGGTTTGCTTTATATCTCTAATACTAGGGAGACATACGGTATATTTGAGCATGTCGCCTACTTGAGAGTCAGTTACCAGCGGCAGGTTTAGAGCTTGCTCAAAACTAAGGAAAGCTTCGCGGCCTTTTACTCCTGTTTTAAAAAAGGTTAATAGGATGCTTGCAGTAAAATCCGTAATTGTTTCATTCAGTCTTCTGCTTATGTCATTTGCTAATTGTATAGGATTTTGTTTGGTGATTTCGATATTTGTTCTGCTTTTTTCAACAAGCGTTGAAATCCTTCGTCTTAAAACATTTAAAAGCATTGAGAGGTTAGACATAAAACTGACTATGCTGTGCTTAGCATCACTATATGCCACAATAGGGTTATTAACGGCGAAACTTATATTGCCGGAACCTTCATATAAAAGCGAAGAGATTCCGACTTCTTCACGAAAATGAGATAGGGTCCAGAGGGAGTTGTTTTCTACGCTGAGAACGCCAGTCGTGCTGAAAACTTGTGGAGTGGTGTCAACAAGAATATGATAAGGAGGTTTATCATCAAATATGTTGTTGCCGTGGGAAAAATCATGAAAACTTGCTAAATAGGCCTCAATGAATTTTTTCATTTCATTGAAGATCGGGGTCATAGCTTTTGTGTATGCAGCATTATCTTCTTCTATGCTC
Organism: Candidatus Rifleibacteriota bacterium; assembly: GCA_012520995.1. Taxonomy (GTDB): domain Bacteria; phylum Muiribacteriota; class Ozemobacteria; order Ozemobacterales; family Ozemobacteraceae; genus JAAYNI01. The sequence continues at coordinate 11,003 of JAAYNI010000040.1, forward strand.
TGTCCTGTAAAGAGCTGCCCAAGTAAATTTTTGGCTTTGTTGTCTTGCGTGTTTGTCCAGAATTTTTTTTCAATTTCTCTAAGAGCATCAGTAAATTCAAGAAGTCGGTCGCTTTTCAAGAATGTATCCATAAGATCCAAAGTTATTTTGGTAGTTATATTGCTTCTTGAATTTATCCCTTTCAACGCAAAATTCATGTTTAAGCGTTCTGTTTTGACTTTGTATTTATAGGCTTCTCTCATGTAGGTATTGAAGGTTAGAGCAGATAAAAGCAGTGGGACGAGAGTTGCAAAACTCAAAGAAATGGCGAACTTTTCGGAAATGTTTAAAGCTGTATCATTGTACAGTTTCCAACTAACACCTGTTATGAGCAGGAGTAAGCTTATGCCCGCTAACCAAATAAGATTGGTTTTGTTTTTGCTTCTTGTTTCTGAGTCTACATTCAAAATATTCACTATGCTATATGAAGAGTTTTGCCATGAGAAGTTATGCTTGTTTATTACCAAGTTGGGGTATTTGTGCTGTTTATCATCTAAGAGTTCTATATCTGCTTTGAGTCTTTCCGGGAAATTTTCAGAAAAGAGCCATTGGTCAGCAGAATTATTTTTTATTGCTGTATATCCCTTATAGAAAGTATTGAGGAAGAGTTTAATGTTATTTTTGATAGTATCTTCAGGTATGGCAATGAACAGTATTCCATAAAAGTCATTATTTTTTCTCAGGTCTGTAAAGAAGGCAAGATGGTTTTTTAATGAATTGGATTGGGTGTCAGTTTCCAGAAAATTATTCGAGGGAACAGTGAAGACTCTTTTAAATTGCAGATGCAGGGCTTTACTGCTAAAAAATGAAGTTTGATCATTTTCAGGAGTCTTTCTCATGAAAGCTTTTCCCAAGTTTTGCAGTTCTTCATAACGAGAGCTGGCTAATATCTCTTCCAGTAACTCATAAGGCGAGCAGTATAAAATACGTTGATAAACTTGTGCAAGTCCCGTTAGAACAGACAGCTTCTTTATAAGATAAGGAGAAATGTTTTTATAAAAAAGAGCTTTAGGCTTGTAGAAGTCGAGGTAGAAATGCTTGGTGTCTGAAGCGAAAGATTCTGTTTGTTCGTTTTTATAAAATACGAATGAAAGACCAGGCTGATTGAGGATTTTACTGTCAGCTATCTTAGAGAGAGTGAACTCTGTGAGGTTTTCGTCACTGGCTCCGTTAATAATTTCATGTGTCATATCAGCAGCCAGATTTTTACATTCGTGTTTTAAGGTATTTTCAAAGAATTCATTGCCTGAGAAGTATTCGGCTACTAGGGCATTGTCTTTTCTCATTTGAACTTTAGTTGATTCAATAAAAGCTTGGTTGATTTTTCCGGATATAATAAAGTTCAATCCTAAGGCCAAGATTAAAAGAAAGGCTGCAATAAGAGTCACTCTAATCAAAAATTTTTTATTTTGTCCGACTGTTATAATTTGAACTTTGTCTGAGTCTGTTGAAGTTTTATTTTGCTTTGAAGAAAAGTCGGCAATTGGTTCTTCCTCAGATTGTTTTAGGAGTTCTTTTATAAGATCTTTGGGTCGCTCTATTGCATAGGCATCTTCATTGATTTCCTTGTCCAATTCTTCTGTGATAACCTGATCGGCTTCAATTGTTTTGCTTATTTTTTTGTCTGCTACCAAAGGAAAATCAGGAAATAGCTTTGAAAGACTTTCCAGAGTTGCCGCATGGCTCATTGGCTTGCCTAAAATAGCATAATCCATTCGTGTTTCTGCATCTCCTATATTTCCAGCGGCAAAAGAGCCGTAAGAAATACCTATGCCTATTTTATAAGTGAACAGGTTGTTTTTTTCTCTTTCTATGTTTATTTCCTTTAGTTTTTCGAGCATTAAAACGGATGCAAGGAAAGCTCTTTTTCCAGCTGGTAATTCGTATTTGTCGCTTTCATCAAAGACAGCTTCAATAGCATCGCCTATGTATTTATGTATTCTGCCTCCATATTTAAGTAAAATCTCTGTCATTTTTTCAAAATGAGTGTTAAGCAGATAGATAATATCTTCTGGAGGTTGGTTTTCACACATTGTAGTAAAATCTCGAATATCTGAAACTAAGGCAGCTCCTTCGAATGCCGTGTGAGAAGATACTTTAAGAGAAGCATTATCCAGTTTGCTCAAAGCATCTATTGCATGTTCTGAAAGCAAAGTTGCAATTCTGTTTCTTTCGTGTAAAGCCATTGTCATTTCAGAAAATTCATTGCAAATATCGCCGAACTCGTCTCTTGAGTTACTGGCGAGTCTAATGGAATAGTCTCCGTTTTTTATCTTTTCCATAGCGTTTGTAATCTTTTCAACAGGTTCCAAGAATGTTTCTGATAAAAAGTAAGCTATAAGAGTGATCAGGGTTACAGCAAGAAGAATAATAAGAACCAATGTTACGGCCAAGGCTTTAAAGCTCAGCTGAAGAGAGGCGTGAGGAAAACAACCGACTATGGCGCTTTCATTATACATAACTGGTTTGCTTACTATTATGGTGCAATCGGACATTTCTCGCACAATTTTATTGTTGCTATCGCTAAGCTCTTCGAGAATTTCATCCAAGTCTTCTTTATATTTTGTCAAAAAACTTTGATTGCTGGAGCAAGCTATGTTCAGATAGTTGTTCTTTACCGTTTTTTGGTATAGGGCAAATTGGTTGTTGGAGGTTTCTTCTAATTCGTTTATTGCGCCTTGAGCGCTAGGTATATCGAAAATAGTAGGATCAAATGTGGCAAATAGAGCCAGTCTGTATTCAGGGTCTAATTCTGCAAATAAGACTGTGCCGTACAGCATCTTGCCGTTTACTTCAAAACCGAGCCACTTGTTGAAAAGATTGTTGATATCGCCGAAGGAAGTGAAACGCTCAGCAAAGGCTAAAGAGGTGCTTGTGTCCATTCCGTAGAGACTTACGAAGTCCAGGGATCCTTTTTGATGGCGATAATCAGACAACTTCGGGTTCAAAGCGAAAATTTGTCCGACAACAAGATTATTAAGTGCTTGTATAAACTTTGAATTGGAGATCTCTCGAAGTTCTTCTTCTTTGAAGGTGTTTATCCGCAGGTCGCTGAAAGAGCCGTCTTTGTTTTTTAAAGCTCCAGTTTCAAGAAGAGATTTTTTGTTAATTAGCGGCTGGAGAGAAAGTATAGGATCCAAATTCTGTATAAACAGCGGCGAAAAAAGTTTGTTTTGTTCTTCAGTTTGTTTTATCAAGCTTTTACAATAAAGCAGGTTTAATTTCTCTAGTTTAACCTCATAGGAGAAAATGTAGTCGAGTATTGTGGCAGTCCAAGAATCTTTTATGTTTGTTATGTCATCTTTGAGCTTTAAGAGTTTGGAAGTGCCAAGAGGCGGTGTTTTTAAAAAACTGTAACTGGCGCTTCCTTCTGAAAGATATCTGACAAAGGCTTTTAATAGTATATGGGAAGAATTTAATAATAAATTTTCAGGGTCTTCATATCTTGGAGGTAAAAACTGCTCAATATTACTGATTATCGATAGAGCGGCGGCAGAAAATGATGCTGTGTTATTGAAGCTGTTTACAGCGATAGTGTGAAAATAATGGTCTGCTGCGGTTTTCAGGTTGCGCAAGGTTGTTTTTGTGGCATTGTGTTTTAACAGCGGATAGACAAACATTTTCATAAGTTTGTCCGTATCTTTTGGCATATTGACCAAGTCTTTTTCATTCTGGTAAATGGCTCTGAGTATGTTTTCGCAAACTTTTCTTGCCTTAAGGGAGTTTTGGGCTACTTTTTGGGTTTGAGTTTGGCTTTTGCTTCCTTGAGGAGGCTGTTCAGTTACCATTTTTACTTTGAAATAATCAGAGAGGCGGTCATATGCTCTTAGCAATTTGATAGACTCTTCGCTTTTGATAATTGTTTTAAAAATATTTATATATTGTTGAATTAAAAGCGCTTTGTTGTTGTCTATTTTATCTATTTGCTCCAAAACTCTATTTTGTTCTTCGTGATAGCTTGTTTCGCGGTAATTCAGTAAGAACGAATAGGCGACTATGGCATAGAGGCTGACTGGCAATACAGCTGTCAGAGCATAAATTGTGAAAAAGTAGGGTTTAAGCGTTATGTCAGGCCACTTATTTAAAAAGAGACCTCTGAGGATAAATATTGTGAGAGTAAACAAAAACAGCAGATTGAATATTTTTAACCAGAGAGGGAAATCACTAAGCTTGATTTCGGGTGTCAAAATCATGGCGGCATGCGTGGTGACCTGCATGTTGGGGAGAATGCTTATATACGCATTGTAATTGCCAAGCTTAAGGGGTTTCAGCTCATATTCGCCAGAAATCCATTTGAGAAGCTCATCGGAGTTCTTGGGGGTCAGTCTGTTTACAGCTGTTTTGAATATATCTGAGTTTTTAAGGGGCTTACTGCAAACAATTGCAGGCATCTCTGTGTTGTATATGGGAAAAATGGCAGCAAAAAAATTTGAAGGAGCTGTTTCTGTAAAGTTTTCAATGGTTTTCAGAAAAGCATAGTTTTCTGAATAGGCTTCAATAGGGACTGTAAGCCAAAAACCGACATATGAGTTTTTGTCAGAGTCAGCTTCATCACTGAGTGTGTCTTGTTTTTCTGTTATTGGCGTGTAATACCAAATGAAATAGTTGTTAGTATTCTTGAAAAGAAAGACTGGCGCTAAAAAGGAAGCTGCGGCGAAATCTTCTGCGGTCAGAGTGGTATCAAATATATTTGAAAATGCAGCTTTGCCTATGTTGTTCGTAGAAGGTTTCTTGTCGGCATTCTTGTATTTTATGTATTCTTCTTTGAAGTGCTCAAAGCATCTGATCCATGAGGTTGAGGATTTTATTTCTTCATTTCAAGCTATGATTTTTGAGTTGAATTTGTTGTTTTCATCTATATAAAAGTAGGTATAACTGTGGTTGTAGAGGGCGGAAGGGAACAATCTGTCTCTTGTGGCAACTATTTCTTCCAGTTTTTTTTCAGTTGTTTTATCTGAAGCTGCTATTTCGCTTATTTCTCTGGAAAAGTTTGTTACAAGTCTTATTAGATATTGTTTGAAATCGGCTTTTTCGGAAAAGTCTTTTAAGAGACTGCGTGAATAGTTGTCGTAATTGATTTTGTTTTTCTGATAAGTAAGCTTGTTATAAGCGAAAAAAGCAATGTTGATCGCAGCCAGAGGCAACAAAAGAAGCAAAAACAATAAGAATTTGCTATGCTGTTTTTGCTTCTTTGCTTCGTACATCTGTTTTCTCGCTTAGGAGTTAGAAGAATATCAGAGTTAAAATATGAGCGGCAATTCCTGCAACTATTCCCGCTATAGTGTGGGCGGCTATGGCTTTGGAAGTAAGTTCTCTCTGCCCCAGAGCATCCATCATTGCTGCGTGAGTGCTCAAATAACCGCTCCAGCACATACCTATGGCAGTGAATACAGCTATTTCTTTTGAGTGGATCAGGCCAGCTTTTATATAGCCGGGCAGCAGTCCTAAGGCTGCGCCGACAGAACCCAGAGATGTTATGGGGAAAGCTAAGAGTTCCGGATTATCAAAACCGAAGAGCGCTTTGAAAAGCCAGTGCAATTTAGAACCTATCCAGGGAATTATAGGAATGCCTTCATAGGCTGCACCTGTATAGGCAGCCAAACCAGTGACTTTATCTATACCTTGTCCTTTTGACATAAGCATTACAGCTGTTGTTATCACCAAGACTCCTGGTATAATCGCCAAGCCCAAGTCTACGCCATTTTTGCCTCCATCAAGGAAAGCGTTAAGGAATCTGACGAGGACAGAGCCCTTGGCTGGTTCATGTAAAATAATTGCCTCAGGTTTTTTATCGGAAACCAGTTGTTCATCGTCATCGGGAAAATCTTTTGCTATAAAGAGTTGCATAAGTCTTGTTGAGACTGTTGCGCCAATTATTGCTCCTAAGAAGCCCACTAGTCCTGCAGTAAAATAACCGATAGATGCCATATAAGAAAGAACCAAGAGGCCCATCCCAAAAGCTGTGCCGAAGTTGGTAAGTGAAATCAGCTCTTTCTTTCTAAAATATGCGCTGAAATCCTTGTTCTTTGCAAGAGCAATGATAGCCGGGTTGTCAGAAAGAAAGCTCATAACTGCGCCCAAGGAAGATACGCCTGGCAGAGCGAAGAGAGGTCTCATCAAAGGCGAGAGTATTTTTTCCAGTAAACGCACAACGCCGAACTCAATCAGAAGATTACCCATAGCGCCTGCTAAGACTGTAACGGCCATTAGATAAAAGACCGTATTCATAAGCAGGTCGTAGGCAGTGGCCATGATTGTCGACATTAAGTTGGCCATTCCCATTTTGGATGCAAAAAACGAAAATACCGTTATTGAGAGCAACATGAAAATCAGGCCTTCTTTTTCACGCTGTCTTATATAGCTGGCCCCCTTCTCTTTTAAGCTGTTCATTTTTTCTGTTCATTCCTTCCTCGCAGACGGTTATTTTTGTGTTCTGATTCCGTCTGATGAATAGTAAGTTTTTATTACCTTGTACATGTTTGCGTTATCTTCAGTGCCGCAAAGCTCTCTAATAGAGTGCATAGCAAGCACCGGAGCTCCAATGTCTACAGAGGGAATACTTACGTGTTTTGCTGATATGGGACCCAAGGTGCTGCCGCCAGTAACATCGGAACGGTTTGCGAATACCTGATAGGGCACTCCTGCTTCTTCGCAAAGGCACATAAATATTGCTGAAGTATATGAGTCGGAAGTATAGCGCTTGGCTGCACTTGTCTTTATAACAGGACCGCCGTTCAGAACAGGCCTTGAGGTGGGGTCTTCTCTTTCTTTTACGTTCGGGTGAACTGCATGTGCGCCGTCTATCGACAGCATGAATGAGCGGGAGAGAGTCTTAAGATAAGACATTCTATTGCCCTTCATAGAAAGGACTATTCTTTCTATGGTGTCAGAGAGGAATGTGGAGTCTGCGCCTTGCCTGGTTGTACTGCCTATTTCTTCATTGTCAAAAAAGACAGAAACACAGGTGGTTTCAGGATTCTCTGTCTCTCCGAGAGCTTTTGCCGAGGCCCAGACAGATTGGAGGTTATCGATTCTGCTGGCTGAGATATATTCATCGTTAGGACCTATCAGAGTGCCTTTTTCGTATTCATAAAGAAAAAGTTCAAAGTCCAGGGTTTCATCCATGGAAACTTCAAGTTTTTCAGCCAAGAGGCTTCTTAAGTAGCCCTTGCCGCCGAGCTTGTTGTTAAGCTGGCCTATGAACGGCAGAGTGTCAGACTGTTTGTCATAAACATATCCGTCGTTAAGTTCGCGATTCAGGTGTATTGCTATGTTGGGAATTATAGCTATAGGCTTTTTAATGTTGATTACGAAATTGTCAGGAGCGAATATATTGTCGCTTTTTACTGTTATTCTGCCTGCAATAGCCAATGGTCTGTCGAACCAAGTGCTCAATATCGGGCCGCCATAGACTTCAGTGTTGATTCTCATATAAAAGTCTTTGCTGGACCATTCCGGAGAGGGTTTTATTCGGAAAGAAGGTGAGTCGGTGTGAGAAGCGGCTATTTTCATGCCTGTGACATCAGGGGGCTTTGTACCAACTATAAAGGCTACCATTGAGGAGCCGTTTCTTGTGGTGAAATACTTGCCGCCTGGAGTCAGATTCCAATCATCTCTTTCTTTAATGTAAGTGAAGCCCTGTTGCTCAAAATAGCTTCTCAAATTCAATATTGCATGAAAAGCCGTGGGGCTGGAATAAGAAAAATCCAGAAATTCTCTGGCCAATGCGTTGTTGTCTGTCATAGCCTTGTTTACCTTATTTTCTTATGATGCTTTGAGTTTAGCACATAACCTTGTTTTTTTCTGCTTTTTAAGGTTAAAAGATATAAACTAGTGCTGTGTTGCAACTAAAACTTCCCTATTTTGATATTATTCTAGTTAATAATGTCTTCATGGTTATCTGATACTGCTATCGCACAGTGACGAGTGGCGAGTGGCGAGCTGAATTGTTTAGCTCCCCCTAGCATCGAACATCAGCATCTGTCCTTAATCAGAGGCTAGGGCAAAAATTGTGATTATGCGGCAGTGAATAAATTCTAAATTAGAAAGTATAAATAAATGTTTTGGTCTTTTCTGTAATTTCTGGTCTGTGTCTTGGGTTTTCGCTACTCCCTACACACTACGCCCTACTCCCTGATTTTAAGTGAGTGTGAAAAATCGCTCTATTTCAAGATCGCCTTTGCTGTTTTTTTTGTCTATCAGTTTTACTTTTACCGCTAGACCGTATTGAGGTTCATAACGGCTTGATTGCATTTTAAGTCCGGTTACAAAAAACTCTATTTCAAAGTCTTTGCAAAATACATAACTGCTATTCGAAGTGCCGTTTTTGTCAAAAACAGTTCGTTTTACTCCTTTGCGGTCACTTGACACTTCATAAGAAAAAAATCTTTTTCCAGGCTCTCTGAAAACGTTCAGAGTATCCATTTGCGCACCAATATTTGGCTCGATTGAGGATATTATCGCTTCTTTGTTGGCGCTTATGTCGAAATCGAGTCTTTTCAATAAAATAGCCAAGGCGTTAACTCTTGCCTGGTAACTCATGCCGCTGGCAGAGTTTTTTGCCGAATAGGACATAAGAGCCATTATGCTGACTACTACTATTGAGGTAATTAATAGACCTACGATAAGTTCTATTATTGTTACAGCATTTTTTTTTGCTTTCATTGATGAAGTGTCCTTGTCATTTTCAGTTCAAGGGGAGCTTCCTTCACGTTTTGGTGAGTTACGGTAACAGTAAGCACCTTGTATTTGTCTTTTATTCCCAGTTCGCTGTTGAAGACCACATCTCTTCCTTCAATTTCAAGTTTAGCCTCAAAATCATAATCTGCCGGTATCAGGGTCATGACTGCAGGTTGTCCGATCGGCAGGTTTACTATTTCTAAAGGGCTTGAGATTATCTCTAAGTCTTCAAAAGATTGCTGAGAGTAATAATCAAGTATGCTCGCGGCTAAATTCTGAGCTCGCAGTATGTGAATATTGGTATTGGTAGTTGATGCTCCATAATTAAACAGTTTCATGGTGGGAAGCAGTAATATCCCTGCAACTGCGATCATGGCCATTACTTCAATAAAGGTGAAAGCTTTTGTTTTCATTTTTCTTGAATAACAGGATTTGTGGCAAAGGTGACCATTGCAAGATTGTCTGTGTTTCCTTTTGGCAAGACTGCCATCCGCGGGTTGTAGTTAAGATTTACTTCGCGTTTGAATGATTGCTCGTTGAAATTGCCGCAGACTATATTACCTCTTATTTCGAGGGGCTGGTAGCCGCCATTCGGAAAACTTATAGTTTTACTTGCAGCTAAAGACGCATGGATTTTAGAGGGTGTCGAGGTTATGCGTACATCACCGTCCAAAGCCAGTAATGTTAAAAAGTGCTTGGGGTTGTTGCCTTCCATCTCCTTTGATACAATATTGTTAGCAATAGTTATATTGCCTTTTTCCAGAATAATACCGCAATTTGAGCGAAGTTCTACAGGTTGGTCAAGTTCCAAGTTGAGGCTCGAACCATCTATGGAAGATATCAGAATCCATCCGTTTAAGAGCATTTTTCCGTTTACAAGGTAGCCGTAAGCTTGCATTGCCTTTTCAAACTCATCTTTACTTTTGAGTTGAAGGTGTGAAAGCAATCTGTTGTCGGCATTTTTTAGAAAATTGAAGTTCCTGATGTTGATATTTTGTTCCGAGGGTGGAGGCGGCGGAGGCTCTGGAGCTTTTACAAGCATGTTTTCGTTGCTGAGAAGTTTTGTGTAATCTTTCAGATTCTTTGAGTCGTCGTTGTAAACACTGCTGTATTCTCCTGGGGTATTATGTGCTGTCTCTGGGGTTTTGAAAACTGTTATCTTATTAGGATTTTTTTCTTGCTTGAGATAGGGATTGTCAGGGATGTTTAAATCCGCATCGCTTTTATTTATACTGTTGCCGTTAATATGTCTAAACAGACCCAAGTTATAGGGTTCAGTAGTAAAGACGCTCATCAGCGGGCTATAAGTGCTGTAAGGGAAGAGAGCTTTTACATCGTCTATTTGTCGTTCAGGATCGTCTTTGGTAAGAAACTCGTAAGCGAATGAAATCATTTTGCCGTGGAGCGCTTTTTGTCTTGCTGCATCTTGTGAGTCATTTTTTGGCGGATCTATTCCGGCATCTTGCATGCGCTTTACAAGCAGTTCCTTATATTTTTGGCTGAAGTCGGGTATGGAAGGGAAGGAGGCTGGTTCGGGGCGTATATTGTGATCGCAGTTTTGATCAGCCTGCGCTTCGTCACGGTCTCTTGCTCCCCTTGGAGTTTTGTCGCAGATTGCAGCTTCAAATGCGTTGTTATTCATAGCTATAAGAGGAAAGATTGCATTTGTCTTGTCTCCGTTGGGAGCTACGCTTACAGCTTTGTACATCTTGGCGCTGATGACTCCTGCCGCCACATTGCCTAAAACCAAAGTCGGAGAAAATCTGGCATCGTTGTTGAAAAGCTTTAGAACAGAGGTTTTTGTTGCATTTTTTCTTGCTTCTTCATTTTCGAGAGAACGTAGCGGCAGATCATACCATTCTTTATAGTTTTTGTTCTCATCATTGATGTTGGCAGCAACTGCATCAGGGTGAGCTAAGCCTATGTTAGCTCTTATAATACCCTTGGTCTCATTAGCTCCAGGGCGCGGCTTGTATTCTTCATGAGTTTGCCACTGAGCTTGAGAGGCATCGCTGTTCACAAAAAGGTGTTTTTCTTCGCCCAAACTGGCTGCATTGCCTTCAGCTGTTTTCCAGCCTGCAGATAATCCAAGTCTGATAGGATCCGTGCCGGAAGAGCCAAGATAAATAAGACCTGATTGCCCTTCAATCAACTTTTCTATTGAATCATATTCGCTTTTTTTAGCATTATCTAAGAACCAAGGTTTTATATTATTCGAAGATGCCGGTATGCCATGGGCATCGTTTTGGAGCTGATTAAGGTCGTAGCTGGAAGCATCGGCACAGTAAAGCGTGAACTTTGAAAGAGCCGGCAGTATATTCACAGTTACTTTGGTATCAAGGAAAAAGAGATACTCTTCTGTTTTTAATTCCGTAGAGGCTAGCTGTTTGTATGAGATTTTTATCAAAAATTGCAGAAAGCCTGATTTTTCAGCAGTATAGGCTTGGTTATTTTTGAAGGAGATTGGTTTGAAATCTTTTTTTTCAGCCTTCAGCTTAATTTCATAATTTGCATCTGCCAAGTCGGAATAGCCGTTTTCTTTTACAAGCTTATCCAAGCCGAGTCTAAGAAGTTCGCTGATATCTGAATTTGCTTCTAAGATAGGTTTGAAATCTATTTCTGCAATGCCGTTGAAATTTGGCTTTATCAGTTCTTTATATACTCTGTTTTGTATTTCTGAACCATCGATAATGGACTGAGCTTGCAGATATCTGCTAGCAAGCTCAGCTATTACTGTCGCATACTCTTTGGCGGCCGCAGATTTTTCAGCTAGCATAACTGTTTGTCTGACTCTTTGAGAGTTGGTCACCAAGAGCGTAAAAATCAGGCCGAGAACGACAAAAATACCCATGACAATTACAACGGCGGAGCCCATTTTCTTTCGGGGCATAGTCATTTTGTCCTTGCCTCGGCTTTCTTAGAAGTTAAAATTGTAAGCGCTGTTTTGAAGATTTCTTTCTACTTTTTCTTCTCCTGGCTTATTTGAGGTTGAGTTTTCTTCGCGGTATTCAGTAATGGTTATGTAGTTTTTGTAAGAATAACCTACTGTGCCATTGTATCTTATTTTGAACCAGTATCCGCTGGATTCAAGTATATCAAATACAGCTGCATCAGGCATGACAGTTATGCTGGCATATTCAGTGCCTGGACCTTTGCGAAGATGGAGCCCTATGGAGGCTGTTACTCGTCCCTTGGAGGGAACCTGAGCCGCCTTTGCTATAGGAAGGGCGGTCAAAAGAAAAAGAAGAAAAAATGCTGGAAGCATTTTGCGATACATCTTAGTTCTCCTTTTTGTTTTTTACAGCTTCAGGCATTTTGAAGTTGCTTATGACAAAAGCTCCTTTCGGGGCTTTAAAGAGATCAGCCTCAGCGAACCAGACTTTCGAGAAGTCGTAGGTGTCTATGATACGGTTCATGACTAAGGCTGGAGTCATCCAGTCTTCGGCAAGTGTTTTGCCTGTAGCTGTTGAAACCACGGCCAGCTTAAGGCGTCCTTGAAAACCTTCTGCGGGCGTGTAAGTAATTACAGCTTCTTTCTTGTCTTCATTTACCCACCAGAGCAATGGATTGGAGATGCCTTGAGGCAGATTGAGAGACAAATAAAGGCTAATTGAGCCGTCCAAGTCGTTTTTTAACAGATAGCAAATAGTAGAGCCTTCATCGCTTTCTATAGTGTAAACGCTTTTGCCGTCTTTTGAAAGAGCCATGCCAGACCATTGCCAAGGTATAATCAGAAGTTTTTTTCCGTCAGGGGCATAGATAGTGATAACTTCATTGATTACATCAGAGACATAGAGGTGTCCTTCTTTGCCCACGTCTATGAATTCAAGCTGAGCGAAGCTTTCGTCTTCAAGTGTTTTGAGATATTTGCCGTCAGCTGAGCATTTGTACAGCAAATTATTCATAGTGTCGGCAAACCACCAAGCTTCAATGTTGCCTTTTTTGTCATATACAGGCGCGAAGTCTGAAATAAGCAAGGCTAATCCCGGCTCTTTTTCAAGCTTTTTTACGCTTTCAGCCATCTCTGGAGGATAGACGGGAAATTCCTTTGTTAGAACCCCCTTTGAGTTGAACTGTAAAAGTTTGCCTCCGACAGAGTCGACTAATGCAAATCCGTCGGCGAGAACTCTGAAAGAAAGAGGTCCATAAGGATGAGGATCCTCGAGTATTTTGATTTTATTTGTGTTTAAATAATCGACCTCACCTTTTCCGCTGCCGTAATTAACAGTTACGTTTTGGCTTAGGACAGGTGAGGTTAAGGACAATATAAGCAACAGTATTAAAAGATTTTTAGTTGTATTCATGAATCGTTAAGCTAAGCTGTAAAGCTTTATTTTCTCAAAACATAGAGGAGCTTCATGGAGTTTGCGTTGGAGAGCACAGGCTTTTTTTGGCTGGAAGAGTTGTTCATAACTTTTGCGCTGACTCCGCCGTTTTCTACGGCTATTCCTATGTGGCTTGGTCGTGGCTGATAGGTTTGCCAGAGCACAACATCGCCTGCTTTAATTGGGGGAGGAATGAATTTTTTCCATCCCATTTGCATTAAAATGTCGGAAGTAGGTACGCAGCCGAGGTTTATATCTTTCATTTCCTTAGCTTCTTTGAGACATGCTGTTACAACGTTGGCGCAGCCCAAGACACCGTTTTGTGTGCCAGGAGCGTAAGGAAAACTGTGGGGTCTTGCATATCTGGTTAAAAATTCTTTTGCTTTTCTAACTATGTTTTGGGTTCCGCCGCCTCCGCCGTCTGTGCCCCAGTTTTCAACTTGAATGCTGTCGGCAGCTTCCTGTCCGCTGATCGAGGCATCAGAAGCTGAGTTCATGAGATGAAAAGCCATAAGGCTTGATCCCGAGAAAATAAAAGCAGATGCAAGAATTATCAGTAAAGCTCTGCGCATGGTGGTTATCCTCCAGTCGATTTGTACATTCCTGCGACTTATGCTTATTTCGTGTCGCATCTTATTAGGCAACTTATTTAACATTATACAGAGAATTATTAAAAAAGTTTAAAAGTATTTTTAGCAAATGTACCTCTTTTGGCATGGAATTTCAGGGTCTTGGCGTTTAGTTATAAAATAAGTATAATTGTCAAAATATCTTTTGCGGAGAGGTGCAATGCAAAGACAACATAATTTTGGAATGATCAAGACATTTTTGATGCTGCTTGCGGCTTTCTTATTTTTGACTCCGGCTTTTGCGGATCCTCCTGCCAGAGTTTCCCGATCAGTTATAATGCAGGGATTCGGTTGGGACAGTATAAATAAAACTCAAGGCAAATGGTATGATCTTATTGGTTCCAAAGCAGCCGAGCTTAAAAAACTCGGGATTGACTTTGTATGGTTTCCGCCTCCAACTCATTCTGTAAGCCGTCAAGGTTATATGCCTGGCGATTATTATGATCTTGGAACTTCCGCCAAACCTAATTTTTACGGTTCAAAAGAATCTCTTGTTGCAGCTATTAGAGCTCTTAAAGCTCAAGGCATAGGTTCCTTGGCTGATATAGTTATAAATCACAGATGCGGTAACAAGCAAGATGAAAAGGGAATATGGAATATTTACGATTTTCCTAACGGCAAGGCTTCTTGGCAGCAGTGGGCAATTTGCAAAGGCAGTTTCGGCGGTCAGGGCAATCCTGATACAGGTGACAGTTTCCCTCCTGCTCCTGATATAGATCACACCAATAAAAAGGTTCAGGAAGATATTATTGAATGGATGAATTGGCTTAAAAAACTGGGTTTTGCCGGATGGCGATATGACTATGTCAGAGGCTATGCTCCTAAGTTTAACGGCATTTATGATAAAGCTACTTCTCCTCTGTTTTCTGTGGGCGAATATTGGGTCAATATGAACTTTAAAGGTTCTGAATTATTGCCCAATCAAGATTCTCACAGACAAAAGTCTTGTGACTGGCTTGATAAGAACCCCAGTGAAGTAGCCTGTATTTTTGACTTTACTACTAAGGGCATATTGCAGGTGGCTGTAAAAGGCGAATATTGGCGTTTGAAAGACTCCAAAGGAAAGCCTACTGGTCTTATTGGCTGGTGGCCTGCCAGAGCCGTGACTTTTATTGATAATCATGATACAGGTTCCAAACAGTCGCACTGGCCTTTCCCGGCAAGCGAAATCATGCAGGGTTATGCTTATATATTGACTCACCCTGGAATTCCTTGCGTATTCTGGGAACATGTCTATGACATGGGGCACAAAAACGACATAGCCAAGCTTATACAGATACGAAAAGCTTGCAAGATCAACAGTACTACTCCCGTTGAGATTTTGGTGGCTGAAAACGGTCTTTATGCGGCCAAGGTGGGTAAATATCTTGCTATGAAACTTGGCACCCGTGATTGGGTGCCTGGTGACGGTTACAAGCTTGCAGCTTCAGGCCCCCGATATGCGGTATGGGTTAAGAGCGCAAACTGATTGGCAACTTTCTGAAAAAAGCAAAAAGGGCTTCGCTATATGGCGAAGCCCTTTTTTTTCGGAGGTCTCTAAAGAGTGATTTCTTTGTCAGCGTCTGAAACCTTAATGTTTTTTTGTTCTCCGGTTTTAAGGTTTTTGACGGTCAGAGATTCAGAAGCGGCTTCTTCAGAGCCTATTATGCCTGCGAATTGGCATGAGGCTGTGTCGGCATAGGAAATCTGTCTTCCGAGCTTGTGCCCTTGTTCCGGATAGATTTCTACTTTGAAACCTTTGCTTCTCAATGCGCCCGCTGTTTTTATAACCTTTGTCAAAGGCACGTCAGGGAAACTGCAAAGCATTATGTCGGGGCCGGAGTGAACTTTGCCGAAAAGATTCAACTCATCCATTAGCATTATGATGCGCTCAAAGCCGATTGAAAAACCTACGGCAGGTATTTCTTCGCCTTTGAACATTCCGACGAGACCGTCATATCTGCCGCCGCCGCCCAAACTGCCTGAGAAAAGGTCTGAGCGTATTTCAAAAATGCAACCGGTGTAATAGCCGAGGCCTCTGGCCAAGGAGGGGTCTACTTTGCAGAGTTTTGCTGCTTTAGTGGCAGACATAAGCTGCATTAGAGTTTTGACTTCTTCTAGGGCCGCTTTGCCGCTAGAACTTGCTGAGATTTCATTTTCAAGTCTGGCTATTTCTTCCTCTTCGCTTAAACCTTCAGGTCTTATGGCAATTTTAAATAGATTTTCTGCTTGGCTGGATGTTATGCTTTTTTTCAATAGTTCGTCTTTTACGCCGTCAGAACCTATCTTATCCAGCTTGTCCATGGCTACTAGAGCAGCGGTTTCAAGTCCTGAGGGAATGCCTGAAATTTCTATTGCTGCTTTTAAAAGCTGACGGTGATTTATGCAGATGTAAAAATTCTCAAAGCCCAAGTTTTGCAGTGCTTCAGCGGTTGCCGTGCAAACTTCCGCTTCTGCGACAAGCGACTCCGTACCTGTTATGTCTATGTCGCATTGCATAAACTCTCTGTATCGGCCTTTGCCTGGGCGATCTGCTCTCCAGACGGGCTGCATTTGGTAGCGTTTGAAGTATTTTGGAAGTTTGGGGTTATTGGCTACGACTCTAGCTAATGAGACAGTCAAGTCGTAGCGCAGGCCAAGATCCGTAAGGTCTTTTTCCTCAGGGTTTTCTTTTTCCAGAGCTTTTTTTAGCTTATCGCGTCTGTGAAGTATTTTGAAAATCAGTTGATCGCCTTCATCGCCATATTTGCCAAGCAAGGTGGTCAGATTTTCAATTGACGGCGTTTCCAAGGGAACAAAGCCGTATTTTTCGTAGGTTTGTTGTATGATTTTCAGGGCATGGTGCCTTTTTGTTGTTTCTTCAGGCAAAAAGTCTCTCATGCCGCTGGCAGGCTTGGCGGAAATGGACATTTTATCTGCCTCTTGCCAGACCTGGGAATCTGCCTGAGTTGAAGTCAGAGTTTCTGAAGGGTTTGCCGTTGTCTATTATTGTGAAAGAGCAGAAGTCATCAAGATCTGAAGCAAGATAATACTGGTTTCTGATTATGTTCATTTTAGATTCTCCTTTGTTGTCGCTCTTATAACAATTATCGGCAAAAGAAGCAACAAAACTTAATAAAACAGCGGAAAGTGCTTACTGGTGCGGTGGCAAATCAGTTATGCAATATTTAGTTTTTTAACTTGGCGAATATAATAAGCAACTTTTAGATATTGCACAGCACTAGTAGACTGTTGCACCTAATTGTTCGTTATCGGGTACATTTATTTATATCCACAGATGGACACAGATTCACACAGATGAGGGCAAAATTGGGCAAAAATTGCATTCTGCTACGCATAATCACAATTTTTGCCCTAGCCTCTGATTAAGGACAGATGCTGATGTTCGGTGCTAGGGGAGCTAAACAATTCAACTCGCCACTCGCCACTCATCACGGCGCGATCTTATAAGCGGATATTGTCTTGTGAATTTTGAAAGGCTGACAGGAAAGTTTTAGACAAAACAGACCGCTAGAAGCTATTGTCTTTTTAGAAGGCTTTTTTGTTCGACCCAGAGCTTAAAAGAGTGTATAATGTTGCAGAACAAAAATGCAGGAGTTTTATACGACATGAATTTAGTTTTTCTTTCGCCGCACTACCCTCCGCACTTTAAATACTTTTCATACGCTTTAAAGAAAAACGGTGTCGACGTTTTCGCCATCACCGACGTTCCCGATGAAGCACTAGATCCGTCTCTTAGGGCCTGTTTCTCTGGTCATTACCGTGTAGAGAAACTGGAAGATAAAGAGCAAGTTATGAACGCGGTCGAGTTTTTCGAAAATTCTTTCGGAAAAATGGACAGAGTTGAATCACATCTTGAGCCTTGGCTTGAAATGGAAGCTGAAATAAGACAGCGATTCGGCATTTTCGGCGTTAAGCCTGAAGAACTCAGCTTTATGAAGCGCAAATCAAAAATGCACGATGTTTTTGTAGCCGCTGGAGTTCCTTGCGCAAAAGGCGTTATAGTTGAAAATATTGAACAATGCCAAGAATTTATAAAGAAGGTCAAATACCCTGTTTTCATCAAGCCTGATATAGGTGTCGGAGCGACAGATACTCACACCATCCGAAATCTGTCAGATCTTGAAACGTTTTTCGAAAACAAACAGGATTATGACTATTATATGGAAGAATATGTTGTTGGAACCATCGAATCCTATGACGGACTCACAGATCACGAGGGCAACCCTGTTTTCGAAACTTCTCATATTTTCAACATGGACATCCACAACCTCTTGGTCAAATCGTCTTCATGCACTTATTATTCGCAGAGAGATATTCCTGAAGAATTGTTAAAATATGGCAGAGCCATTGTAAAAGAAATCAATGTCCCTGAAAAATTCTTCCACATTGAATTTTTCAAATGCAATGGCAAATACCAGGCTCTTGAAATCAACCTGCGCCCTCCCGGAGGCGTTTCCACCCATATGTTCAACTATGCCTGCGACATAGACGTATATGACTGGTGGGCTTCAATAGTAAACGGAGCCGATCCCGTAAGAGAATATGAACGCAAATATTATTGCGGCTTTATAGGCAGAAAATATGACGGCCGCCGGTACAAATATAGCCATGACTACTTAGTCGACAAGTGGGGCAAATATATAGTTGACAGTTTTCCGATGAACCCTTTGGAATACTTGGTTATGGGTCATTGGGGCTACCTGATCAGAGCTGAAAAACAAGACGACATCCTTAGAATCACTAAAGATTTCGTAATGGAAGAATAAAGGCGGAAACAAAATGAAACGCGACTACAGAATAGTGCCCTCGCCTGCTTTAGGGTATGGTTTAGAGATGCTTGTTTACGGCACAGCCGGAAAACCTATGCTGGTTTTTCCGTCCCAGGAAGGACGATTCTTTGATTATGAGAACTTTGGAATGATCGAGGTGTTAGCCCCTTTCATTAACAAGGGTCTTATACAAGTCTATTGTGTGGACAGCAATGACAAAGAAACATGGTTTTCCGATTGTGACGCGCATGACAAAATGCTCAGAGCCAAAGACTACGAAAACGCCCTGATTTCTTCCGTAGTGCCTCACATACTCTCAGACGGCCACAAAGACGCGGGCATTCTTCTGCATGGTTGCAGTTTCGGAGCTTTTCATACAGCTCTTTTCGCAATGAAATATCCTGAGTATTTTGACTCGGCCATAGCTTTAAGTGGAGCTTATGACATATCTTTCACACTAAATCGTCCTATAAGAGAGATCACAGAAGCCTTCAATCCTATTTCCATGTCATCCTTTCTGCCTTCAGCTACAAGGAAACAGCTGAAAAACAGTCTCTTTATCATTTGCAGCGGACAAGGCCCTTGGGAAGAGTGGAATCATGAGGCCGAAAGTCTTACGAATTCCCTGAAATCCATAGGAGCAAACGCAATGCTGGATCTCTGGGGATATGATGTCAGCCATGACTGGCCTTGGTGGAAAAAAATGATTGTTTACTTCTTGGGAAAATTTGAAAGAAGCGGATTCCTTCACTCGGATAATAGAATTTCCGAAGAAGATTCTTCAAGTTTTATAAAAAACTTTGCGGAACTCTGAACAGAAAGAAAAAGATATGGAAAAAAAACTTAATAGACCAGCAGACAGGGTTCTGAACCTGCCGCCATATATTTTCAGCGAAATTGACAACAAAAAAAACGCTTTGAGGGCTCAAGGTGCAGATCTGATCGACTTCGGGGTAGGAGATCCTGACATGGAGACTCCCGCAGCAGTTGTAAAAGAACTGTTGGAACAGGCTCCGAAAAACGAAAACCAGAAATACCCGGCTTATAATGGAGCCGCCTTCTTTAGAGAAGCTGCCGGCGATTATATGCGCAGACGCTTTTCCGTGACACTGAACCCTGAAAATCAAGTTACGGCTCTTCTGGGCACAAAAGAAGGCCTAGCCCACTTCTCTTGGGCTTTTCTGCAACCTGGCGATATAGCCTTGGTTCCGGATCCGGCATTTCCGGTTTATGCTAATTCCGCAAGATTTGCAGGCGCTGAAGTTGTCCGCATGCCTCTTCTTGAAGAAAACAGTTTCTTCCCGGATGTATATTCTTTGCCTGAAGAAGTTGTCAAAAAATCAAAAGTCATTTTCCTGAACTATCCCAACAACCCTATGGGGACAGTTGCAGACAGAGACAGACTCTCAGCTTTAATCAGATGGGCTTTGAAAAATAGCATCTCGATAGTATATGATGCCGCCTATGCTGAAATAGTCTATGATCCCGAAGACAGATTCAGCATTCTGGAGCTGGAAGGAGCAAACGATTGCGCAATAGAGTTCCATTCCTTCAGCAAAACTTTCAACATGACGGGCTGGAGATTGGGCTTCGCTTGTGGCAATAGAGACCTTGTAAATGGTCTTGTAAAGCTTAAAACCAACATAGACTCCGGCGTTTTTGACGCAATTCAATATGCAGGCGTAAAGGCTTTGGAAAATGCCGAGAGACTTGCTTCAGACCAAGTTGCCTTTTACAGACAAAGACGCGATGCCCTGTTAGCTGTTTTCCAACGTGCAGGCATAGGTTATGTTTTACCGCGAGGCGCTTTCTATGTTATGGCCAGAACTCCCGAAGGCATGAACTCAATGGAGTTTTCTGCCATGTTGCTGGAAAAAGCCGGCATAGTCACAACTCCAGGCGCCGGCTTTGGCGAAGGCGCTGATAAATTCGTCAGATTTGCTCTGACTAAGCCTTTGGGCGAAATAAGGAAAGCGGCTTCAAGACTGGCAGCTCTCAACCTCTGAAATGCGCCTTTATTCAGGAAACAAGTGGAAAGAAGGCTTTGCTGACTACAGCCTGACAGAAGGCTCCATGCTGGTTCAGCCTTTTTTCTTGGTTCCTCTGAAAAAGCTTGAG
>JAAYNI010000041.1 GCA_012520995.1 Candidatus Rifleibacteriota bacterium
AACTGGCGAAGACTAATTATTGTTAGTCCTCATCTCTTTTCAAAAAGACCTGTTTGTTTTTGTTGGATGTGTTTTCATCGGATGTCGTTTTCAATGAGCTCGCGGCGTTTTTTTGCCGCCCTGCCGAGGCAGGACTTTTACTATAACACCGACCCCGAAAAAATGCAAGCATTTTTCTCAAAATATTTAAAAATTATTTTGAGAGTGATGAGTGGCGAGTAAGAACATGAAACCACGAAAACCACGAAAAAAGAGCAAAGCCTTTTCTAAACCACAGAACACACTGCTGCTTCGCAGAGGGAGCAGGGGTTAGGGGGTCGGGGAGACTGTAACAAACAGTGGGTAGTGGGTAGAAAGCACAAAAAAAACAACGCATAGTCATTAGCAAAACAAAACAATTATTAATTTTGGAGGGAGCTAAAGAATTCAACTCGCCACCCGCCACGCACCACTCACCACTCTAGTGCGGCTGCTGCATCATATAAGCATGAGTTATTTCTTGTCTCGGTTGTCTTTGAATACACAACTTTTAGATGTCGCACTGGTGCCCCTCTTGATAAAAACCACGAAAAACTTTAAAATAAAAGATAAGAGGAAAAGAACAAGGTGAATGTCATGGGCAAACAGGATTCGATAACTAAGCAATATATGTCAGACAACGAAAAATTTGCTGATATTTATAACATGTATATTTATAACGGCAAACAGATTATAAAGCCTGAAGACCTTCAAGAACTTGATACTTCTGAGCTCGTTTTACCTTTTTCGGGAAAGAAGCTTATATCAGTACAGCGTTATCGCGACATTTTCAAATCTCTTACACTCAAAACTACCGGTAAAGCCATATATGCTCTCGTAGGCATAGAAAACCAGACTCATATCCACTATGCTATGCCAGTAAGAGATATGCTCTATGCTGCATTGAGATACTCAAAGCAAGTGCAGGATTTAGCAAAGCAAAACAGGCAGAAGGCCGCTGATTCAAGCGAATTTCTCTCAGGTATTTCAAAAGAACAAAAACTTATCCCAGTAATTACTTTGATAGTCTACTTCGGAACAGAGCCTTGGGATGCTCCGACATCTCTGAAAGAGATGCTGTGTGAATTAGACGAAGTATTGGACAAGTATGTGCAGGACTATAAAATATATGTTGTTTCGGTGCATTTGCCGGACAAAAAGATTGCAAAACTTCAAACTGGCTTAAGAGAAGTTTTTCAGTTTGTTAAATATTCTCCAGACAAAAAACAGTTGCCCAATGTTTTGAATAAAAATAAACGCTTTAAAAAGCTTGATAAGGAAACTGCATTCCTTATCAAAGCTATTACCAACGTGGATGTGTCCATCGATCCGGAAGAGGAGGAAGTCGATATGTGCCAAGCAGTTAAAGATTTGATTGATGACAGAACAAAAGAAATTCAGGCTGAAATAATTGAGCTTGAGAAAGCAAATAAAAAAGCTAGAGAAGAAGGCAGAGAAGAGGGTGAGCAAGTAGGCATGCTAAAAGTTCTTAGCGGCATGGTGCAAGACAACGTTATTTCTCTTGCGGAAGCAGCGAAGCGCATGAAAATGACAGTTGCTAAATTCAAGAACGCAGCTAAAAAGGTCGCTCTCTGAAAAAAAGTGCTCAGCGGCCTGTGAACCGTGGAGTTGTTTAGGACAATTTATCCGCAGATGAACGCAGATAGGATTTTTAAGCTAGCTTAAAACGTAAAAAAATTTTTACAAATCTATCCTGTTTTTCAGCCTTGAGATTATGCCTTTGATTAACTAAATTCTATACTGTAAGGCAAATAGTTTTCATGACCCAATTTAATATCACATGCCGTACAAAAGGAGTTTATTAATGAAAAAAGGTTTCACACTACTAGAATTATTGCTTGTCGTAGCCATTTTGGCTATAGTCGCCGCAGCCGCTATTCCACAATACAGCAAAGAAGCTCAGGAAGCTATTGACACTGCGAAAAGAGCCAGTTTCATGGCAGCTTACGGCAATGCAGTTTCAACTGCCAATATTCACGTTTCTTTAGTTAAGACTTCAGATAGCACTAAGACTTTAGATGCTACAGCCGCTACCGGTGGAAAGATTTTGAATTTGAAAAACTTAGGTTCTCCCACAACATCAAGAACTTTTTCCAATAAGAAAAATAAAAAATATATTGTTTCTGCTTTCCTGATTGAAACTGCCGGTTCAGAACAGCTCCAAATATTCTACCATCCAGGCGAGACCGAACCCACTGATGCTCCTACAGCAGCTGAAGTTATCGGAGATCCAGCCACTGCTTGGAACACTATCAAAGACGTAGCTCCCTAGTAGTATAAACACAAACAACTCCCTGATATCGAAGCTTTTTGATTTATTGAAATCAATTTCATATCGGAGCTTAGAAGCAATTAAAAGTCAGGCTTGCGCCAAAAACGCGCAGGCCTGATTTTCTTTTAGAAAACATAGATTTTTTCAGCTTTTTACACTCTAAACTTTACATTTCACATTATTCAGTGGACAGTGGTTCAATTAAATCAAAGAGCTACTTTCTTACTGGCTGTCTCATTTTTAAATATCTGCGTTCATCTGCATCATCTGCGGATTATTCTTTCCTCGTTCAACTGCCCACCGCCCACTGACAACTGTCCAGTGTTGTTAGTGCTACGGCAAATCTGTCATGTAAGATTTAGTTTATTAACTTGTACAGCATAATAGGCAACTATCAGCTGCAACAAAACACTATGCCTTTCTATCCAGCGGCACGACTGCAAGCGTTTTCCCCAGTGGAGCCAGAACCTTTAAAACCGTTTCTATTTGCGGACTGGTGATTCCCTTTTCCATTCTGGAAATAACAGGCTGCTTTACTCCGCTCATTTCCTCCAGCTTTTTCTGAGTTATACCCTTTTCTTGCCTGGCAGTAATAAGTTCTCTTATAACTGCAACTCTTAAATCGCTCTCAGCTATTTCCTCTGGAGTTAAAATGCTGTCAATAAATTCTAAAGCATCTTTTCCGATAGCGCTATCAACAGGCGTTTTAGTCATAACTAACGCTCCTTTCCGTCAAGTCAGCAAGGTTTCGTTTTGCCTTTTCAATTTCTCTCGCCGGAGTCTTTTGCGTCTTCTTTGTGAAGCAGTGGAGCAAGACATAGCTCCCATTTGCCCAGCCCACAAAGAATATTCTATCCCTTAGGGGTCTAAGCTCCCATATATCTCCTACAATGTGCTTCATATATGGCTCTCCCGCTTTAGTTCCCAATTCACTCAATATTTTTATATAGTCTCTTATCTTATTGAGTTTTATTCGGCTGTCTTTGTCCTTTTTGGCAGCCAACTCAATTAAATAATCCTCTACTGGAGCTTTGCCGCTCCTGTCTTTGTAAAAATGAACTTTATGCAATACGAGTTCCGCCTTCTCTACCTTATTATACTTAAAAGTTATAAAACAGTCAATAACTCTTAACTCATCAGTGCTAGCACTGATAAAAGCTGGCATGCCCAAAGAAACCGTCGCCAAGATCATGAAAGTGGACATCAGCCTGCTCTGAACAAACAGTCTAAACAATTCAACCCGCCACTCACCACTCGTCACTCTAGTGCGGCTGTGTCATCTGGAACAAACTAATTTTTGAAAAGCAAGATAAGATTTTATAGGTAACTTTTAATGAAAACACAGCACTAGCGGCGCTTGATTTTTTTATCCAGATGCAATAGCATGCGTCATGCCGATTTTATTCAAATTATTTGCTATATGCTTCAAAATAGGAGCCTTCACGCTGGGCGGCGGTTACGCCATGATTCCATTGCTGAAGGCTGAAATAGTCGACAAACACAAATGGATAGAACCTGAAGAGTTTGTCGAATTGCTTGCCTTGGCACAATCATCACCAGGCCCGGTCATAATCAACACATCGATTTTTACCGGTTACAAAATCGCCGGCTTTTGGGGCTCTATCGCTACGGCAGCAGGCTC
The DNA here is from genome assembly GCA_012520995.1 of Candidatus Rifleibacteriota bacterium. GTDB lineage: Bacteria > Muiribacteriota > Ozemobacteria > Ozemobacterales > Ozemobacteraceae > JAAYNI01. The sequence continues at coordinate 3,954 of JAAYNI010000041.1, forward strand.
CGCCATGCCTTCTTTTTTGATTATACTGCTGGTCGCCATGTATTTTACAGATATCAGAACCAACACTCATGTAGACGCTGTATTTAAAGCTTTGAAACCTGCAATTCCAGCTTTGATTTTGGCTCCTGTCTGGCGAATGGCCAAGGAAATAAACGCTGGCTTAGGCACAGCTGTTATAATAGCTCTTGTCGTGCTGGCCGTAGGAGTTTTCAAGATGTCAGCGATCCACATTATAATCGTCAGCATTCTGATTTCGCTTTTGATCAAGAAAGAGGAGAATAAGGAATGAGCCTCTACTGGGCGCTTTTCAAGGCTTTCTTTATCATAGGATTATTCGGCTTCGGCGGCGGATATGCCATGTTGCCTATGATCAACCAAAAGGTTACTCAGGCTCCCAACTTTTGGCTTACAGCCGAGGAATTTTCAGACATAGTCGCCATTTCAGAGCTGACTCCAGGACCCGTTTCAATAAATACCGCTACTTTCGTGGGATTCAGAGTCACAAACAGCGTTTGGGGCTCTCTTTTGGCTACTGTCGCTGTTTGTCTGCCGTCATTTATAATAATGCTGACTCTTACCAAGCTGTATATGAAATACAGAAGCGGAAAGAATGCAGACAAGATATTTGCAGGCCTGAAACCTGTAATATTAGGACTTATAGCCACAGCAGGCATTTCACTTATAAGCAAAGAAACTTTCATAGACTGGAAAAGCTATGTGATTTTTATTCTGGCTTTCGCAGGCATAATCAAAAAGCTGGATCCCATAAAGATGCTGCTGGCCATCGGTCTCGCCGGCCTTCTCATTTACTAGTGCTGTGTTGCAGCTAAAACTTCCTTTTAACAGACATCCAGCTCTACGATAAATCATCGTTGGCAGGCACTAAGATCGCACAGTGACGCGTGATGGGTGGCGAGTGGCGGGAAAAACCTATCAAAACAACTCTATCCTTTTCCGTGTATTCTGTGTATTCTGTGTATTCTGTGGTTTAGTAAAGGTTTTGGTGTTTTTCGTGTTTTTCGTGGTTTCACAAGGGGTTTCTTATTGTTTTTCCAGAGTTGATTCGTAAGTTTCGTCATCGGCACGCTCGACACGGTTTCTGCCGTTTCTCTTGCACACATACAAAGCGCTGTCAGCCATCTTGATCATCTCGGCTATACTCTTCGGATTATTCGCCGGAATAGCACAAACGCCTACGCTTATAGTGACTTTCAAATCGCCGGCTTCGCTTTCGAAAACAGCGCTTTCAACCGCTGCTCTCAGACGCTCGGCAAACTGCATGGCGCCATCGGGCTCTGTTTCAGTAAGCAAAACGCCAAACTCTTCTCCGCCGTATCTGCCAGCTACGTCAGTCTCTCTCACGACTTCTCTCACCAAAGTAGCCACTTCCTTGAGAACAAGGTCGCCTATTTGGTGCCCGTAAGTGTCGTTAAATTTCTTGAAGTGGTCTATGTCAGTCATTATATAGGCAAGAGGAGTTTTATATCGGGCTGCGCGTCTGAATTCTTCTTCCATTCTGGATTCCAAATGTCTGCGAACAACAAGTCCCGTCAAACCGTCGACTGTCGCAAGATTATAGAGCCTCGCTTTTTCGATTACCACTGCAGCCTGATTTGCCAGAATGACGGAAGTTCTCAGGTCATCTTTGTTAAAAGCGGAAGCCTGACTGCTTGAAAGGTTCATTACGCCTATCGGGTTATCACGGATAGTCAGAGGCACGCAAATCAAAGACTTAACAAGGCTTTTCTCATTGCCGCTTTGCGAGAAAGTTCTATCATGAAGGGTGTTTTGTATCAAGCGAGGACGATTTGAGCTGAAGACTTCTCCGGCTATACCTTTGCCCATCTTGAACATATCTTTGATATCAGAGCCGGCTTCTGCTTTTTCGTCAGGTTCAGCTGTAAGAACAGCTCTCTCAACAAGCTTTTCGTATTTGCCGTCTAACAGATAAATAGAGCCTCTTTCAGCATTCAAAGCGGTAATGCCCTTTTCAACTATAGAGTTGAGGGTTTTCTCCAAGTCGCCCATAAAACTCACCGCTCTTGAAACTTCGTTGATAACAGCAAGCTCTTTGACTCTCTTAACTAAAAGGCTGTTGGTTCTTTTAAGCTCCTGGAATTGCTGAATAAGCCTTGTAACTGCCCATATGACCGGCAACATAATAGCCACAGGAGTTACTATGAGCACATAATCATAATAGAAAAGCAGAAGAGCGGAAAGCAGCCAAAGAGGAGAAGCCGCCAAAAGCAACAAGTCCGCCCAAATTTCCTGATAACGCCAGAGCAACAAAGCTGCCGCCATCGCGAACATAAAAATCAGCAATATAGCGGTTGTATAAGAAACGCGGGTAAAGATCCTGTTTTGAAAGATATCATAGAGAAGATTGGCGTGAATTTCCACACCAGGAATCCCGCCGTAGGGCGAAAACTTCAGATCTTCCGCAACACCTTCAGCAGTCATGCCAATCAAAACAACCTTTTTAGCCAGCACAGACGAAGGCACTCTGCCGTTCAGAACATCGGCATAAGTGCAAGAAGAAAAGAAGTTGTGCTTACCCGAATAGTTGACCAAGTAAGAATACATGCCTTTCTTGGCGGCAGGCTCATAGGAATAATCACACCTGAGAGTGCGGCCTCCGATCTTGACTGTCTTATCAAGATCATTCAGCTCAGGTTCAGCCTCAAAATAGGCTTGAGCTATAGCCAAGCCGAATATCCAGCTGTAAAACTTATCGGTGCTTTGAAGAAGTTTCAGCTTTCTGATTACGCCGTCCGGGTTCAAGTCTTTATAGTTTATGTCTATATAGCCCTCGTATGGAACAGCTTCTTCAAGAATAGGCGCAGGCCTGCTTATTGCAACCTGCTTTTTGAAATCGCCAATTTCATTATCCCAAACGAGTTCAGATGAGAAATTGTGCGGCAAAACGACTTTTCTGAATCTGCGTATTGCATCAGCAAAGGCTTTATCATCTTTCTCTCCGTATGGGGAAGGCTCAGAAAAAATGATATCAAAAGCCGCCAAGGAAGTTCCAGAGTCGCGAAGCACATCTAAGAGCCTGCCATGGGTTTCTCTGGGCCAAGGCCAATTGCCCAATTCATCCAAGCAATCGCCCGTAATGTTTACCAAAAGTATGTCTCTGCAAGGCGGGAGTTCGCCTCTGGTAGAGAATCTGAAATCTAATGTGGCATTCTCGATAGTATTGAAATAGCCGTAGTAAAAGAAAAGCGAGAAAATTGCGGCTATTAGAAGAGCCAATATAAATTCCCACCCTGGAAACAGCATGCTGTTCCTGGCGGAAATTTTCTTTATTCTGTCTGAAAGTTCGTATTCACTCATGATTAGCACTGTTTTTATTTCAGGATATATTTATCCACAGATTACACAGATTAAGAACCAAACACTCAACATACTACGATGTTTACTGTGACCCTCTTCTTAAATCTGGATATTTAATAAAGCTTTCTAAATATCCAAGTTCGAGAAGATGCTCACATAAAAACATGAATATTTTTACTTGTCTCGTTTGCTTCAAAAAAGCTATTAAAACAAATGCTCTGAGATACCGGCAAACAGTTATAAATCTTGATTGAGAGATATTTAACAGCAGCTTAGAGCAGTTGTTACTTGCAATATTGAGTTCTAAAACAATTTACACTACCCACACCCCACTGTTGTTAGGCATCTGTCCTTAATCAGAGGCTAGGACAAAAATTGTGATTATGCGGTAGCAGAATGCAATTTTTGACCAATTTTGCCCTCATCTGTGTGAATCTGTGTCCATCTGTGGATAAAAAGTTCTGTCCACTGTCCACTAGTCAGTGTTTTTAGATGCTCGGGCTTTCTTATATTTTTTCAACACTCTCTTGTAAAGACGGCTGTTTTTAGACAGAAGTCTGAGAGCTTCTCTATAGTTCCTGGCAGCTTTTTTGTTCTGCTCTTTTTTCTCAAATCCGTCAGCTCTTTCTTCATAGAGACGGGCCAATCTTTCTTTAGCCGCTACAAACTGGCTTGCATATATATTTCCCGAGCTCTGGAAAGCCGGCATAAGAGGGTCTGCTGCAGAGTAAGAAGAGAAAAGAGACAAGGCTTCTTCATAGTCCTTGACAGCAGCTTCCCAGTCCCCGGAACGGGCTTCGTCATCTTCCAGCTCTTCCTCGTTGCTGATGCGTTCATTTATGGTGTTCTGCATCTGTTGATAGCGTTGTTCTTCTTCCTCTTCCAGAACGCTCGGTTTTATAAAAGCAGCCTTTTCAAGCTGTCTGTGAGCCGCTCTATATCTATTTTTTTCCAAAGAGCGGGCAATACTGTCCAAATAGGTTTTGAAGACAACCATCTTGGCTTCGTCACAAAGTTCGTTTACGTAAAGTTTAAACTTATGATCATCCGGCAGGTTTCTTGCAATATCCAAAGCCGTATCCAATTCAAATATGGCCTCACCATAGTTGCCAACTTCAATAAGCTGTTCACCGCGTTTAACGTGCGGAGTCAGTCTTCTATACATCTGGCTGTCACGTAATAATATTTTCTCTTTATCCAAAAGAATTTTGATTTCTTCAAGCTGTTCCAAATTTTCAGCATCTGTCAGACGCATAGCATCTTCAAAGGCTGCAATAGCGGCTTCCCTGTTTTTATAGGAACTTTCAAGAATGCCACGCTCTTTATGAGCCACAGCAAGGTGTTGTTCGGCAACTTTAAGTCTTGAACGGCAATCTTTCAACTTGGTTTCCGCCTGCGAAAGAATAGCGGGTGTCACGGCTTCAGCTTCTGATTCAGTAAGAAGAGCTTTAAGCAATTCAATAGCCTTAAGCAAAGCTATTCTTTCTCCACCCCAAGAGCCTCTCAGGGATTCCTGTTCAGCCTCTGCCATAAATCCTATAGCTTTATTGAGTTTTTCAACATTCTGCATATCTGTTTAACTCTCTTTCCTTTCAAAGTTCCTTTTTAAGTCTTTCTGACGCTGTTTTCGAGTCGTAGAAATCAATTCCGTCTTCATCAGTTGAATCAAGCTCTTCGTATGTAGCGCTGGCGCCGCCATAGTTCTCTTGACGATACTGAGTATAGCCCAAAAGCGATTTTGCGTCTTCATTAGCAGGGTCTAGCCTAAGAAGTCGATAAATGGTCTTTTCGGCTTCCGAAAAATCTTCGTTCTGTATGTAAATAAGAGATTTGTTCCACCAGAGAGCAGGCGCCTGAGCATGAGCCGCTTCCAGTTTTTCGAACTCCTGCATAGCCTTTTCATATTCAGCGTTTTTCATGAGTTCCAAGCCCTTCTGGAAAGCAGGGTTTTTCTTCAACAAAGCGTCCGCATCCTCTAAACTAAGAGAATCTTTGGCAGCAGCCGAAGCTTCAGCTTTTTTAGCCGCCGAAACATTTTTTCTGGCTTCGGCAATATCTATTTTGCCTTCCGCTTTTGCATATTCCATCAAGGCTACAACATACTTGGCTCTTGAAGAAGCAGGAAAACCTGCAACAAATGCTTTGCCCCATGCAGAAACTGCATCATGCAACCCCAAAAGAGCTCTATGTCTGATAGACTGGTAGTAGGCTTCTTCCACGTGAGGACTTGTCTGATGGGCAGTCAAAATAGAATCGTAAAGCTTGCAGGCTTCAAGAATTTCACCAAATTCTGAGGTTTTTGCTGCCAGTTTCATTATAACATCAGCTTCTCCTGATTTGCCTGAAAGTTCTTTTTGCTGATCTTGCAAAGAGAGAATCTCGGTAATCATTCTAGCCTGCTGATCAGCTGTAAGAGAGGGCTTATATAAAGCTTCAGCTATAAGAGCTGCCGTATCGGAAGAAACAGATTTTGGAGCTGCGACAGGTTGTTGAACCGGTTGTAAAGAAGGCTGAGAAGCAGTCTTAGGAGCCTGCGGTTTTTCTGTTTGAGAAGTTCGAGGAGCTTGAGGCTGCTGAACAGCTACTTTCTCAGGTTCGGCTTTTTGAACAGGAGGCGTTGACGGCTTTTGAGGTTCTTTAGGAGACGGAGACTTTTGAATCGCCTGCTTCTTTACAGGAGCCGGAAGCGCCTGCCCTGCTGTTTTCATTATATTGGCGGCTAAGCTCAGATATGGGCTTTGCGGATTCTCACTCTGGATAATTGAATACCAATTCCGGGCTTTTTCATGATTTCCGGTTGCGGTATGAATATGAACCAGCTTATAGCAGGCTTCGGCCTTCTCTTCAGGAGAAACTCCCAAAGCTATGAATTCTTCGAAAAGAGCCGCGGCTTCGGCATAATCGCCATTCTCTACCTTGGTATCTCCGAGCATGAAAGCAGCGAGACTTTTCTCTGTCTTGTTTGAAGCCAAGTAAAGAGCCTGCTCAAAATTTTCGGCAGCCTCGGCCAAATCACCTGAAGCCTTGAGTCTTATTCCTTTTGAAATATAAGTAGTAGCTCTCTCGCGGGCATCAGCCGGCAAAAGAAGTAAAGCAAACAAAGCAAATGCTGAAAGCAGAACCCAAAATTTAGTTTTTTTCATTGCCACCTGTTTCCATTTTACGCATATCTTTATGTATAGAAAAGGATAATGCAAAGAGCAGGACAAGTTCAAGTATAATAAAATATATGAATGGTCTTTTGTTCAGTGGTTTAACTTCACATTTTTTTTCAAACTGAAGCCACATGGAGTCAGAGTGATTTCCGCGCTTTGAGAACAAAGGAAGAGATGAGCTGAAAGAATCGCCCGACTTGCCGACAGAAGAGCTTGAAGAATTGCTCTGCGAAGAATACAGTTTGAGACTTGCCCCGGAATTTGAGCAAAACTGCATCAAATTATCGTTTAAAAGAGGCAGACGCGCTTCAAGACAATAAGAAAGATTTCTCGAAAGATCGCGTACAGGCAAAAAAACAGAAACAAAATAAGCCTCTGAATCATTATCCTGGGAAATATCACCAATAAATAAAGATGAACCTTTTTTTATTGCCGCCAAAGCTTCTTTACGGAAACGAGAATTATCCGAAAAACTGCCTAATGCTGAAATCTTTTGTCCAGATAAGGTCAAAAGAAAAAGGCTTTTCATATTATAACGGTTTAAAAGAGACGAAAGAACCTTTTCTGCCTCTTCTAATAAAGCAATTTTCTCAAGCAAAGGCGTTGAAAAGGTTTCAGCGGCGGGTCTCACAGAATTCTGAGAAAGGTTTTGTTCTCTGTCTATAAATTCTGCTTTCAAAGAGTCTCTGCCCCAAATATCCGAAGAAAACGATTCGAAAAACATGTTTGAAACTCCGGAAAGAAACAATGAGATTTCTTTGGATGAAACAGGCTTCTTCCGTTTTTCAAAAAGATCCGTGATATGACTGTCGCTTATAAAAAAAGAAGCTAAATTAATCAAAAAAGGAGAATCGGTTCTGAAGATCAAGGTTCTTAAAAAAGCTTTTGGAAAGTCTATTATCTGTAAAAGACGTTCTTCTTTGTTGTAATTATAACGCTCCAAGTCTTGCAAAAAATAATTGAAAGATGTCAGATTTGCGTCAGAAAAATCCTGAGCGGCTTTTATTAAACGAACCGCCATAAGATTCTCCGGCAATTGCTTTAGTTGAGGCAAAGAAGCAGCAAACGCAAGAGCGGTTTCATAATTTTTAAGGTTATTTTGTATTGCAAGCGCACAAAACTCTGTTTGTTTTAAAAGAGCTGATTCTGCCTCTGATTGCCTGACATCTTGCAAAGTTAAAATGCCAAAAAAAAGCAACAAAGTCAGTATTGCAGAGAAAGCGATAAGGCAGATCGCTGCCGTCTTTATTAGCATAAGAGCAGTAAAAATATTTTTTTTCATAAAAAGCTAAGTTTTTCCCGGACTATTGCCGATGTATTTCGAAAGGAAACTAGGGAGGAACAAAAATGCTTTGTCCACAATGCGCATCGCCAATGAACCAGAAACTTCATAAAGGCATCAATTCGCCTTATTTTACCTTAAAATGCAAATGCTGCCAATTCTTAATGTTATACGGCGCAGAAAATGCTAGTGGCAAGTGATGAGTGGCGAGTTGAATTGGTTAGACTCGATTACTAAAACTAATAACTGCTTTAAGATGCCAATAAATAACTGAAATATTTATTATTTAATAAATTTTTTATAACAAAAGCGGGCTGAAACAAAAAATTCAGCCCGCTTTATAATTTTAGCTATTTAAAAGTTAGAAATTCCAAGTGTTTGTTGCAGGTAAAAGTTCACTATATTGAACATTTTTTTTGAAGTTTCGTTCTCTGTTTTTTAAATTTTAAAATTTCGATTATTTATGAGCTTCTTAAAGCAGTCTTTGGCTATAATATTGAGTCTAAACAATTAACTCGCCACCCGCCACTAACCACTCATCACGGTGCGATCTTAGCAGCTGCTAACAATGATTTATTGTAGAGCAAGATGCCTTTTAAAAGGAAGTTTTAAATGCAACAAAGCACTAGTAGTGGTATTGCAAGAGCCACTGCAACCTGTAATCGTATCCGAAGAACATCTCATTCTTAAGTGATATAGGAGCAGCCACTGTTATAGCCATGCCTTCTTTGACGTGATATCTCAAGCCGAGAGTCAAATCAGTGCTTTTGCCTGAGTTTACAAGGTTATAATAGTTAATTTCCCCCATAAAGGTGAAAGAATCATTGGCCTTGTAATCAAAGCCGGCATTCAGGAAAACCCCATCTCGAGAGCTGTTACTGCCACCAGCCTGATATCCGCCGTTAAGGTGGACATTTCCGCCCGTTTCTCTCTTGCTGGAAATACCGGCAAAAATCTCCCAAGCATTGTCACTTTCAACATTGCCGATAGTAATATCGCTGGTCGGAAATATAGCGCCGAGCCCTAAAGATGAAGCCATATTTTCATTTTCGGAAACAAATTTAAAGCGAAGCTCTATATCACCCATACCGGAATCACTGCCGTCTACAAAGTTGTAGGTGAGAGGAGCATAAATATCGTATGACTCGAAAGGCATATTCATGGCAACTTCAAAGTTCTCAGCCGAATAAGTCAGCAATATGGGGAAAATCCACTGATCGCCGTCCTCACCGCTGACCATGCGTTCTCCTTCTCTTTTGACGACCTTGTTCCACTTCATACCGAAACCTGTCGAAAAAGCGCTTTCGCCCAGAGTATAGGAAGAAAAGGTATTTATAAGGCCTGTAAGACCATTAAAGGAAACGAAGTTTTCCTTCGCTGGTTTCAGTTTTTCTGATTCGCCTGGCAAAATGATTTGAGGCAAACCGCCTGAAGAATAAATCACCGGGTCTTCAAGACTCACAGGGGGCAACGGAAGAGTTTTCACCGGCTCATAAACGACGGGCTTCTGAGTTCTTACAGGAGCTTTTGAAACAGGAGCGGCATCAGCTGAAGGAGGAACCGGAGTCTGATAAACCTGTCTATTGAGAGTGCCTTGTCCTTTTTCAAGTGAAAGAGTAGGAATATCTATAACCTGTCCCTGACGAAGAGAGGCAGGATTTTCTATATTGTTTGCGCTTGCGATAAGTTTCCATTTGGTTGTGGTGCCAAAAAACTTTTGCGAAATAGAACCGAGAGTATCTCCTTTTTTTACGGTGTAAGTCTGATAGCCTCTCTGCTTCGGCATAGGTATAGCATCGAACGACAATATATCATCCTGAGACAATATTGGCGGAGCCATTGAATAAGCGTTGTAGTAACTACTGGCGAAAAGTGTCGCAGGCAGAAGAAGCCCCGCAATCAGGATTGAAGTTATTTGCCGTTTTTTCATGGAACCCGGGGTCCTTTCATTTATTTTATGAAAATTGTTCTCCTGCTATTTCGGTAAGCTCAAAAAAATAGTTAACCATACCGGAAAGATTTTTAAGCACAGCTTTAAAATCAGGGAGTAGGGCGTAGGGCCTAGGGGGGGGAGTAAAAGACAAGTCCGAGCCTAATACTTGCTTTTCGATTCATAATAAATATTTGCAAGCCTTTTATAAGATATATTCTGCTAGATAATTTTTTGTTTCTTTAATTTTTTCTCTTGATTTATGGCATATAGGCATTAGCAGTTTTTTATGTCAGAGTTTAAGCTGTTTATCAGCTACTTAAAGAAATTATTAGTTTCAGCGATTGAGTTCTAAACAATTTCACTACTCCCCACACCCTAACCCCTGCTCCCTCTGTGAAGCAGCAGTGTATTCTGCGGTAAAAAAAAAGTTTTTCTTATTTCGTGTTTTGTTTCGTGCTTCAAAATGGTTTTTTGCGCTCACTTTTGCCCAGGGTTCTTCCGATAGGTTTACAAAGAAATAAAAAACGGAGCAAACATGTCTTTCCAATTGCTGGAACAATTCCTGAATTATCTCACTGTCGAAAAAGGCTTGAGAGAGAAGACCATTGCGGCTTATCGCTCTGATCTCGAAGACTGGATTAAATTCGCCGAAGAACGCGAAAGAAACATAATAAAACCAGGCGTAGAAAACCTGCTCAGTCTTTACAGCATTGAAATGCACGATCAAGACTTCTCGCCCAGAACCATGGCCAGAAAAACCTCCGCTTTGCGCGGCTTTTACAGGTTTTTGCAAAGAGAATCCATAATAGATTTCGATCCCATGGCTTACATTGAGAGACCCAAAACAGGCAGACCTCTCCCTAAAGTCTTATCCAGAGATGAGATGGAATTAATTCTTGAACAGCCTGATACATCCAAGCCTCTTGGAATCAGAGACAAAGCCATGATGGAACTGCTCTATGCAACAGGAATACGCGAATCAGAACTCATTGATATTCAAATAGGCGATATCAATTTCCAAGGCGAATTCATATCCGTAAAAGGAAAAGGCGGCAAAGAAAGAGTCGTGCCTGTCGGCGATCTGGCTCTTGAAGCGGTGCAAAGCTACCTTTTCAAAGCAAGAAACACTCTCTGCCAAGACATAACCGAAAGAACCATGTTTCTGAACTCCAGAGGCAATCCTCTTTCTCGCATGGGAGTTTGGAAAATTATCAGAAAATACGCTTTATCCGCCGGTTTAGGGAAAGATGTTTCACCCCATATTTTCAGACATTCCTGCGCGACTCATATGCTTGAGGGCGGAGCAGGCATAATGGCTGTACAAGAAATGCTTGGACACGCAGACATATCAACAACCCAAATTTACACACATCTTTCTACCAAAGAGCTCAGAAACATACATAAAAGTTCTCATCCCAGATCGACAAAAGAAAAAAAATGAAACACCTCTATTGGCTTGCCAAGAAAATTAACTCTAACAGAGCGGCGGCAACCGCTATGGCAGTTTTTTGCCTGATTGCCGCTGTTTTTATGACGGCAAGCCTGAACAGAGCAAAAGCCTCGGACAGTCTTCAAACAGAGCTGCAAGAAGAAAATTCAAATGCTGAAAACATCATTTCTGATGAAACTGAAAAAGACACAAAGAATTCTGTCGCAGAATCCGCCGAACTTTTAACTGAAGAGCATAAAGCGCAACTTAGAGGCTCAACATCAGGAGGACACGGAAAAGATGTTTTTCTGGTAGAACCTTCCGATGCTCAATTTTATGAAGGCGGATACGCCTATGATATAACTGTCGAACCTATAGAAGTTGAAATATCATACAGCAAACCCGCTGATGTAAAAACAACTCAAGAAACAGAACCCGAAATAGCAACTCCTGCCGAAGATGCTATTTCATATGAAACCTCTGCTGACAAAGTCTTCACAGAAGATATTGCTGACCAGGAAAAGCCGACAAAAACCTCTACGCCCGGCGAAGAAGGCACAATAGGCAGCGATACCGCCACTCTGGCATATCAAGACGACTTTATAGAGCTTGAGATTATAGATCTGCCGGAAGAAACAGAAGACATATCACTTTCAGAATTGGATGAAAAAGAACTGGCGGAACGGCAAAAAGACTTAGAAATAATTCAAAAGAGCATGGGCGACGAAGAAAGCCAATCCGAAGCTCTTAAACAAGCCAAGCTCTTCTGGGGTGAAACAGAAAAACCCAAGAAAAAAGGCTACAATCTGAACATATCAGGAACCAAAACCTTCGATCTTAAGAGATCAGATATTTCCGGCGATGTAGGACACTTCATTTCCAAATATCCGGACGCGCACCCTGGAAGCAAGATAGACCAGAGCCTTCACTTGGAAATAAATGGAAACATCACAGAAAACGCGACAGTTCACGCCGTCTTGGATGACACCGAAACAGAGGACAGAAGATTCACTGTAGATATAAACACGCCTAAATGGCATCTGGTCTTGGGTGATTTTCAATTCAAAATAGACAACGCCGAACTTTCCGTCTTTCCGAAAGAAACTCGAGGCATACTGGCTCACGGCCGTTTCACCAAAAATTACGAGGCCATGTACATATTCGCTCAATCCAAAGGCGTATCTAGACGCGAGCAATTCAGAGGAGCAGGTCAACAGCAAGAATACAGATTGCAGGGGTCTCCTGTTTTACAAAACTCGGAAAAAATCACAATTGACGGAAGACCTATAACCAGGGGCATAGATTACTTAATAGACTATGACGACGGTCTCATCAAATTTTTGCCTAAAGTTCTGCCTATTGAAATAACCTCTTGGATAGTAGTCGAATATGAACTTACCAAAGATGCCATGCCATTCAAACGAAATATGTATGGCACAAGACAAATATATAAAAAGGACGAAAACCGAAAACTGGCTCTCACTTGGTTGAAGGAAGTTGACGACACCTCCGGCAAAAACAAAACCGACAGTGATACAGCAAGTTCCACAAGCCAGATTACTCCTATGAGCCATGACTTGCTCTTTGGCGATTTCCATTGGAAACTTTCCGAGCAGTTCTCATTAGAAGGGGAAATAGCCAAGTCAAAATTCGAAGCGGACAAAAAGAATCTGCCAAGCGCTCCCGAAACTAAAAAAGCCTATGCGGGAAGAATAGAACTGACAGGAGAAAGCTCCCGAATGAAAGCAGATTTGTCGCACAAACGCTCTGAGGCAGGGTTCAAAGCAATCGGCAGAGAAAAGGGAATAATAGAAGTGGGCGAAAGAGGTCCAATGGATGACGTGCGTCTGACAAACATGCGTTTGACTTTTAAACTAAGCAACTTCTGGAGCATTTTTGCAGAAGGCGAAAAAACCGAAACAAACCTGGATGAAAACCCGGCTGAATCCAGCGTTGATTTGGAGCTGAGAAACGCAGGCATTATCTTTGAACGTGAAAAACACAAAGAAAGATTCGAAATACGCAAAGGCAAGCAGATTGACAGAGAATTATCTGCTACAAAACAAGGCGATCTGACTAAAAACACGGCTGCCGCTGTATATGACAGAACTTTCGGAGCAGTTAAAACTCAAGCCAAATACGATCTTGTGGAATATGTCGATGCCATAAACATAGCCTCAGGCTCAAAAGTCATTCAAACCTTTGCCAACGCATCTTCCAGAAAAGCCGGCAACTTCAGCTGGACCGCTTCTGTCTCCGAGATAAGGGTCGATGACGGATTCGTAAGCGAAGGGCCAAGATCTGAAACCAACAACTGGACTTTGGATGTCTCTTACGATCCCTCACGCAAATTCTCTGCCAGAGGCGAATTCCAATTCAGACGCGAAGATGACTTTTATAATAATTCCAGAAATGACAGCGCCATAATCGACTCAAACATAAAATATGAGCCCACTCAAGACATAAAAACGCAACTTAAATACAAGATAGAAAACACCTCGAAAATCACAAGAGATCCTTCATTGGATCCCGTAGATTATATAGTTCCTGACAGTCTGCCTACTTCAGAAAAGGAAAAAACTGAGGTTATAAACAGGTTTGAAAACCCGGTCGAGAAAATCACCGCAAGCTTTATGACAGACTATCGCATTACAGACAGAATCTCAGCCTATGTGGATTTGAGAAGACGCGAGATCAATGACAAGCACACAAAGCTGAATATCTCTGAAATAGACAGACAAACCTATGAACTTAAGTTTACTCCTCTGAAAAATATAATGGTCATAGCGGAATATGACAAAGGTTACAGCATAAACAATGACAGCAAAAGCCGTTTAGACGACACAGGGAAGCTTTTGCAAATCAACAGTGAGCTGAAAAATGGCTACAAGCTTGAACTTTCATATGAGATTTACGAAGAAGACGACATTTACGCCAGCCAAAACGACAAAACGGTCAAAAGCAAGATTTTGGATCTTCAACGGGCATTATCTCCAAAACTCACTGTTGGAATGGCTTTGCAGCACGACAACATAAGCTCGGCAACCCCCTCAAAAGAGTTTGAAAAACGCGTCTTTGCAACCTACACCCCGGCAAACTTCAATAAGCGATATAAACTCTTCGCAAATCACACTGATATAGAAAACGTTCAGAAAAAAGAAGATGGAAGCAGATATGAATACGGCCTCTCCTTCTCGCAATTTATTGGCGCCGATACAATGCTTGACGGCGAAATTAAACGAGTGCATTCCGACAAAACCGCCCTTGGCGATGCCTATTCAGCTACAGTTATAAACGCCAAAATGGTTATCACATTCTGATTCCCGCTTTTTCAAGCTCCTCAGTGAATGTGAGGCCTGATAGCGGAGCAGAAACTATTTTCAAATGGTGGATATCATACTTGAGGCGAAGTTTTTCAGGTATTTTTACCAAGTCTTTTTCGGTACATATCATTTTGAGTCCCTCTTCTTGGCAATATTGCCCAAAAGCTTCAATTTCCTCTTTTGTGTAAGCGTGGTGGTCTCTCAACTCAACCGGAATCTTAGGCTCAATCCCCAGAGAAGCCAACTGAGCATAAAAACTTTTTGGATTGCCTATCGCTGAGAGAGCCAGAAATTTTTTGTCAGCAAACTCTTCCAAAGCCTCTCCCTTTCCATTGTAAACGCCTTCTGTCTTGGTCATAACCTTGATTATTGGAATATCCGAAGCATATTCTCTCAAACGCCTTTTTTCAGCATCTATTTTTTCAGAGGATACACTTTCACATCTGGTCAACATCAAAACATCCGCCTCTTTCAAACGTTCCATAGGCTCTCTTAAACGCCCGTAAGGTAAAAGACGGGCATATTTGTCGCTGATTGTGGCATCCCAAAGAACTATGTTTAAATCAGGCATTAAACGTCTGTATTGAAAACCGTCGTCAAGAAAAATAAGTTCCGGTTTAAATTTTATCTGAGCCATTTTGGCAGAATGAGCCCGATTTTTGCCTATCAGTATTGGCACATCAGGAAAATGTTTGTGCATAAGAATTGACTCATCAGTCAGCCCTTCTACGAGGTTGTCATCAGACAAAAGCTCATAATAGCTGCGTTCATAGTTCGACCTGTAACCGCGAGTCAAAACAAGCCTTTTTCGTCCTGCAGTTTCTTTCAGCAACGCCAAAAGCAAAGGGGTTTTTCCTGTGCCGCCAGTGCTGAGATTGCCGACTGAAATAACCTTGGCTTCCGGGGAAAATTTCAAAAAATCAAAACAGTCGAAAAACTTTCTCTCACTCTTGGTTACAGAAGCATATAAAGAAGTCAAAAAACTCATTATTTAAAATTTTCCTTAATATATTCTCTTAATTCCTGCTTCATTCTATTGAAAATGAAGCAGTTTTCTTCTGAAAAACCCTTGCGGGCACTCGCAAACTTTGAGTTTTTCAAAGAAAAATCAGGGATCCCTGTCTCTCTGCAAAGTTCGGAAACCTTTGAGTCATAAGGAGCAAACTTGCAAGACAAGCTGCTTCTGGCTGCTAACAAAGCCATATGATAGCGCATAGCGCAAACTTTCTCAGCCTTTCGTAAAAGCTTTTCAAAGTCGGTTAGAGATTTTACAAGAACCGCCTCTTGTTCGTAAAGCTTTTCCAAAAATACTTTGTCTTCCATTCTGCAAGCGACAGGCAATATTTTTTGTCCATTAAGATTTTTCGGAAGTAAATCAGATGGAATATTGAAATCTTTAAAAGGTCTTAGGTTTATCAATAACAAACCGTCTTTTTTCGGCTCAATAGAATCGCAAAGAAAAAGTCCCCAAGAAAGATCCGTGCCTCTGAAAGCCTTTCCGGATTCTCCTCCCAGATTTTTATAAAGCTCAAGCGAGTATGAATCTCTCAACCAAGCTTTATCAACAAACTTCAAAGCAATTCTTGAAAAAAGTTTTCCAAGAGGGCTTTTCAAAGGACCTAAACCTGCGCCCAAAAGCACAACCTTGCAGCCGGCTAGCTTTGCAATAAACATGCGCAAAGCATAAAATGTGACTCCTTCTAGAGAAGCATCTTGAAGAATGCCGCCGGAAAAAACTGCCAAATCGCAAGCAAAAGCCTTTTTAAAAAAGCTTAAAGCCGCGATAAAACCTCGCCTTTTTACTGGTTTGGCTGACAAGTTATGCCGCTTATCGGCGACAAAAGAATGGCCTGCAGTGACAAAAACCTCAGAATTCTTAGGCAAAAGCTCTAAGAGTCCTGAGAGTATTAATTCATCGCCTAAGTTGCCCTCGCCGTAAAAGCCGACCGCCATTATTTTTAAATTCACAGAAACAAAAACCTTTTGAAACCACGAAAACAAAATACTTTTCTAAACCACAGAACACACAGAATACACGGAAAAAGAACAATAACATTTTTTATCCGCAGATTACACAGATGGGATTTTTAAGCTCAGCTTAAAAATCAGTGCCGCGTGACACGTGGCGAGTGGCGCGCAAGGACTAAACTCCATAAAAATATAAATATTTTTACAGCGTTCGTTTGCTCAATAGCAATTTCGAGATGCCTATATTACTAAGCAGATACTGATTTGCATTAATATTTTAGAATAAAAATCGGTAAAATATTCTACACGCCGCTGGTTATTAGAATCTGCGTTTAAGAAAGTAATGCGATGCAAAAACGATTTTAGTTTTTGCAAAGTCTCAGTTTAAAAGAGATATTTAGCAAAGTTATTTGATAAATAGCTCGTTTGAACTGAGACACGATCAAAAATTATAGAATATAATTTTTTAGCATTGCTTTCTTCATCTGTGTAAATCTGTGTCATCTGCGGATTTTAAAGTTTTTGGGTTCTTATCTGTGTTCATCTGTGTAATCTGTGAATAGTTTTGTCTTTTAAAATTAATCGAAGATCTTGGCGATCGCTTTTTGAACTTTGTCTTCATCTGGGATAAAAGGCAAAGTGATATGAGTGCCTGATTTTCGGTTATTAACTTCAGCAGCCACGCCCAAAGCATTTTCGCATCTGCCCCAAGCGCGTCTGGATACACCGCAAAGAGTATCCCACATCATAGCGGATTTGATAATAGCGTCTATTCGCTCGCTGCCGTCCAGAACCAGTCCGAACCCGCCATTTATCGACTTGCTTATGCCTACTCCGCCGCCGTTATGGAGAGCCACTAAGCTCATGCCTCTTGCCGCATTGCCTGCATAGCAGTGAACAGCCATATCTGCAGTAATATTGCTTCCGTCTTTGATGTTGGCGGTTTCTCTGTATGGCGAATCCGTGCCGCCTGTGTCATGGTGGTCTCTGCCGATCATTATGGGGCCAGTAAGACCTTTTCTGACCAGCTCGTTAAACTTGAGAGCTATGTTTGTGCGGCCGTCAGCATCCTGATAAAGAATTCTGGCCTGAGTGCCTACCACAAGAGAGTTTTTTTCCGCATCTCTGATCCAAATATAGTTGTCTCTGTCCTGAGCTCTGCGATCAGGATTGATACATTCCATAGCGGCTTTATCTGTTACAGCCAAATCGGATTTTTTGCCTGAGAGACACACCCATCTGAAAGGTCCATAGCCATAGTCGAAAAGCATGGGTCCCATAATGTCTTCGACATATGAAGGAAAAATAAATCCTTCTCTGGGATCATGTCCGTTTTTGCATATTTCCTTGACTCCGCTGTCGTACACAGCTCTCATGAAGGCATTTCCGTAATCGAAGAAATAGGTGCCATTTTTAACCAGATTTTTAATAGCTGAGAAATGAGCTTTAAGAGACTTGTCTACCAGCTTCACAAACTTTTCTCTGTCTTCAGCCAGCATTTTGGTTCTTTCCTCAAAAGTCAATCCTTGCGGGCAATAACCGCCGTCATAGACAGCATGACAGGAAGTCTGGTCTGAAAGCAGGTGGATTTTTATATTCTCTTTTGCGGCATATTCAAGCAAATCTACTATATTTCCATGAAAAGCTACAGAAAGAGGTTTTTTGTTCTTGAGATATTCAGCCGCCAAATCAAAAGCTTCTTTCGGAGTATCCGCAACCTGCTGAACCCAGCCCTGTTCAAGGCGGGTTTCGATTCTGCTTCTGTCGACTTCGGCGACAACAGCCACTCCGCCGGCCATTTCCATAGCTTTCGGCTGAGCGCCGCTCATACCGCCCAAGCCTGAAGAGACAAACAAATAGCCTTCAAGGTGTTCATCATTTTTCAAACCGTATTTCAAACGAGCTGCATTCACCAAGGTATTGAAAGTGCCATGAACTATGCCTTGCGGACCTATGTACATCCAACCACCGGCAGTCATTTGTCCGTAGTTGGAAACGCCGAGCTGCATGGCTCTGTGCCATTCTTCCTGATTGTCAAAGAGCCCGACAAAGAGACCGTTTGTGATAATTACTCTGGGAGCTGTAGGAGAAGATTTGAAGAGTCCGAGGGGATGCCCCGACATTACAGCCAAAGTAGTGTTTTCATCAAGAACTTCAAGGTATTTCATGATAAGGCGGTATTGCATCCAGTTTTGGCAAACCTGGCCTGTTTCGCCGTAGGTTACAAGCTCATAGGGGTAAAGAGCCACAGCAAAATCCAAGTTGTTGTCTATCATTACCTGGAAGGCTTTGCCGTCCACGCATTTGCCTTTATACTCATCAATTGGCTTGCCGTAAATGCGGCCTTCAGGTCTGAATCTGTAGCCGTATATTCTGCCGTGAGTTTTCAGTTCTTCCAAAAACTCGGGAATCAACTGGTCATGAAACTTTTCCGGAATGTATCTCAGAGCGTTTTTCAGAGCCGTAATAGTATCAGATTTGCTGAGGTTAAATCCTCTGTCGGGGGCTCTTCTTATGCCTTTTTCAAACTTGGGATAATCAGGAAGAAAATCATCCAGCTTAATTGTCATAGCCGCAGAAACGTCAATATTGCCAATCATTTAAGACCTCCGCCTTGAAAAATTTATATATTGCAGAAATCCTAATATAATTATCCTTATTTGGCAATTTTAAGGATAAAAAACTTGATCTTTATAAAGATATATTGGAAACTGAATATAGAGGGGAGGCGTTCTACCTCCTAATGATTTATTGTATTAGAGGAGACCTTCAGCATGCCATCTAAAATTTTTGTCGGGAATCTGCCCTTCAGCGTTGACAACCACCAGCTTGAAGAAGCATTCAAAAGCTTCGGCGAAGTCATAAGCGCCAAAGTAATTCAGGACAGACGAACCGGCAGGTCGAGAGGATACGGATTCGTAGAATTTTCAGAGCAAACTGCAGCAGAAGCAGCCGTTGACGGCAAAAACGGTCAAGAAATGAGCGGCAGAAAACTCACAGTCAGCTTGGCAAAAAAACAAGAATAGAAACGAGCTTAAACTAAGAGAGGATAAAACCGGAAGAAACAGCGAACTTTTGTTTGCCGACACTTACTTCCGCTTTACACTTCAGATTAACCGCCGCAGGTTTTGCACACAAAGCCTGCGGGTTTTGTCTTTTCTATAAGATTTTCAATTATTTAGCAACATCTCAAACCGCTTATCAGTTTCAGTGTTTGAATCCAAACATTCAACTCGCCACACGTCACCCGCCACTCATCACCTGCATACTCGCCCTCTCTGTCTACACCGAGCACTGAGCACTGTTTTTGAGATTGACATAAGCCTCTCTCTTGCCTTAAAATATCACTGCTGAAGGGGGGAACCGCAATTGTCTGAAAACAACCCTAATTTTGATATTTCCGTTTATCTGTCGCAAATGCAAACAGACGAGGAGATCGTCCTCGCAAATTTGGCCTTTGATCCTCCTATGATAGGCAGACAGCTCATAGAAAACCATTTCACCGAAGACGATTTTCAAGGCTCTCACGCAAACAAAGTATTGCTCTCTGCCATGCTTGAAACATTCGAAGAAAGCGGCAATATTACCTTAGCCGATCTCACAGCAAAACTTTTAAGCAAAAAGTCAGGAAAAAAAACTCTGCTGGATATTGCAGGAGGCGAAGAAAGAATCAACGGATTAATGATATCCCCTTTCAGCAAAGATGGAGTTCGGCAAGAAGAAGACATAGAGGAAACCCTTGAACGAATCAGAGCCAGAAATGTCAGGCACTCCGCCAGAAGACACCTGCTGCACTATTCCGAAAGCATGCTCTCAGAGGAAAAAGACCATCTGGAAATCCTCAACGACTGTATCCGCAAACTCAGAGAAGTTCTGCTGAAAGGCAGTCATACTTACATCAGCACCATAAAGCGCAATTTCAACGCCATGGAAGAAATGGTGGCAGACAGGCGACTTGCCAACAAGCATTATTTAGGCCTTAAAACCAACTTTCCCCTTTTAATGGATAACCTGAGCGGATTCCAAAAAGAATACTATCTAATCACAGCTGGTGCAGGCATGGGCAAATCCACTTTCGCGACTCAGCTAGCTTGGGACTTGGTAACACTGAACCCCTACTT
Source organism: Candidatus Rifleibacteriota bacterium (assembly GCA_012520995.1). Taxonomy (GTDB): domain Bacteria; phylum Muiribacteriota; class Ozemobacteria; order Ozemobacterales; family Ozemobacteraceae; genus JAAYNI01. The sequence continues at coordinate 24,501 of JAAYNI010000041.1, forward strand.
GAACGTCATTTTCTTCACATTGGATCTGAATCGTTTTGACGTTTTAACAAAAATAACAGCTCAAGCAGGAAAAGTCCCGATAGACTATGTGAAAAACCCTTTCTCCGTCAGACCCGACCTTGAAGATCAACGCCTAAAAGCCATAGAAGCTGTCAAAAAAGTAGATGACCGCCTTACAATAGTTGACGAATCAACAGGCCGTCTTTCAATAGATGATATAAAACGCCAAACAAAGAGAATTCGTTTAGAACGCGGCGGCGAAGTCGCAGTCATAATAGATCCCATTTTCAAAATACAGCACAAAAACCAGCATGCTATCACTTTCAACGACTCTTCAAATTTTCTCTCCTCAGAACTCAAAAGCCTGAGCGCAGTCGAAGGAGTCACAGTCATAGCTACCGCAGGCTTGCCGAAAGCAGTAAGCAACAGGCGGCCGGTTAAAGAAGACTTGGCCGAAATAATGGGACTTCTTTATGATCCTTACGCCGTTTTCTTCCTATACTGCGATTACCTTAACGATTTCGAAACACCTTTTCTTGAATGGGAATGGGGCAAAGAAGACAGCTTCATGATTCCAATCACAGAAGCTTTTGTGGCCAAAAATAAAATGGGACACACAAACGCCAGCATTTTTTTCCGATATTACGAAGCTTATTCCAAGTTCGAAGAATGTGCCCCGCAAGAAGTAGAAAACTATGCAGCTATGGTGGAAAACCTGGCCAAATACAAAGAATACAAAGACCTGCGTAAAAATGACCCGGCAGGCGACAGTGACTACATTAGGAAAGAAGAGTTCTGACAATGCACACCACTGAAGTAGAAATGCTTTTGGAAAAAGCGGCAAAAGCCCAAGAAAATGGCAGCGTAGAGCTTGCCGTTATTGAATACGAAAAGCTGCTGGAAATAAACCCTGACGAGCTGGATGCTCTAAGAAACCTTGCAAAGCTCTACAGCTTCAAGGATCAGCCACGCAAATCCGCAGAGCTTCTAATAAAAGCAGCCAAAGTTGCCCCCGACAATCCTGAAGTTCTCACTTCCGCAGGAGAAATTTTGGCAAAACTCGGCAACTACGAAGAAGCGCTTGAACATTATAAAGAGGCGGAAATACTGCGTCCCGATGATATTTACATAAACAGGTCAATAGCCAATATTTACAGAGCTATGGGCAAGTTCAAAGATGCAGCCGCCAAACTGCTCTCAAAACCGGATGCTCTCAAAACCGACTATGACGAACTGCTTGAACTTGCGGGAGATCTCAAGATGCTCGCCAGATACGAACAAGCTCTTGAGCTGTTTCAAGACGCATCAACCTTGAGACCCGATGAACTGCCTCCTCTCAAAGGCATCTACGACTGCCAAATAAAACTGGGCAACAAAGACAAAGCCACAGCCGCATTAAAAAAAGCCGTATTGCTTAAGAGAAACGATCAAACCATTATAGCCAAACTTGCCGAAACTTATGCAACAGACGGCCAATTCGCAGAGGCTGCAAAAACCCTTAAAGACGGCATAGAAAATATAGGAGACGCTCCCATTCTCAAGCAGAAATTGGAAGAAATCTCCAGAAGATTGCCCGTTCTCAAAAAGAAGAATGCTCCGAGCTTGCAGATCGGCGAAGAAGTATGCGAGACGGAAGTCTTTGACATACTTGACTCGCTATACGCAGGCGATATCGTTCCCAAAAGAGCCCTCTACGAACTGGAAATGCTAAGACATAAGCATCCTGGCGACTCACTGGTCGTAAGAGAGCTGGCTGCTCTTTATTTGCAATCAGGCGCGGCTGACAGAGCTGCGGAAATTTATTCGGAGCTGGTCTTGACCTATCCGGTCATACCAAAATTCAGAGTAGATCTCTCCAGAGCTTTGGCCGCATCCGGTGACATAGACGCAGCCACAGCAACCATCACCTCGGCAAAAGAAGAACTTGGAAATCTCCATGAACTTGAAATAGCCCATATAGAGCTTTGTATTCTCAACCGCAATATGCCGGAAGCCGACCGCAGACTTGAAGCCTACCTGAACGAATTGCCTGACGACCCCCACGCCCTTTTTCTCTATGCCTACACAGCTCTCAGGCGCGGCAAATTCCGCATATCCGAGATGTCTTTCGAAAAGATTCTTACTCTGGGCAAACAAGACGAAGAAGTCTTGCTCTGGTATTCAAGACTCGCTTTGCTTACGGGCGAGCACGACAAAGCCATCAAAGCATGGAGAACTCTTGACGACGGTTTCACAAGTCTTGTGGAAGTAGTTTCCGTAGCAGAACTCCTTATAGCTGCAGGACGATTTGACGAAGTTCCCGCAGAACTCGCCAAAATCGGAGAATATGCTCCAAACTTTATAGAAGATCATCTGCTTTTTGCAAAAGCCTTCTTTTATGCCGCCGATTTCAATACTTCCCAGAAAGAGCTGGAATTTGTTTTAAAAATGTCAAACGAACATCCTGAAGCCCTTGCCATGGCAGCTATTTCAGCTCTTATAAAATTCAAGGTCGCAAAATTTTCAGTCTGCTGGAGACAAGCCTTACAAATAGACTCTCTCTACGCAATACTGCCCTTCGTAGTATTGAAAGAAACCCTTGGCTTTTCCCATCGCGAAAAAATCAAAAATGAAATCAGAAAAATGCTTCGCATAGCGACACTGCCTCAAGTAGCCAGAGAACGTCTCATGGCCTTGGGCGATATTTTTTAAAAACTCGCAAAACAAAAAAAAACATAGCTAATCATGAAAAAAAACAAACTAAAATTAGACCCAAAAAACAAAGAGCTTCTCGCAAAAGCTCTCAAAGATGCCGAAAAACTGAACAAAAAATCTGCCAGAACCTTTATTACAAACTTCATAGATCTGGGAGGCTACTCAGTGGCGGTATTGCTGGACAGTCTCCATCTAATGCCCTCTCATATGAGAAAATATGCGCTGGAAAACCTCAGCTACTTTTTTCTGTATGGCGGCTCCCACACAAAGAAACTTTTAAAAAGACTTATAATCGCGATAAAACGCTCAAAACCCTATTACAGACCTCAAGTCTTGGCAATGCTGGCAGACCTGCTATTCAGATCTCAATTCGAATGCTCGGATAAAAGAGCTTTGAGAATAGCCAACAGCCTAAGCAGCGAAATAGAATCGCAATTCCGAAAAAGCACGAAACTCAGCCAAGCCGCAGCTCCCTTGGCATTTGCCTACAGGGCGGAACTGGAGTTCCTGCTGCCTCACATGCTGAAAGCCCTCAACAATTCTCTTAGCCAAGAAAGCTCCTTCTCTGAATACCTTTTTATTGAAGACGCAATTACAGGCATACAAAACATAGGCGGCAAAGAACTTCTCAAGTTTTTGGCCAATCCGACCTCAAAACAAGCCCTGGTTCACTTGAAAATGGCTTGGCGCAACCGCGATCCCGACCTTCTGAAGAAAATACTCAGAATAGCCAAACAACTAAGCGAAGATTTCCCTAAAGCTCTTGTCTCCTTCGCCTCCCAATCCGAAATGGCCGTTTCTTTCTATCCTTTCCTGACAGAAGCAGCCGAAAGCGAAGAGCCTGAAGTGGCCTCAATGGCAAAAAAAGCCCTCCAAAAAGACATGGAAAGCAATTTCTCCATGCTCGCTTCCTGCCTAAATGAAGAATCTCCTGAAGCCAGAATCGTCGCCATCAACTCTATGAGCGGATTCCCAAAAGAGCTTTCAGGCGAACTGCTAACAGCCGTTGCAGGAAATATAAAGGAACCCTTCTCTGTCAGAGTTGCAGCCATAGAAGCTCTTTATTATCAGAAAAATGCTAATGCTATCGAAAAAATATTAACATTACCGGAAATTCCGCCGCAAATTAAATCCAGAGCCAAAGTCTATCATGCAATGGCAAAACCTCGCAAATCTGCTATTAAAACTCTGACAAAATACTATTTAAACTCCCCGAAAAATGAAGCGGACGATCTGGAATTCTACTTATCAACATATTCTGCGCGAAGCGATTTGCCCTACTTAAACAAATTAGCTGAAACACTGCCGATACAAAACAAGAGCAGAATAGAGAAAATCATTTCCTCTGCAAAAGGAAGAAACAAATGAAGATTTCTATTACTGACAAACAAGGAAACGTTCTATACGAAGGAAGCCCGAAACTCACCGACGACGGCATCACAATAGGCACCTCGCCTGATGCCGGAATAAGAATAACAAAAATGGGCATAGCATCTGAACAGATACGCCTCAGATTTAACTCGGAAGGCGATTTGACACTCCATGATATACAGAGTCCTTTCGGGACAAAAGTCGACGGCAAAACAATAAAACCCGGATTCATAACCGTTATTCCGGAAGAGTGCATCATAGAAATGTCAGAGGATGTCTTCGTGACCCTTTCCAAAGAAGCAAGCGTCACATCAGAAAAAAATTATTCCGAAACATTCTTTCCATATTTTCTGGCGAGAAACGAAACCTATGTGCGCGAAGCTTTTGATGACATAAGAACAAAGATTCCGCGCGACTATTATTACGCTCTCTCATCTCTTGAAGGCGAGCTGGTCGGAAAAATAAGAGAACTTTCGGCAGTTCTGGATATAAGTTATGCCATAAACGCCATAGCCAGTTTCTCAAGACTTTTAGATTTCACTCTGGAAATGTCCTTAGCCGTCACTGGCGCCGAAAGAGCATTAGTATTGCTCTTCAACGAAGATCTTAACAGGCTTGAGCCGGCAGCGGACATGAATTTCTCTCAAAAAGACATAAACAGAGAAATGAGAGCAATCTGGCCGATAATCAAAAAAACTTTCGAAACCGGAACCGCAGCAATCGGACCCGCCAGAAATTTTCCCTCGGACAGCCCTTCAACAACATTAGCAGAAACAGGCATAGAGTCAATCGCCGTTTTGCCCCTGCAAGAATTTTCCGCGATAATAGGCGTTCTTTACATTGACTCAAAGCAATTGTCTCCTTTGCTCACGGTCAAGTCAGAACAGCTCCTCAAGGTTTTCGCATCACAAGCCACCACAGCTATAACCAGAGCCAAACTTCTGCACGAGGCCACTGCGGATCCTGTTACAGGAGCAGCCAACCAAACATTTCTTATGCGCCGCCTCGCAGAAGAATACCATCGAGCAATTCGCCACGAAACCCCTCTTTGCGTTCTCTTGGGCGAGATCGACGGTTTTTCCTCCATGGAGAGAATATACGGACAAGCAGGAGTAAAGCGTCTGCTGAAAAACATCGCGGCTATTATAGCAGGCGAAATGAGAATACATGATTTGGCAGCCAGGACAAGAAACGATCTTATGGCAATAATTCTCCCCGAAACGCCTCTGGAAGGCGCAAAAACAGTAGCGGAAAAACTGAGAAAAACAATTGCCAACACAAGATTCAGAGTAGGCGACAGCTCTGTCGGATTGACTATGTCTTTCGGAACTGCCATATTGCTAAAGTCGGCAAAAAAACCCTCAGATCTCCTCACTATGGCCTCAAAATCTCTTGAAAGAGCCAAAGAACTGGGCGGAAACAGAGTCATATAAAAAAGTGAGAAAGAAAACATGCTGGACAACAAAAAATTAAACGAATTAGAAAAACTCATAGGAATTAAAACGCCGCAAACTCCTAAAGGCGGCATAGAAAACTTGGCAAAAGATATAGTCAAAGGAGCCGACAAAAAACAAAATTCTCAAACCGAGACTCCTCACGACCGTTACTGGGAAATCCAGAAACTTTTCATAGCCATGCACGACAAGCATGGAAAAGACTTCGCCTTTTTCCTCGCAGATCTCCTAGACATATTAATCGACGGAGAAATGCAGCATAAATTTGTCATGGAGATGTTCGACGCAAAAACAAAAAACATGAAACAGATAGCAGCAAAAGCTGCTGACGGAACCTCTCAAGAAAAAGAGCGAGCCAGAAAACTGCTCAACCAGACGATGCAAATAGCGAAAGCTGAAGTTGGCGGCAGCAAAAGAGTTTTCACAACACATTTCATAAAGAGAAAACGCCTTATTACAGAAATCTTTTTAAACACTCTGGAATATGAAACCTGCAAAAAGCTGATTAAACATATAGAAAACACCTGCTCAGAAATACTCGAAGATGAAATTCCTGAAACCAGGGAAAAACGCTTGGAAACCCTGAACGAAATACTCGACAATCTCCGCTACGAAACATGTGAGAAGGATGTCTACAAAATATGGGCTATTCTGGATGCAGACAATTTTAAATATCTTGAAGAAGTCTTCTTCAAGAGCAAAGAAATCTACCTCGTAAGACCCGATTTTTATGATGACTTGGATAAAACCTACAGAGAAGGCAAAAATCTTATAAAACTGCTCCTTAAAGATCTTGAGGATTCGGAAGACCTGGACTCCGCAAAACAAGAGATTTATATTTCCTACTTGCAGGATATCAGAGACATATACACGCATCATCACTTCGTGCTTAAGCACTACTACTCTACCAGACCTAGAAAAAGCAAAAAAGAGCTGGAGGATGAAACAGACGAGTTCAATGAAAAAATTTCCGAACTTCGCGAGCAAATAGCAGAAATGCGCGAAGAAAACGAAGAACTTCAAATTTCCTGCGATCAAGCAAAAGCTTCGGAAAGATTCTGCAAAGCCGAATGTGCCGACTTGGAGCAAAAACTCAAAAAATATAATCCGGGAGAAGTCAGAAAACAGCTGAATTCGGCAGAAGCCAAAGTCAACGCCATGGAAAAAGAGCTTAAAGCAACCCTCCTGGAAGATGCCGAGTTGAGAACAGACTTCATGGAGCTGGCCGAAGAAAACCAAAAGCTGCTTGAAGAACTCCAAAACCTTAACGCCTTGCCCGATGAATCAGCATACTCAGTCAATGATATGCTGAAAAACAAAAGAGTCGTAATTTTCGGAGGCGTAGGAAGAGATCACTATGCCGCAGTCCTGAAAGAAGCTGGAGTAAAATACGAAGACTACGAATGGTATGACGGCTACCACACGATCAGCCAAGCCAGAACAGCTGAAATAGTCGGAAGAGCCGATTTAATAGTAGTAGTCACAAGCTATGCCGGACATCTCCTTCTTTACCAAGTAAGACCCTGCATAGAAAAACACCAGCTTTTCCTGAAAATTCACAGCAGCGGCGCAGGCTCGCTCAAAAAAGAAATAAGAAACCACTATTCAAAAAAATAACCCTTTTCCGCGCTTATCATAGCAAGGAAAAGCCAAGCTTTAAAACTTTAGAAACTTGTGATAGAATCCCATTGTCGGATTTCTATACAGCAATAAGGAGAAAATCAGATGTGCTACTACCCATATGACGTAACAGACATTCACGCAAGAGAAATTTTAGACAGCCGCGGCAATCCTACAGTACAAGTAGAAGTCGAACTTGAAGACGGCTCACTTGGAATGGCTTCCGTTCCTTCCGGAGCTTCTACAGGCGAACATGAAGCAGTAGAACTCAGAGACGGAGACAAAAGCAGATATTTAGGCAAAGGCGTTTTAAAAGCCGTTGACAACGTAAACGAAATTATTTTTGAAGAACTTGTCGGCATAAACGCTTTTGATCAAAGATTCGTAGACCAGACCATGATAGATGCCGATGGCACACCGAACAAAGGCAACCTCGGCGCCAACGCGATTCTGGGCGTTTCACTGGCAACAGCCAAAGCCGCAGCCGATGCGCTCGGTCTGCCTCTTTACCGCTACATCGGCGGCGTAAACGCATGCACATTGCCTGTTCCCATGATGAACATACTCAACGGCGGCGCTCACTCTGACGCTCCTATAGATATACAAGAGTTTATGGTCATGCCCGCAGGCGCGGAATCTTTCGCAGAAGCCCTTCAAATGGGAACAGAAACCTTTCACGCTCTTAAAGCCATTCTCAAAAAAGAAGGCTATAGCACAGCAGTAGGCGATGAAGGCGGATTCGCTCCCAACCTGCCCTCAAACGAAGCGGCTATCGAATATGTAATCAAAGCTATTGAAAAAGCCGGATACAAACCCGGAAAAGACATTTTTATAGCTCTTGACCCCGCCGCTACAGAATTCTTTGATGCCGAGAAAAAACAATACATTTTCTCTAAATCAGATAAATCCGTGAGAACACCTGAACAAATGGCTGATTATTGGATCAAATGGTTCAACGACTATCCCATAATCTCTCTTGAAGACGGCATGGCTGAAGACGACTGGGAAGGCTGGAAAATCCTTACCGATAAAACAGCAGGCAAAGTTCAACTGGTAGGCGACGATCTCTTCGTTACCAATGTACAGCGTCTCAAACAGGGCATCGAAAAAGGCGTTGCCAACTCAATTCTGGTTAAACTCAACCAGATCGGCACACTTACCGAAACTCTTGATGCCATAGAAATGGCCAAACATGCCGGTTACACATGTGTAATATCCCACAGATCCGGCGAAACTGAAGACTCAACCATAGCCGACTTGGCAGTAGCCGTAAATGCCGGTCAAATCAAAACAGGTTCGGCCTCAAGAAGCGACAGAATAGCAAAATACAACAGACTGCTCGCTATTGAAGAAGAACTCGGCTGCTCAGCCAAATTCAACGGTTTGGACAGCTTCTACAACATAAAGAGATAAAACTGTCTTAAAAAGAGACCTTGTGCCTAATAACGGCGCCAGGTCTCTTTTCAGATTAAATACCCTCCAGGCTTGCACTTTTAAACTTTTAATAGCTAATAGATTTTTATTGGTCTCAGAAACTAATCCGGCTGTATTTTCCAAAAATCACAGCCGCTTGACTTGGGTTCAAAGGAAGAGAAGCTTTGAAAAAAAATCTGATTTTAAATATTTTACTTTTAACTCTGATTTTTGCTCTGCTCCCACCGCTGTTCGCCAATCCCGAAATGCTCAAAGATGCTCAAGAAGCTTTTTCAGCACCTAACAGCAGACCTCAAAACGATCTCTACAAAAACTCAAGACAAGCTATTGCAACCGGCAATATAGCAGCCGCAAGACTCTATGCCTTGAGACTTTTTTTTGACGGAAGCAGAAATCCGAATCTTCTAAATCTATTAGCCTTGATAGAACTGGAAGACAGAAACGTCCTTATGGCCGCTGAGTGGTTCAGAAAAGCGGAGTCACTTTCAAAACGCAATCAAGTGGCAACCCGTTATTTATCAAGGTTGCCATCAGAACCCACCGCCATACCCGTAAATCCCGCCGAGCTGCCGCAACATCTTTACGATATAGCAGCCTCTCTCCCGAAGCTCACACAAGCCCTTTCAAACAGCAAGCTTCACAAAGAAACAATGCTTAAAGCCATTGAGCGTGGACAGTTGTACTTAGCTCTGGCGCTTTCCGAAGAATTTGAAAAAAAATATCCCTCTCCGGAAGCTTCCGGTCTAACAGCGATGTGCGCATATTATCTTGGCAGAAACGCTGATGCCCTTCAAACCGCAAAAGCAGCTCTTTCGCAAGATCCTTACGAACCTTATGCTCTTTTTGCTAAAGCGATGATAGAGGACACACACCCCGCCTCTTCTGTCGGCAACTATATGAACGCTCTTTATTATTTAGACCGCTGGCAGGAAGTTTTGAGCGAAGTTGACAATTACAATACTTCCAACCCGCGCTCTGCAGGGGGATACATAGCAAAAGCCCGCATAATGCTGGAAATGCATAATATTGAAGGAGCAGCTGAAGCGTTGCAGCAAGCCGGAATAAGAGAACCGGGCAACCCGGAAATAGACCTGCTTTGGGTCTCTTATCTCTTGCAGCGGGACGAACCGGAAAAAGCCTCCCGAAGGCTTGAAAATGCAATGAAACGAGGTTATAACATTCCCTCTGTTTATTTGACAGCAGCACTTTTTGCAATTCAGTCCGGAAAATATCAAGAAGCGCGCATGATAATTGACGATATGCCCTCTTATTTGCCTTTCAATGACCTTGAGGCATATCCGCTTTATGTAACAACCCTTATAATAGCCAGAGACATGACTAAAGCACAAGAGGTATTAGCCATATGGCGAGCCAAAGCCGGTGAAAGAAGCATGTATTGCTATATATCAGCTCTCTACAACTTCTCGCTCGGCAATAATACGGAAGCAATCAAATGGCTTGAAAAAGGCTTTGAACAAAATCCTGACAGAATCGACATTCTAAAGGTTTTGTCAGAATTTCCGGCTATGGCGCTCAATCAGGAACTCTATGCCAAAATCAGCAGCAAGCTTAATTCTGTAATATTCAGCGGATCTTCCGTTTATAAATCTTCGCCCGCAATTGACCTGCCAGATTTTGAAGCAAAAAAAAAACAGACTGAACAACAATTAAGCAATCAGCCGCCAATTCAACAAGCATCTGTTGCAGGGCAACCCTTAATTAAATTCCCTGACGAAATGAGCCAAGCAAACATAGACTACTTCCACAGAGAAATATCTACAGCCTGCGCAAACATCGAACATATCTTAAAAACAGGAAAAAACATATCAGCAGAAGTTGTCACTAAAGAGCGATATGGACCGACCATAGTTCTCTATGATGCAGCCGCTCATAAAATTATAGTTTCTGAAAATTACAGAGACTACGGCATGATTAAAAGCTTCTTGCTTTCCATATATCCTGATGCCACTGAAACACATCTCAGCGAAACCACCAGCCTTTACCCTGGACATCTCTTGATGGTTGCCTCAGCCAGAGCCCTCCTCAGAGAGAAATTCCCCGAAATGAAAAACAACGATACCTCCAATTGGCTGGCTCTTGGATTAGCGCAGATACTTTCTGAACACCCGAAGCCTCTGAGTCATACGCTTTTAGCAGCAAATCATTCAATTAAAACTTCGCAATCAGCTTTTTTAAGTGAAGAAAAGCTGAACAAAGCTATTCTAAGCCGTTACAGCAGCCCCGCAGATATTGCTGTAGAAGAAGCTCAAAGCTATTTAATGACAGCTTGGCTGATGAAACAAAGCAATAAAAATGAAGGAACCGCCAATATACTTAAGCTGATGCAGGCAAACCTCAAAGGAGAACCCTTTGAAAAATCTCTGCAACAGATATTCAAAGTCGATCGAAAGACCTTCGACAAGTCATGGAGAGAAGCAGCTGAATGGTGTCTTTCTGAAGGCAAACCCTATCAGTGGTAAAAAGGAGTTCTTTATGATTTTCAAACAAATCAAAGTCGGCCCAATGGAAAACTTCTCTTACATGTTTGCCGATGAAATAACAAGAGAAGGGGCTGTTACAGACCCAGGTTTTGACTATAAAAAACTTGTAAAAATAGCCAAAGACGAAAATATCAATCTAACGGCAATTTTTTTGACACACAATCATTACGATCACACACAGGAAACAAAAGCTCTCAAGTCACATACCGGAGCCAAAGTTTACGCCCACCCTGAAGCTGAACGTCTTCTTCGCGGAAACGTATCTGTAGATGCCTTGATTAACCACGGCGACAAAGTCATGTTAGGTTCTGTGGCGGTTGAATGCATACACACTCCAGGACATTCACCAGGAAGCGTGTGTCTTCTTTTAAACGACAAATATCTTCTGACAGGAGACACATTATTCGTAGGAAACTGCGGGAGAGATGACCTTCCCGAGAGCTCTCCTAATGAGCTTATTAAAAGCCTTAAGCTGCTATATAGCCTGCCCGATCACCTGCTGGTGTGTCCTGGACATGACTATGGCGAAACACCGACATCCCTTCTAGGAGAAGAAAAACAAACCAATCCTTGTATGCTGACAGCAATTAAATTGCCCTAAGTATCCGATAAACATTCAGGAGGTAAATTCTTATGAAGAAATTTTTGTTAGTCTGCTTTTTAATTTTATCCGCTTTGACAAGTGCCACAGCCATGACAGAAATAGTTGAGCTTCCAATCTTGGTACACAGCTCTAACGTGATTGCAAAAGCAACTGTCATGAAAGTCAGAACCTACAAGCTTTTTGCAAGCGATGAAGTAGTTTCCAGCAATGTAATCAAAATAGAAAACGTGCTTTATGGCGAAGGTCTTGTTGACGGAGAAATGATTATCGTAAATACCAGTCCGCAGTATGAAGATGATGTAGCCCTAAAAGAAGGAGATCGGGCTATTTTCTTCCTCGCTCAGGATGACGAAGGCAAGTATTTTATAAATTACGGTTTCCAAGGCGCTTGGTTCTTTGACGATGAAGGCTTTTACGGTTTCGCTCAGTTGAAAAGCATAGAAGATATTGAAGATGCTCTGAACATCGACCCTGAAGAGTTGACTCGCATTATCGACGAAACTTTCGAACCTGAACAGCCCTGATAACAGCCTAGCTGCAAACTTCTAAAACAAAAAAGCCCTCTTTCGAGCGGTCAGATAGGGATTTATAATTCCTGAAAAATTCGGCATAGTCGTTGATATTCGGCTATGCCGTTTTTTCGTTTAGTTTGGTAAGTCGATAGCGCCAATGCAGTTATAGAAAATTTGAATCCGCTGGGTTCTGCGACCATCTATCTTTTCAGCCTTGAATACTATAATTTTGTCAATGAACTCTCGAATAATCTCTGCATCCAACTCTGTAATTTCTGTGTATTTTTTAACCAGTGCCAAAAAGCGGTCGGTATTGAGGGACTGTTCATTTGCTGTATCAATGGTATG
>JAAYNI010000042.1 GCA_012520995.1 Candidatus Rifleibacteriota bacterium
ACTCTTCATTTATCGCTTTCTGTGTGACCCCTTCACCTGTTGTTTCAAGCTTGCTCTTTACCTCTTCCAGCAATAGCTCAAAGCTCTTGCTCTTAGAAGCACTGGAAGAAAATAAATCGTCAAGAACTCTTCCGTAATAATCGTCAGATGATTTATCATAAAAATTTACTATTATCCTGTCTCCATCCCCTCTTATTTTCCATTTTTGTGATGTATCTGATTTGGCTGACATTTGCTCAAGTGCAGATGTTTCATTTCTTTCGCCCTTTGAAGACACGAAATAAACAATAAGCATTGAAGCCAAAACAATCAAAGGAACGGCAACAGACTTTACCTTAAATTTGCTGCACGACTGGTTTTCTGTCTTTATTTGTCCATCAAAGGGTTGTTCGCAATATGAACAATAGCTTTGTTCATCTGCATCCTTCGAAAGAGGTCCTCCACAAGCAGGGCATTTCAATGCTTTCATTTGTATAATCTCCTCATTTGTCTTTTATCCCCCCATTTTTCTCTCATCTCTTGAATATTTTTAGAGAAATCAGTGGATTTAACTTGTACTATTAAAATGCTAACATCACAGTGCCTGGTTTCTATAATGTAAAATGTAGAATGCAAAGTGTAAAAGGATAGAACAAAATATCCTTTTTTGCCCACTGAACTGGTTACCATCCGCTGCTTCTTAGAATCTGCATTCAAGAAACTAATGCGATGCAAAAACAATTTCAGTTTTTGCAAAGTCTCAGTTTAAAAGAGATATTCAGCAAAGTTATTTGATAAATAGCTCGCTTTAATCGGAGACTAGCAAAAACGAAGTTTTGGCATAATTTTTAGCATGTTGGGTTCTTTGTCCTGGGTATTGTTTTTTGCTACCCTACCCCACCCCCTAACCCCTACACCCTGATTTTAAGCCATGCTTAAAATCCCGTCTGCGTAATCTGCGGATTTTAAAGGTCCTTATCTGTGTCCATCTGTGGAATCTGTGGTTTAGAAATGTTTTCGGCGGTTTCAGCGTGCGGCTTCTCTTTCAGCCTGCAGATTCTCTCTTTTGATTTCCAGAATCATCAAAACTACTCTGAACAACAAAAAGAGCGACAAGGAAACTGTCAGCAGGCTAAAACCGAAACGCATAGAGCCCGAGTCATTTAAAATATCGATGACAGAGCGGAAATAGCCACCGTCATGAAAATATTCTTCCATTCGTTCTACAGCCAAGGAATCATAGATTGTCAAAAGCTTGATTATTCCTATAAAAAGCGCAAATGAAGCCATAACGAACACTTGCAGATGCTGCCTCAAATAGGTAAAAACGAGAGATATAAGGATCAACAAGAAAACCAGCCTGCCTTCTTGCATGCTTATAAAGGTGATTCCCGGTTCCGCGTTAGAAAACTGAAGAAACAAAGATATAATCGATATAACCGCTATAATGGCTGAAACCAGCGTTAAAAAGCCAGAAGCCATTGCTAACTGTGCCTCATCGTTGCTTTTCAACTCAAAAAAATCAGACCGTTTTTTTTCGCTTTCTTCTGTTACAATTTCTTCTTGTTCTGCTGCTGTCATGACTATTAAATATTTAATACGACTCTAAGAATCTTCTGAGACAGGGATTCTCAAGAGCATAATCAGGAGCGCCCTTCACTCCGCCTTTTTCATAATCTATATCAAGAATCAGACGAGGTGTGCGTATAGGTGTAACAATGGAAAAGTAATTTTCGCCTTTTCTTGAAGTTTTTGTGACATAGTTGTCATCGCAAAGTTTTCGAAAAACCTTTTCAACTCTATCCTCTTCTAGACCTATCCTGGTAGATATTTCTGAGAGCTCCAAGGAAACAAGGCGATTCTCTGGCCTTCCCGCTTCAAAATCTAATTCAACCAGTTTTTTGAAAACGGCCCAAGCCGCGGGATCAATTGATTTATTCATTGTCTCAGGCAGTCCTGAAAACTCAAGCCATTTCGGAAACTTGTAACACATGGAAACACCGCTGGGATTCTTTTCTTTGGAAGAAGCACCTGTTGTCGGACGTAAAAAAGGTTCCAAGTCAGCCGCATTCACACGCCAATAACTGCCCAGCTTGAAGCCTGGAAGCCTGCCCTCTCTGAGCCACCTTCGCAAAACTTCAGTGTTAACTTTTAAAATTTCCGAAACTTCTTTTAAACTAAGTATTGTTGATTCGTCTTTTTGCATGTTGTCTCCTGTATATAGGCTACCACAGACTGAAAAAGCTAACAAGGCGGATCGTAAAAATATTTTTACAATAAAAATATCTGTGGAAATCTGTGCAATCTGCGGATAAAATATTCTCCTATGAATAAAAATACAACTGTACAATTTTATGAAGACAACGCCAAAGAGTTTTGCGCAAAGCATGACAATGTACGTCTGAATTCTTTTCATGAAACATTCAGAACTCTGGTCAAACCAGGAGCCAAAATATTGGAAATCGGTTCGGGCTCGGGACGAGATGCTATTTTAATGCTTGACTTCGGCTACAATGTACACATCCTCGACGGAGCAAAAAATCTGCTTGAGGAAGCTCAAATCTTGCATCCCGAATTAAAAGGACGAGCAATCTACTGCGTTCTGCCAGACAAAATACCTGCAGAAGATGCAAGCTATGATGCCTTTTATTCTATAGCTTGCCTTATGCACCTGACAACTGAAGACCTGAATAAAGCAATTCCAGAAATAGCAAGAGTGCTGAAAACCAGAGCAAAAGGTCTTGTTTCTTTGCCAGCTTCCAGACCTGGACTTAATCGAGACATGATCGACGACAAAAACCGCCTCATGAATATTCTTACTCCTGCGGAATGGCAAAATCTTTTCTCTTCTCATGGCTTCACTACAAAAATCGGAGACGAAGAACCGGACAAGATAGGCAGAGAAGGCGTCACTTGGCGTAACTTCACACTGATAAAACAGTGATTAGTGGTCTGTGACATAAAAACCCTATAAACCACAGAATACACGGAAAAAGAACCGATATTTTATTTTCTAGATTTTATCCAGCTTTTTACACTTACACTATGCATTCTAATTTACTTTGTCTTTGATATTTCAGATCTTCCATGTTTTTGAATTGAAGGCAAAAATTGGGCAATAAATGAATTCTTCGAATAGAACCTCATTTGCGGGCAAGCGTATCAAGTTGCTGTTTATTTTGATGTCCTTTGGACCGAACGACATAAGTAAAAATATTTTATATTTTTACGAGATCTCTGATTAAAAGCCAGAAAGAGCAAATTTATTTGTTCGATCTGGCTTTTAATCAGAGACAAGGTAACATTAGGTTTTATAGAAGATAATGTTTGGTCGTTTAGTTCTGGGTATTTGGTTTTGGTCCTCGCTACTCCCTACTCCCTAACCTCTACACCCTGATTTTAAGCTATGCTTAAAATCCCGTCTGCGTCATCTGTGGATAGAAAAGATCTTTGAAGTTTTTCCGTGTATTCCGTGTGTTCAGTGGTTTAACAAAGGTTTCTCGGATTCTTGTTTCGAGGTTTGCTCTTTCTGTTCTTCTTTCTGTGCCCGCATTGCTTGATACTCGGCAAGCGATACTTCGTCAAAGTTGAACCTGACTTCGTCTTGGAGCTTAGAGAAGCCTGTACCAAGCACCTGTCTTGATTCATTTACTATAACAAAGGCTTTTGGGTCAAAGGAATATATCAGAGTCTGTAAAGCAGGCAATTCTCCTTTCTTGATAGCAGTCACCAAAAAACCCACATTTTTTCCTGAATAAATACCGCGGCCATCAAGACATGTAGCTCCGCGTCTAAGTTCTTCAACTATGGCCGTTCCTATTCTTTCAGCTTCATTGGAGATAACGAACACAGTTCTGAAAACCGTCATGCCCTCAATAGTCACATCAAGTATTTTGCTTGAGATAAAAAGATAAATCAGACTGTAAAGAACGCCACTCATACCGAACTTAAAACCGGTGAAAGCAAGCACAACTGAATTGCTCAACAACATCGAATAGCTTAGAGGCACTTTTGCTTTGACTTGCAGTATCTGATTGATAATATCGGTTCCGCCGGTAGTACCCCCTGCTTTAAAAGCCAACCCTATCCCCAAACCTGTCAAGACAGAACCGTAAAGTGTAGCAAGATTTATATCATTGGTTGCAGCAGGTATCTGCACAACTTTCATAAGGAAGTCTGTCATAATAGAAGAAAGCACTATAACAAAAATAGTCTTTTTGGCTGTTTTAGCGCCGACAAGCTTTGTCTGGGCAAATATCAAGAAGACATTCACAATCAAAACGGTCATACCGATAGGAATGCCGAAGCTTGCATAAATCAAGGTTGCCAAGCCTGTCACACCCGTAGGCACTATATTGTTCGGAGCTGAAAAAGCTGCTACAGCAAAGGCCAGCAATGCTGATGACATCAACAGATATAAAAAATCTCTTAACTCAAGCGATTTTGATTTCTTTGGCATGTTCTACGTCCTATGTTTATTTTTTTACTTTGCGAACAATATCACAAGTAAAAAAAAGTGCAAGGATAACTTCCTATTCCGCTGTTTCATAAAAAATATCCCGCAACATGCCGCTTTACCTCTTGATTTCCACCTAAAAACACTCTATCAGCAGGTGACACAGACGGCACTATCGTGCAGATATAAGGCTGTAAGGAGCCATTTGCCTTTATTAATTTCACTGTACCATTTAATCCAAACGTATTGCATCAATGCCAACAAATGGCACCAATAATGGCACTGTTATTTATACTATTAATAGCTGAAAGTGATAACTGCTTTGACATTAGTCATGTATTTTTTTACGGCAAAAATGGATAGAAAATAAATTCTTTCACTAGAATTTATCTGCAAACAAGCAAAACAAGTTGCTGTTTATTTTGGTGTCCTTGGCTCCAAACGACATAAGAAAAATATCTTATATTTTTACGAGGTTGATGATTAAAAGCCAGAGAGAGCAAATTTATTTGTTCGAACTGGTGATTAATCAGAGACGGGGCAAACATTAGATTCTTTAGAAGAGAATCTTTTCCAAAAAAGCCAATGTATCCTCATATTCAAAGGTTTCTTTCTTATAGTTGGCTTTTAATCTTTTATAGGCAACACGCATATCCCGTTGCCAACAGAGATTTTCTCCGCTCATGTTGTTGTTTGTCCTCTCAAGTTTGTTTATATCTCTCTTATGAAGAGTTTAACCTGATACCGGAAATTTGAGCAAGTTTGTAAAAAAAGACTCTCTCAAAATAATATGAAGGGTATTTCCACTCTGAAGAGCATTTGACAATATAGGATAAATCCCATATATTTAAATTATGGGGCAAAATAAAAAACCGCAAGAATTTGAAATCATTTTTTACCGTGCAAGTGACGGCAAAGAACCTGTAAAAGATTTCCTTGATAGCCTCCCTGTGAAAATGCGAGCCAAAATGCTTCGCACAATTGTCATGTTGCAAACTAACGGTCCTCTCCTTCGAGAGCCTTATTCCAAAGCAATTGGCGACGGCATTTTTGAACTGCGTGCTCAAGTAGCTACTGACATAACCCGTGTTCTTTATTTTTTCTTCATAGGCCGCAAGATCATTCTTACAAACGGCTTTATCAAAAAAACTCAGAAAACCCCTGCCTCAGAAATAGAAAAAGCCAAAGTCTATAGGGCAAATTATCTTGCTGAACAGGAGACAAAAAATGACAAAATTTAAAGATTACTTGGCGGAACAGCTTAAAGACCCCGAACTCAAAGCAGAATACGACAACCTTGATGCGGAATTCACTATTGTGCAAGCTTTGATTGATGCCAGAAAAACCAGCGGCTTCACACAAAAAGAATTGGCTGAACGGACTGGCATTGCTCAAGCTGATATAAGCAAGCTCGAGAACGGCAACGCAAACCCTTCTATCAAAACTTTGCAACGTCTGGCAAAGGGATTGGGCATGAGACTGAAAATTGAATTTTTACCCATAGACAAAACCGCCGCTTAAAACCACCAGAAGAATTTTGAAACCACAGAACACACTGCTGCTTCGCAGAGGGACTAGGGGTTAGGGAGTAGGGAGTAGCGAGAACCCAATAACCACAGAACACACTGACGCTTCGCTCAGTGGGTTGTGGGCGGTGGCAGTGAAAAATCTTTACCCCGAATGGCGGAATTATGATAAAATTATGATATGCAAGGAGGCGTTCTAATGATCTCAATTCGGCCAGTATCTGATTTACGCAATAAGTTCACTGAAATCGAAAAAACAGTAAAAGAAGGGAAACCAGTCTATTTAACAAAAAACGGCTATGGCACCATGGTTGTCATGAGCTTGGAACACTATACAGCACTAACCGAGGACATAGAAGCCAAACTAGACGAAGCCGATCATATGGCAGCTGCCACGACAGAACGCCACACAGCGGATGAAGTTTTCAATCGAGTAAAAAACCGCATTAAGGCTAATGAAAAAGTATAAGTTGCGATTTTTGCCGCTTTTCGAAAAAGACTTGAACCAGATAGTCGATTATATTTGTCTGCAATTAGAAAACCAAACAGCGCCTTATTCCTTAGTTGATGATGTATACAAAGCCATCAAAAAGCGTCTCCCGTATGCCGAGAGCTTTGAGCCCTATCCCTCCAAGAAAAAGCGTTCATTGCCATATTACAGAATCTATGTAAAAAATTACATAATCTTTTATGTCGTTGACGGCGACATTATGGAAGTGAGACGTATTCTTTACAGCCGCCGAGACTTGGGACAACAACTATAGTCAGAGCAAGTGAATATTTATCCGCAGATAACGCAGACAGCACTATCACACAGGGAGGCTACACGCTACTCATCACTGGCATCGTTGTTCTCTGTCCACTGAGCACCGCCCACCAGTCACCAGTTTAAAGGATATATGCCCCTTGCTTCCAGCATAGGCCAGAGACCTTTGAGAGCTTCTTCTTTGTCCAGGTAAAAAGCTGATTCGCGAACTCTGAAAAACTCCCACCTGAAAACAAAGATAACATTTAGTTGCGGCAAGTTGTTTTGAAATATAGAATAGAAAGCGGACAGCGATAATAAACCAATGAAAAAATCAATCGATTTTTATCAATAACCGAGGGCGAGGATGAACAAGAACGTTTCTGACCTGCTACTAAAGCAAATAGAACTGGGCGAAGATTCTCTTTTAGAACTTAAAACCGTAGAATTCAGCGGCGACAAAGTCACAGCTCCGCACAGAAATGCCATGGCAGATGAACTGGCTGCTATGGCCAACACAGCCTCAGGAACAATCTTGTTAGGTGTCGATGACAAAACCAAAGACATCCAAGGAATACTGCCAGAGAAACTCGACATAGTTGAAAGCTGGCTCCGCTCTATATGCAACGACTCCATTGAGCCGCCTTTGAGTTGTATTATAAGAAAGATTTTACTGCCGGATAAACAAGGCGAAGAAAAAGCAATCATAAAGATTGACGTGCCCCGCAGCCTGTTCGTGCACAAAAGTCCTAATGGCTATTTTCGCCGTATCGGAAGCTCTAAGCGGGAAATGAAACCCGATGCCTTGGCACGCCTGTTTCAGCAACGCAGCCAAGCAAGACTTATCCGCTTCGATGAACAGATAGTTCCAGAAACCTCGCCCGAAGATCTGAATCCTAAACTTTGGGAAAGATTCAAGACTCCCCTATCACCTGCTTCTGATATGGAGTTTCTGGAAAAGATGAAACTCATTTCAAAAGACGAAAACAACAACATGCGAGCAACAGTCGGCGGAATCCTGATGGCTTCGGATGCTCCCGAGTCTTTTATTTCCAGCGCTTTTATCCAAGCCGTCTTTTATCGAAGTGCAGAACGCAATGCAGCTCATCAGCTTGATGCACAAGACATCACTGGACCGCTTGATGTACAGATCAAAGAAGCATGCAAGTTTGTTGAAAAAAACATGTGGGTTTTCGCCACTAAAGCCCCATACCGTATAGAAACGCCTCAGTTTTCGATGAATGCCGTCTTTGAAGCGATAGTCAACGCTGTAGCCCACAGGGATTACTCGATTTACGGCTCAAAAATCCGATTGCATCAGTTCTCAGACCGTCTGGAAATCTTCTCCCCAGGCACTATTCCGAACACGATGACCATTGAAAGCATTTCAGAACGCCAGTCTTCACGCAACGAACTGCTCACCTCTCTGCTGGCTCGTTGTCCCATGAATGTTAACGCATACGGCAGCAAACGAAAATTCATAATGGACAAACGGGGCGAAGGGGTACCCATAATTTTAACCGAAAGCGAAGAGCTGTCAGGCAAAAGACCTGTCTACAGGCTGCTTGACGATGCCGAGCTGATGCTGACCATTTACGCCGCCCAACCGCCTGAATAAAACCGCAGAAGAAAGCAAATCTAAAACCGCAGAAGCATTTAATAGCTCCCATCCTGACCAGATACCTGAGATTTATATGACATATATCTGACACTTAAAATGTCTGTAAGAGTTGCCAAAACGTCAGTTTAAACAGTTTTTCAAAAAAACTTTTTACTCAGCTTCAATGTAAATCTGAGATTTCAGATCTTCCATATTTGTGTATTGAAAGCAAAAATCGGATAGTATATGAATTCTTCGAAGAAAACTCATTAACGGCTAAGTCACAGGGGTTACTTGTGGCTTATGTTTTTGAGCTTCTGTGTTTTTGTATTTTAAGGAAAGCAACTAAAGCAAAAAGAGTTTTTCTTTTTGTAAAGCTGTTAATTAAATGCTAAAGAGTAAATTTATTTAATCGTTTTAGCTTTCAATTAACGGCTGGAGTAAAATTCTATAAGAATTTTAGAGGTTGCTTTCCTATCAGTCTGATCCGGACCCCAAAAAGGTAACACATTTTCCGACAATATTTCCCCTTTCGTGAAGGAGAAAGGAAAATGTGTTATGGCATATAGTATTAAATTCAGGAAAAAAGTTCTTAATGAAATCTTCAACG